>JAXDHJ010000001.1:0-6293 GCA_034664565.1 Solirubrobacteraceae bacterium
CCGACATCGGCCGGCTGCGCGACATCATCGACACCGACCTCACCGTCGAGGGCGACCTGCGCCGGGAGCGCTCCCAGGACATCAAGCGCCTGACCGAGATCGGCTGCTACCGGGGCATCCGCCACCGGCGCGGCCTCCCGGTTCGCGGCCAGAAGACCAAGACCAATGCCCGGACCCGCAAGGGACCCAAGCGCATGCAGGTCGCCGGCAAGAAGAAGGCAGGTAAGAAGTAGATGCCGGCTCCCAGGCGCCCAGCCCGCGGCCGCCGCAAGCCGAAGAAGAACATCCCCATCGGCCAGGCCCACATCAAGACCTCCTTCAACAACACCATCGTCTCCCTGACCGACCAGCAGGGCAACGTAATCGCCTGGGAGTCGGCCGGCGGCGCCGGCTTCAAGGGCTCGCGCAAGTCGACCCCGTTCGCCGCTCAGGTCACCGCCGACGCCGCTGCCCGCAAGGGGATCGAGCAGGGCCTGCAGAAGGTCGAGGTCTTCGTCAAGGGGCCCGGCTCCGGGCGGGAGACGGCGATCCGCTCCCTCCAGGCCGCCGGCCTCGAGGTCACCGGCGTCAAGGACGTCACCCCCCAAGCCCACAACGGCTGCCGCCCCCGCAAGCGGCGCCGCGTCTAGACGCCTGAGGTTCCGAGATGGCCAGAGACACATCCGCGCAGTGCAAGCAGTGCCGCCGCGAGGGCCAGAAGCTCTTCCTCAAGGGCGAGCGCTGCCTGACCGACAAGTGCGGCGTCGAGCGGCGGGCCTACCCGCCGGGCGAGCATGGCCGTGGCCGCCAGAAGCAGAGCGAGTACCGCCTCCAGCTGCGCGAGAAGCAGAAGGCCCGGCGCTACTACGGAGTGCTCGAACGGCAGTTCCGCAGCTACTACGAGAAGGCATCGCGCCAGCCGGGGATCACCGGCGAGAACCTGCTGACCCTGCTCGAGTGCCGCCTCGACAACGTGCTCGTCCGCCTCGGCTTCGCCGCCTCGCGCCGTCAGTCGCGACAGCTCGTCCGTCACGGCCATTGGACGGTCAACGGCCGCCGGGTCGACATCCCGAGCTACCAGGTCCGCCCCGGCGACGTCATCGCCGTCAAGTCCAAGACGGCGGCCGAGCAGGTCATCCGCGACGCCACCGAGCTGACCGGGCAGGTACCGGCCTGGTTGCAGGCCGACCATGACTCCCTGACCGCGAAGGTGCTGCGGCGCCCCGAGCGGCGCGAGGTCGCCGCCCCGGTGCAGGAACAGCTCATCGTCGAGCTGTACTCGAAGTAGCAATCGTCCCGCGCACCCCCGCAGTCGCTTGGCGCGGGCCTAGAACACGACGACGTTAGGACCCCGATGCTTGATTTTCAAATCCCCCGGATCACGAGTGAATCCGTCGAGGAGAACCGTGGCTCGTTTGTCATCGAGCCCCTCGACCGCGGCTTCGGCTACACGTTCGGCAACTCCCTGCGCCGGGTGCTGCTGTCCTCGCTGGCCGGGGCCGCCGTGACCAGCGTTCGCATCGAGGGGGTGGCGCACGAGTTCTCGACCATCAAGGGGGTGACCGAGGACGTCACCGACATCGTCCTGAACCTCAAGGGCGTGGTCTGCCGGATGCACTCCGACGCGACCGAGGTCGAGGCGGCCCTGGTGGCCACCGGGCCGGGCGAGATCACCGCCAAGGACATCGATCTCCCGTCCGGCGTCGAGGTCCTCAACCCCGACGTCCACATCGCCACCCTCGAGAAGAAGACCAAGCTCGAGCTCTACCTGACCGTCGGCCGCGGCCGGGGCTACCGTCCGGCCGAGGAGAACAAGTCGGCCGACCAGCCGATCGGGGTGATCCCCATCGACTCGATCTTCTCCCCGGTCCGCCGAGTCGCCTACGCGGTGGAGCAGGCCCGGGTCGGTCAGAAGACGGACTTCGACAAGCTGACCCTCGACATCGAGACCGACGGCTCGGTCGAGCCGTCGGCCGCCCTGCGCGAGGCGGCTGAGCTCCTGATCTCCCAGCTGGCCATCTTCACCGACGTCGAGCGCCTGGCCGAGCTCCGCGAGGGCCCCCACGGCGCCCTCGACGGCGCCCTGGCCGGCGGCGCCGCCGGCGCGGTGCCGGTGGCCCTGCAGGGCGAGGAGTGGGGGATCCTCATCGAGGAGCTCGAGCTCGGCGTGCGCTCCTACAACTGCCTCAAGCGGGCCGGGATCCAGACCGTCGGCGATCTGATCTCCAAGTCCGAGGCCGAGCTCAACGCGATCCCCAACTTCGGCAAGAAGTCGATCGACGAGGTCATCGAGACGCTCGAGGCCCGCGGCCTGCACCTCCGCGCGGACTGAGCGGGGGAGACGGGATGCGCCACCAGAAGACACGCCACAAGCTGAGCCGTGACTCGGCCCACCGCAAGGCGCTCCTGCGCAACCTGTGCAAGGAGGTGATCGAGCACGAGCGGATAAAGACCAGCCAGGCCAAGGCCAAGGCGGTCAAGCCGGAGATCGAGAAGCTGATCACCCTGGCCAAGCGCGGTGACCTCCACGCCCGGCGGCTGGCCCTCTCGGCCCTCGGCCAGGACAAGTTCATCGTCCACAAGCTCTTCGAGGAGGTCGCGCCCCGCTACGAGACGCGGCCCGGCGGCTACACCCGGATCCTCAAGCTCGGTCCCCGCCGGTCGGACTCGACCGAGATGGTCTTCCTCGAGCTCGTCTGAGCACTCGGGCCGCCGCCGCCGGGGACGGCGAGTCCGGCCCGCCGGGTCCGAGGTCTCCGGCCGGCGCCCCCGCCCCCGCCCCGCCCGCCCCTCGGCCAGGGTCCCGCCGGCCGGGGTCGACCGGAGCGATGGGGACCGGACGTCCGAATATCCTGGACACGTGGTGCAGGTACTGCTGACCAACGACGACGGAATCGAGGCCGACGGGCTCCAGGCCCTGCGCCGGGCCCTGCGCGCCGTCGACGGGGTGCGCCTGGCGGTGATCGCGCCCGACGGCAACCGGTCGGCCACCGCCCGGTCGATCACCACCCGCCGGCCGCTCCTGGTCACCGAGGTCGACTTCGGCGACGGGAGCGTCGGCTACGCCACCGACGGGACGCCCGTCGACTGCGTCCGGCTCGCCCAGCTCGGCCTGATCGAGGACCTCCGGCTCGATCTCGTGGTCTCGGGGATCAACCACGGGGCCAACCTCGGCGATGACATCACCTACTCGGGGACAGTGGCCGCCGCCTTCGAGGCCCTGATCCTCGGGGTCCCGGGCATCGCCGTCTCCCAGCAGTCGCGGGGGTGGGGCGTCGACTTCAGCGACGAGTCGGGCTTCGACTTCGAGGTGGCGGCGGCCTTCGTCGCTCGCCTGGTCGGGTCGCTCGAGTCCCAGCCCCTGCCGCCGGGAACCCTCCTGAACATCAACGTCCCCGGGGTGACCCCCCAGGGCGTGGAGGTAACCCGGCTGGGGAAGCGGCTCTACAACGACGAGCTGCGCCTGGAGCGAGCCGAGGGCGGCGGGCGCCACTTCTGGGTCTACGGCAACGATCCCGGCTTCCGGGACGAGCCGGGGACCGATCTGGCGGCGGTGGCGGCCGGGCGGATCGCCCTGACCCCGATCCACTTCGATCTCACCGATCTTCCGGGGATCGAGGTGCTGCGGGAGTTCGAGCTCGAGCGTCTGCTCGATGGCTGAGCCCGGCGACGGCAGCGGCCCGGGCGCCCGCCACCCGAGGTGGGCGGGCGTGCCGTCCGGCGGCGCCGGCGGCCCCGAGGCGGCGGAGCGGGCGCAGGAGCTGCGGTCGATCCTCATCCACCACGAGTACCGCTACTACGTCCTCGACGACCCGGAGATCGGGGACGACGAGTACGACGCGCTGTTCGACGAGCTGCGCGCCATCGAGGCGGCCCACCCGGAGCTCGTCACCCGGGACTCCCCGACCCAGCGGGTGGGCGGGGCGCCGGTCAGCCGGCTCGGCAAGGTGACCCACCTGCTGCCGATGCTCTCGCTGGCCAACGCCCGCTCCGAGGAGGAGCTCCGGGCCTGGGTGGCCCGGATGCGCGGGCACCTGGCCCGCGAGGGGATCGACGAGCCGACCTTCGAGTTCGTCTGCGAGCCGAAGATCGACGGCCTGGCCATCTCTCTGCTCTACCGCGACGGCATCCTCGAGCGGGGGGCAACGCGGGGGAACGGCGAGATCGGTGAGGACGTGACCCACAACCTGCGCACCATCGGGCAGATCCCCCTGAGCATCCGCGAGGCCCCGCCGCTGGTCGAGGTGCGGGGTGAGATCTACATGTCCCTGCCCGACTTCGCCGCCCTCAACGAGCGCCGGGCCGCCGCCGGGCTCCAGACCTTCATGAACCCGCGCAACTCGGCGGCCGGGACCATCCGCCAGCTCGACCCGGCCCTGGCCGCCGAGCGGCCGCTGTCCATGCTCGCCTACGGCATCGGGGCCAGCGAGGGGCTCGCCCTAAAGACGCACTGGGAGGCCCTCGGCTGGCTGCGCGCCCGCGGCTTTCCCGTCAACCCCGACATCCAGCTCCTCCACGGCGAGGACGAGGTCGTCGGTCAGTGCCTGGCCTGGGAGCAGCGGCGCGGGCGCCTCGACTTCGAGATCGACGGGGTGGTGGTCAAGGTCTCAGACCACGAGCTCCAGCGGCGCCTGGGTGCGGTCGGGCGGGACCCGCGCTGGGCGGTGGCCTGGAAGTTCCCCCCCACCACCGCCAAGACCATGCTCCGGGCCGTGCACTGGAACGTCGGGAAGTACGGCGACCTCCACCCGTTCGGCGCCCTCGAGCCGGTCGCCGTCGGCGGGGTCACGGTCAAGCTGGCCACCCTCCACAACGAGGAGGACCTCCGGCGCAAGGACGTGCGCCCCGGCGACGAGGTGATCGTCCTGCGGGCCGGCGACGTCATCCCCCAAGTGGTCTCCCCGGCCCCGGGAGCGGTCGGCCGCCCGGATCGGGCGCCGCCGCCCGAGCCGCCCGGACAGTGCCCGGTGTGCGCGACGCCGACGGTGAAGCCGCCCGACGGGGTGTTCACCAAGTGCCCCAACCCGGTCTGCCCCGGCCGCCAGTGGCAGCTCCTCAAGCACTTCGTCTCGCGCGGGGCGATGGACATCGACGGCCTCGGCGAGAAGCAGGTGGCCGCCCTCCAGGGCCGGGGCCTCCTGACCACGGCCCCCGACATCTACGCCCTGCGGGCCGAGCAGCTGATCGAGCTCGAGCGCTACGCCGAGGTCTCGGCCCGGAACCTGATCGCCGCGATCGACTCCTCCCGGGAGCGACCGTTCGCCCGCGTCCTCTTCGCCCTGGGGATCGAGGAGGTCGGCGCCGTCACCGGGCAGAACCTGGCCCGCCGGTTCCGCGACGTCGACGCCCTCCTGGCCGCCTCGCCCGAGGCGATCGCCGAGACCCCGGGGATCGGCGCGAAGATGGCCGGGATCATCGCCGCCCAGCTGGCCGATCCGGCGATGGCGCTCCAGATCGAGAGGCTGCGGGCGGCGGGCCTCCGCTTCGCCGAGGACGGGCCGGTCCCGGGCGAGGGGCCGCTCGCCGGGCTGACGCTCGTCCTCACCGGGACGCTCCCGACCCTCTCCCGCGAGCAGGCGACCGAGCGGATCCTCGCCGCCGGGGGGCGGGTGACGAGCTCGGTGTCCAAGAAGACCGACTACCTGGTCGCCGGGGTGAGCGCCGGGACCAAGCTCGAGAAGGCCGAGCGCCTCGACGTCCCGGTGATCGACGAGGCCGGCCTGCTCGAGCTGCTCGGCTAACCGGCCGCGGCGAGGGCGATCGTCATCCGGTCCTGGAGGGCGTGGGCCTTGGCGTCGGCGATCCCGTTCATCAGGAAGGCGAACGCGAAGCGGCCGTCGCAGATCCCGGCGAGGGTGGAGACGCCGACCAGGGTCCCGGTCTTCGCCGTGCAGCGCCCGGCGGCCGGGGTCCGCCGCATCCGGTGGATGAGCGTCCCGCTGCGCCCGGCCACCGGCAGGTCGGCCAGCAGGGCGGCCCCGACCGCGCCGAGCGGGCCGGTGCCGTCCGGCCGGAGGGCGCGGAGGAGGTCGACGACCTGGCGGGGGCTCGTCCGGTCGGAGCGGGAGAGGCCCGACCCGTCGACGATCTGCGGGGCGATGCCCAGGGGGGCGAGCCAGGCGCGGACGACCGCCGTCCCGGCCGCGGTCGTCCCGGCGGACCCGAAGCGGGCCCCGAGGCCCTTGAGCAGCATCTCGGCGAAGTAGTTGTCGGACGGGAGGTCGGTCAGCGCGACCAGCGTCCGCACCGGCGGCGAGCCGACCCCGGCCAGGACGCGGGCGTCGGTCGGGGCCCGGCCGGCGGCCGAGCGGCCG
>JAXDHJ010000002.1:0-37645 GCA_034664565.1 Solirubrobacteraceae bacterium
GTGCAGGTCATCCGGGATGCGGTGTGGCGCAAGGAGCTCAAGCACCGAGTCAACGATCCCGGCTACCGCCAGCCGGCGCGCTCGATGTCGCAGATCGGCGGCTAGTGGTCGGTCTCGCCATGACCTCAGCGCCCGGCGGCGCCTGGACCTGCCTGGCGCCACCCGCCACCAGCCCGGGTGCCGGCGGCACGCCGACCGACGCCGCGCGGCCCCGGATCCCGCCCGGCGGCGCGCCGGTGGTCACCCAGGCCAGTCCCTCCGGACGCCGATGATCGTCTACCACGGAACCACCGACGAGTGCCTCGAGGGGATCACGCGGGAGGGGCTGCGGCCCTGGACCTACGTGGCTCGCAACCCGGAGTTGGCGCTCGAGTACGCGTGGCTGCGTGCCATGACACTCGGGTCGGAGTCAACGGCGATCTTCACCCTCGACGTCCCGGACTCGGCCGTGGTCGAGGCCAAGAGCTGGTGGTGGGCCCAGGACCAGCTCCAGCTGCCGGCCGGATGCCCGGCGTCATGCATCGTCTCCGTGGATACTTCCGACCAGCGGCCGGTCAAGGCCGGATAGGCCCGCCGGGCAGGCGCCGTGCGGCCGGCTTGGTCGGCGCGGCCACTCGTCCAGGAAGGGGAACCTTGGAGAGCAGCGAGGTGAGTCGTCTCGGGCCCCGGCCGGTGGGAGCCGCGGCGGATCGAGAGCCGGCGCGGGTGCGGCCGCGTGATCGCCTGCTCGTCGAGTGGGTGGCCGGCGCCGCCGCCGGCGACCGGGTGCCGGAGCCGTGGCGGTGGGCTCGGAGTCCGACCCAGTCGGTGATCCTCACCCTGGCCGGCCTCGGCGTGATCCAGGCACCGCCGCCGGGCGCCGACCTGGCTCGGGTGGTGGAGGAGGCCGCGGTCTCCGCCCGGGCGTGGCTGGTCGAGCATCCGCCCGGACCGGGAACGATCGTCCCTCCGGCCTGAGGGGCGCGGCCTCACCGCGCCGGGGATCGTCCGGCCTTCGCCCGGCGGCGGCCGGGGGATCCGGTGGTGGGCACCGACCCGCGACCGAAGGGCCCGGCCGGCGGGAAGGCAGAAAGGTCGGCGGCCTGGGGCCGACCGACCTTCACCGAAAGCAGAGACGCCGGAGGACCGTGCCGGCAGCGGCCGGCACGGTCTCCGGAACTTCTCTAGGTCTCCCAGGGGCGCTTGCTGATCGCCGAGAACCGCTGCGGGGCCCCGGTCTCGGCGGGCGGAGCGTCCGCCGGCGGCGCCTCGGCAGCAGGCGCGGGCGCGGGTGCGGGTGCGGCCTGACGGTGGCCGCTGGGGGGACGGATGGAGAATCCGCTCTCCTCGGCCGCCTCACGCGCCGGCATCCGTGAGCGGGCGCCCGGCGAGCTGGTCGGCTCGTACTGGTTGGGCGACGCCGATCCGATGGTCGGCGACTTCGGCAGGTTGTCCCGGCTGGAGCCGCTGGAACGACGCGGATCCGGGTACAGCGTCCGGGCCTGGGAGCTGGCGTTGACCGCGTTGCGCAGTGCCGGACCACCGGGGTTGCCGGCGGCGATCGGGGCCTCGCGGCCGAGCCGGGCCAGGGTCAGCGTGCCCTTGGTGTAGACCTCTCCGATACGCGGGACCTTGGTGTTACGGCTGCGGCCGAAGCGCCGGAAGCCGTCCGCGGCAGACCCGGGATACATGCCTTCGACCAAGCCGAGGGCGTCCTGCATTCCGGCCTTCTTGACCAGCAGGCCCTCGAGCAGGTCGACGCCCGCGTCGAGCTGCTGGTTGATGGTGATGACCACCGCGTTCACCGGACCGGTCTGGCGAACGATCTCCAGCACCGCCCCGATGACGACGTCGAGGTCGGCGGTGATCTGCTTGAGCTGCCCGATGATGGCGACTAGGTAGACGACCAGCAGCAGGACGATGATGACGACGGCGAGGATGGTAACTGCGGCAGCGGGTTCCATGGTTCCCCTTGGTTAGGCGTCGTCGAGGATGACGTCGAGGGAGCCGCCGTAGTTCGCGACGACTTCGACTGTCTGGATTACGTGCCTCTGCGTGGTGAGCAGCAGGTACACGGGATCGAGGTCCTTCGTGATCGCCGTGGCGACCGGCACCAGCGCCTGAATGTTGGGAACGATGCTCCGCGCCGCGGTGAGGACGCCCTTGAGCAGGATCGCCACCACCGGCGCGACCACCGCCAGCAGGACGAGGTTTCCAATCCACCAGATGATCATCGCTTTCTCCTCTCGGCCACGATCGCCGCCTTGGCGGCGATCCCCGGCAGCGCGCTCAGAATGATGTCGAACTGGGAGTTGATGGCGCGGACGGCGTCACCCAGCGGACGCAGGTGGCCCGACTCGACGCCGGCCAGCGCCGACCCGAGCGTGGCCAGCCCGTCGGAGATGCGCACCAGGCGCTGACGGATGCGCGTCAGGGCCACGGCGAGGACGATGACCAGGAGCGCCGCCTCGACCACGCTGAGAAGGACCAGCAGTGCCGTGCTCATACGTTCACCCCGAATCCGTCGGTCAGCGCGTTCATGTAGGCGTCCTGGATCAAGGCTTCGGCCACGATGAGTTCGAGCACCGGGGCGGTGGCCTTGAGCTGCGGGATGAAGACCGTCTGCGCCGCGACCTGACCGGCCAGGTCGAGGAGGTGGGCCACGCTGTTGTCGATGTCCCTGACGTAGCTGAGCAGGAGCACCATCAGCGCCGCCACCACGAGGCAGACGACCATGCCCAGCCCGAGGGCGACGTACCAGAAGTAATGGCCATCGGGATGCCCGGCGAAAAGTTCTGCTGCTGCGCTGATGCTCATTTGCCGACCGCCACCTTTCGCAATGCCCGGGCCGAATGCAGGATCCGGACGCCGGAATCGTTGATCTGAGCGATGCCGGGCAGCGTGGTCGTCTGCTGACGGATCAGCTCCACGCCCCCCTCGGCCGTCTGCGCCTGGCCGGCGATGGCTCCGGCCAGCGACAGGATGACCGCCACGATCGTCGCGGCGATCGCCACGGCGAGAAAGCCGAGCGAAAGGCCGATGTACCAATCGGTGAAAGTCGCCGTGACTACGAACATGTCGCGCTCCCCTCGACGGTGTTGCTCCGGCCTGCGCCGGCCTGGTTTGCGGGCGCCGACCGCCGTCGCGCCGGCGTCAACACGCGACGCTCCGTCGACGCGGCGCCGATGCTACGAACCCTCTTGGCACTCTGGCTCCCCTCTGTTTCCCATAGCCGCCCGCGACCATACCGATCGGGCCGGCCAGATCCTCGACTCCTCCGCACTGCGGGCGAGAGAATAGTGCATCGGGTCCCGGCGTGTCCAGCGCGCCCGAGCCGATTTTTCTCCTTCGAGACCCGAGATCGCCCCCGCAGGAGGGCGACCGACCCGGCGGCGGCCCCGGATCCTCCGCCCGTAAGCCGGCGGATCTCCTTCCCCGCCGCCGCCGCCGGATCTCTACGCTGCGGACCGCCCGATCTCCAGCCCCCGCCCCGCGCCCGGGCCGTTGCGCCGGCGTTCGGGCAGCGCAAGGGCGCGGGTTGGCCGAGGACCAGTCGTGGCCCGGGGTTGATCCGGTCGTCCACCCACCACGTAACACGGTCTCATCCACTCGACTCGGAACAGGTCCTATGCCCGTCACGCCCCGCCCGTCCGCTCCGCTACTGTCCGGGCGGATGCACGCTTCGCTGCTCTCGTCGCGCCGGGCGCTGACGCTCGGCGTGGTGGCCCTGATCCTCGAGATGCTCCTGATCCTGCCGGTCTTCGACAAGATCGCGGGCACCAACCCGACGGCCCACTTCACCCAGCACGGGGGGATCTTCCTGGGCGGAGTGCTGATGGGTATCGCCCTGCGCGACATGTTCCTCGCCTCGCGGCAATAGGCCGTGAACGTTCTCGTCGCCCACATTCCCCATGCCGTTCCGGTGGTCGTCATCTGGGGCCTCATGCTCCGTTACTGGTTGGTCCAGCGGCGGCTGGAGCGCGACGGGATGGGTTCGGCCGCGCCGCCGCCGAACCTCGCCGCGCCCGCCCTCACCCCGGCCGCCCCGGCCAGACCGGCGGTGGCGGTGCGCCGCTCGGTGGCGGTGCGCGGCCTGCTCGCCCTCGGCCCACTGGTCGGCGCGCTGGCCACGGGCCTCGTCATCTACGCCCTGAACCTCGGACGGGGCCATGCCGGGGCCGCGGCGATCTGGACCCACGTCGGCCTCTCGCTGCTCGCCCTGCTCCTCGTCCTCTACAAGATCAGCGACATCGGGCTGGCTCGGCTGCGCCAGAGCCTCCGCGGTGCCCGGGCCTGGCGGGGAGCCGGAGCGCTCGTCCTCCTCGCCCTGTGGGTCCCGCTGCTCGCCTCGGGGATCGCCCTGCTCCTCGCGCCGAGCGAGGCGTCCTTCACCGCCTACGCCCACCTCATCGCCAGCGTCTGGTGGACGGGGCTCTTCCTCTGGCACCTGCGGCGCTACCTGGTGGCGGCGACGCGGGCCGTCCTTGCCAGGCCGGCGACCTCGCCCGACTCCGCCGGCCGAGCCCGCGTGCCTGCGCTTGCCCCGGCAGGACCCCGCGCCGGTCGGACCGGGGCGAGTCCCGGACACCGGGGGGCGAGGTCGGTTCCAGCCGCGGGACGCGACCTGCCCCTGGGCAGGAGCGAAGCGGGCGTCCCCGCCACGGATGGGGCAAGCGCGCCCATCCCCGGACGCCGCTAAGCCGCCCAAGATCTTGGAGCCCCGCTCGGGGCCCAAGCAGCACCACGTCCGACGACGTTGACCGGGGCGGCCCGGACACCGACGCGCGACCCATGGCCGGCGCGGCTGGCCTGCGCGCGGCCGGAGAAATCAAGACAAACGGAGGAAGCGACTGATGGCGAGTTTCACGAAGGACAAGACGATCGGACAGCTGGGAGCGCTGCTGATCGGAGCGGCCTACCTCTCCGGCGGCCTCATCGGCCTGGTCTACACCAACGGGTTCGGCGGGTTCGTTGACTCACACGGCACCAAGCTGTACGGCATCTTCACCATCAACCCGTTCCACTCGGTCTTCCACATCGTGGTCGGGATCATCCTCCTCCTCGTCGCCTTCAAGGGCACCAGCGGGATGGTCGAGGGCTCGCTGCTGGGGATCGGCGCGATCTACATCGTCGCCACCATCACCGGCTTCACCTACGCCCATATCCCGGTGATCGCCCTGATCTCGGCCAGCGACGCGGACAACCCGCTCCACCTGATCACCGGCCTTACAGCCATCACGGCCGCCCTGCTCTCGGCCTCGCAGACCTCGAAGACCAACCGCCGACTCGCCTGACCGACCCCGGGTCAGGACGCGCCAGCGGCCCCCGCCGGTCGCGCGACACGCTCGCGTGACCGGCGGGCCCGCTGGCACCTCCGCCCCGCCGCCACCGCCTCGACCCGAGCCGGTGGCCACCCGGCCTTTCATCGGCCGTTCATCAAACCGAAGCAGCGCGGAAACCGCCGCCGCCTACCGTTGCCGCCAGCAGCCACCCGGACACGGAGATGACGACGAATGCCAATCGCGCCAGTCAGCAGCCTCTACGAGCAGGTCGGCGGAGCGCCGGCGGTCGAGTTGCTGGTCGACCGCTTCTACGAGCGCCTCTGGGCCGACGCGAGCCTCCAGAAGTACTTTGCCGCAATTGACCGCACCGAGCTCAAGCGCCACCAGCGCATGTTCCTCAACCTCGCCCTCGGCGGCGGGGACGACTACACCGGCCGGCCCCTGGGCGAGGCCCACCGGGATCTGAAGATCGACGACGTCGCCTTCGACAAGGTGGCCGAGCATCTGACCGTCACCATGCGCGAACTCGAGATCGACCCGGCGGCGATCATCATCATCGACGGCGCCGTCAAGGGCTTCCGTCCCCAGGTGGTCACCGTCTGACCCTGGCCCCCGGGTGGGGGGGGCCGCCAGTCGACTCGGCGATGTGGCGGCCCGCCGTGCCCCGGTGCGCCGTGCGCGGCCCGCCCTACCGGGCCGCCAGTCGACTCGGCGACGTGGCGCCGCCGTGCCCCGGTGCGCTGCGCGCAGCCCGCCCTACCGGGCCGCCAGCGGGTCGCGCGCCGCGGTGGTGGCGTCTGACGCCCTGCCCCCGGGCGGGCGCGGCCGAGCGCCGGCGCCGGAGCCGTCCGGGCGCTCCTGGCAGCGCGCCAGCAGCTCGTCGATCTCCTCGTCGATGCCGCGGGCCAGCCGGTCGGCGTCGGCGGCCAGCTCGGCCTGGGCGTAGACGCCGAAGCAGGCGCGGTCGCCGACGGTGGTCATCCCGATCGAGATCCCGTGACCGTCGGTCAGCGGCACCACCGGGTAGGCGTGCTCGACCTCGCAGCCCATGAGATACACCGGCATCCGCGGCCCGGGGATGTTGGAGACGGTCAGGTTGGAGACGTAGGGGCTGGCCAGCGCGCGGGAGGCCAGCCGGCGGACGGGCCGCGGCGCCAGGGCCAGCGCCCCGAGCACGGCGTCCGCGCCTTCCGGCTCGCCGTCGCGCTTGCGGGAGCGCATGGCCACGTGGATGTCGCGCAGGCGCCAGACCGGGTCGGCCTCGACGCAGGGGAGGCCGAGGAAGAGGAAGGCGATGCGGTTCCCCCACCGCTCGTCCAGGTTCTCGACGCTGACTGGGACCATCGCCTTGACGTCGCGCAGCC
Source organism: Solirubrobacteraceae bacterium (assembly GCA_034664565.1). Classification (GTDB taxonomy): domain Bacteria; phylum Actinomycetota; class Thermoleophilia; order Solirubrobacterales; family Solirubrobacteraceae; genus Palsa-513. The sequence goes on from JAXDHJ010000002.1 coordinate 6,626, forward strand.
GCTCCCCCCGCTCCTCGAGGAGGCCGCGCAGGGCGCCGGCGCTGGCGCTGAGCAGCACGTCGTTGACGGTGGTGCCGAACCGCCGCTTGATGATCCGCAGGTCCTCGAGCGGCCGGGCGGCGCGAGCCAGGTGGCGCCGGGCCGACATCTCGCCGTTGAGCCGGCTCGGGGGAGCCAGGGGCAGGGCGGTGTGGGCCATCGCCCGGGCCGCGCTCCACGCCTGGCCGGGGAGGTCGAGCAGCCGCCCCGGGTGGCGGGCCAGCTCGAGCGGCAGGCGGGCGAGATCGAGGGCCTGCCCGAGCTGGAAGCCCAGCGACTCGCCCACCAGCTCGAGCCGCCCCGGCTCCGGCTGCGCTGCCCATCTGACGCCGGCGTCGGGCTCGATCGCCGCTTGCGAGACGTCGATCTCCGGGGTGAGGTCGAGGAGCAGAGCCATGAGCTCGACGGCGGCGAGCCCGTCGACCAGACAGTGATGCGCCTTGCCGACCACCCCGAGCCGACCGTCGTCGAGGTCGGCGATCCACAGCTCCCACAGGGCCCGGTCGTGGGTCAGCGGCGTGGACATCACCTCGTCCACCAGCCGGCCGAAGTCCCCATGCGGGGCCCGGAGCACGTGGTCCTCGACGTCGAACGCCGGGTCATCGACCCACACCGGGTCACCGAGGCCGAGGGGGATCTCCACCAGCCGCTGGCGGTAGCGCGGCGCCCGGCCGAGCCGGCCCTCGATGTGCGCGCGGACCGCCTCGAACCGCGGGCGCGTGCCGTCGGCCCGCGGCGCGAACCGGGCGGCCCAGCCGACGTGCATCGGCGCCTGGGCCGACTCCAGGGCGAGGAATGCGGCGTCGAGGGCGGACAGGCGCGCGCGGCTCATCCGCGGGCGCCTCCCCCCTCGGCCTGGGCCGGGCCGAGGCGGGCGCGGCGATTCGGGCAGGTGGCGACCACGCCGGTTCCTACGACACCGCGCACGCGCCGGATCACCGCCGTGCCCGGGCCGGCTCGGCTAGGTTATCCACCGTGCGCACCGTCATCCTCACCGTCTCCAACTCAGTCGCCCGGCGAACCGCCGAGGACTCCTCCGGCGCCCTCCTGGCCGAGCTCGCCGAGGCCGGCGGCTGCGAGATCGAGGCGATGGAGGTGGTGCCCGACGACCGCGCCCTGATCGAGGATCGGCTGCGCCACTACGCCGACGAGGACGTGGAGCTCGTCCTCACCACCGGGGGAACCGGCCTCTCCCCCGACGACCTCACCCCCGAGGCGACCCGGGCGGCGATCGACCGCGAGGTGCCGGGGATCGCCGAGGCGCTCCGGGCCGAATCCCTGCGCCACACCCCCCACGGGATGCTCTCGCGGGAGGTCGCCGGCGTCGCCGGCCGCACGCTCATCGTCAACCTTCCGGGCAGTCCCCGGGCGGTGGGCCAGCTCTTCGCCGTGCTCCAACCCGTCCTCGGCCACGCCGTGAAGATTATCCGCAGCGACGGCGGCAGCCGGGGCATCCACGCCGCCGAGGGCTAGCCGCCCGGCGCGGGCCGCCGCGTGCGCCCCCGCGCGGATATCCTTCCCGCAAGTGAGACGCGGGACGGATGCAAAGCAGGCGTACGGGGCGGTCGGGCGCTCGGCCTGGCTCGACGTCGACTGGGAGGCCCACCAGCGGTGGATGAAGATCGACGACCGGTGGGTCAACCTCGTCGATGTCGGCGAGGGCCCGGTGCTCATCTTCATCCACGGCCTGGCCGGGGCCTGGCAGAACTGGCTGGAGAACATCCCCTTCTTCGCCCGCGACCACCGCGTCATCGCCATGGACCTGCCCGGCTTCGGCGCCTCGGAGATGCCGGTCGAGGAGATCTCGATCAGCGGCTACGCCCGCACGGTGGAATGCCTGTGCCAGGCTCTCGGCGTCGACAGCGCGGTGATCATCGGCAACTCGATGGGCGGCTTCATCGGCGCCGAGCTCGCCATTCACTACCCGGCCCGCGTCGAGCGGCTGTGCCTGGTCGGCGCCGCCGGTCTGAGCATCGAGAACCTCCGCACCCAGCGCACCCAGGGGATCCGCCACCGAACCGAGAACATCGTCTTCTTCAACCTGGCCTGGATCGCCACCCGCTCGCCGGCCATCACCGCCCGGCCGCGGCTGCGCCGGGTCATCCTCATGCTCGTCGCCGCCCACCCCGAGCGCCTCCCCGGCCCGCTGACCGCCGAGCTCATCCGCGGCGCGGGCAAGGAGGGCTTCAGCCCCGCCCTCGACGCCCTCTGCTCCTACCCGATCCGCGACCGCCTCGGCGACATCGCCTGCCCCACCCTCATCGTCTGGGGCGACAAGGACCTGCTGGTGCCGGTCAAGGACGCCGCCGAGTTCGAGCGCCTGATCCCCGACTCGCGCAAGGTGATCTACCCCGACACCGGTCATATCCCGATGCTCGAGCGCCCGGCCCGCTTCAACGACGACCTGCGGGCGTTTCTCGAGGAGGAACCCGGCGAGGAGGCCCCCGCCTCGGGCCGCCGGGCCTTCGCCGGCTGAGCGCCAGCCGCCGGTCGCGCCCAGCTGGCGCCGGCAACCCGGCGACCAACCGAGCCGTCGGAGCCGAGGGAGCAGTCCGAGCGACCTCGGTAATCTCTGCGTCCAGGCGGGCGGCCCACCCGGGTGGCGCCCGGTATCGCCGACAGGCGGGAAGTCGAGGAGGCGCGATGGAGGACGAGCAGGGACAGAAGCGGACCTATGAGACGGTCCGGATCGAGGAGGAGATGGTCGCCAACAACGAGCGCACCTACGGTCCCGACCATCCGGCGACCCTCAGCGCGCGTACCGACCTCGCCTACGCCTACTGGACCGACGGCCGCCTCGACGAGGCCATCGCCCTCGAGGAGGAGGTCCTCGCCGACAGCGAGCGGGCCCTCGGCCCCGATGACCCGGTGACTCTGACCGTCCGCTCCAACCTGGCCTCCTCCTACTGGTCGGCCGGGCGCACCGACGAGGCCATCGCCATCGAGGAGGAGGTGCTGGCCGACTCCGAACGGGTCAACGGCCCCGACCACACCACTACCCTCACCGCCCGCTCCAACTTGGCGCTCTCCTATCACCAGGCCGGTCGGGCCGACGAGGGCATCGTCCTCCAGGAGCAGGTCCTCGCCGACAGCGAGCGGCTCTTCGGCAGCAATCACGAGGAGACCGAGAGCGCCCGCGAGACGATGGTCTCGGCCTACTGGTCGGCCGGGCGCAGCAACGAGGCGGTCGCCATCGAGGAGCAGATGCTGGCCGAGAGCGAGCGCCGTCTCGGCGATGACGATCTCAACACGGTCACCGCCCGCTCCAACCTCGCCACCTCCTACCGCTCGGCCGGACGCCTCGACGAGGCCCGCGTCATGCAGGAGCGCGTGGTCAGCGACACCGAGCGGCTGCTCGGACCCGAGCACCCGGCGACCGTGGCCGCCAAGCGCACCCTGGCCAACAACTGACGCCGGGCGCCGCGCCCGCCCGCCCGCAGCCCCGGCGGGGCTCAGGCGGCGGGAGGGCCGGCGCCGGCTGCCTAGTTGCTGGCCGGCGGGTCGCTGTGGGTGTGGGTGGTCGCCGCGTCGCGCTGAGACGGCTCGTCGCGCTCGTCGGCCACGTCGGGCCCGCCCTGGGAGGTGGCGTCGGCGTTGTCGCCGGCGCTCAGGTCGATCCCGTCCTCGGTGGCCGGCTCGTCGTTCCCGGTGGTCGCGCCCAGCGCGCCACTCCCGAGCTCCGGGTCCTCAGGCAGCATCTCGCGGGGGGCGTCGGATCCGCCGAGGTCGGCGGGGACGATTCCCTGATCGGCCTCGCCACCCCAATTGCCCTTCTCGGCGGCCTCGCGCGCGTCCGGCGTGGTTCCGCCACGCTGCTCGCTCGGGGGCACCACATTCTGCTCTGGGTCGGTACCGGGCATGGAATCCTCCTGTTGTGGAAGTAGGGACTACCGATCTCTACCCGTCGCCCGGCCCGCTAATCCCCCCGGCGGCGATCGACGGGCGCTATATCGTTGCAGGCAAGACAAGCAAAGCAGGGGAAGGGAGCAGCATGGCTGACGACACGTGCGGTCACGAGGGATGCAACTGTGCGCCGAGGGAGGACGGGTACTGCTCGGACTACTGCGCCAAGCACGGCGGTCATGAGGGCCACCAGGCGCACGAGTGCGGCTGCGGTCACTCGGAGTGTCACCTGGAGGCCGCCACCGCCTGAGTGGGCGGCGGCTGATGGGGCCCCGCGACCGCGGGCGTAGAACCCGGCGCCCGCGGGTAGGTCCCTGCCCCGGGGGGAGGATTCTCCGGTCGGGCGGGCGTGGGGGTCGGCGCGATCCTCGAGCCCCGCCTACCCGCGGCCGCTGCCCCGAGCGTCGATCTGGGCCACCTTGGCCAGGAGGTGCTCGGCCATCTTCACCGAAGCCGCGTCGACCATCCTCCCGTCGACCGACACCGCGCCCAGCCCCGCCCCCGCACCCCGCTCCATCTCGGCGATGATCCGCCGCGCCCGGCCCACCGTGACCTCGTCGGGGGTGAACACCACCTGGATCGGTTCGATCTGCGACGGGTGGATGGCCCACTTGCCCTCGAAGCCGAGCGCCGCCGCCCGTCGGGCCGAGGCGAGCAGGCCGTCCGGGTCGCGGAAGTCGCCGTACGGACCGTCGATGGGCCGGACCCCGTGGGCGCGGGCGGCCACGGCGATGCGGGCCAGCGCGTAGTGCCACGGGTCCCCCCAGTGGACCTCACGGCCGCCGTCATCGCCGGGGTCGGTGAGCACCGAGTAGCCGCGGCTGACCCCGCCGATGTTGGTGGTCGCCGCCTGCAGCGACGCCGCGTAGTCGGCCACCCCGAAGACCATCGCCTCGAGGCGATCGGGGCACGCCTGGGCGATCTCCTCGACACGGCTCAGGCCGATCGCCGTCTCGACCAGGGCGGTGATGCCGATCGGCCGCTCGAGGCCCACCGCCGCCTCGATCTGGGTCAGCAGGGTGGCCACCACGTGCAGGTCGGCGGCCGACCCCACCTTGGGCAGGATCACCAGGTCGAGCTTGGCCCCCGCCTGCTCGACCACCTCCACCAGGTCGCGGTAGCACCACTGGGTGTCGAGCCCGTTGATGCGGACCGCCACCGCCGCCGCCCCCCAGTCCTGGTCGTTGATCGCCTCGATCGCGTTCCCTCGGGCCTCGAGCTTCTCCTCCGGGGCCACCGCGTCCTCGAGGTCGATGAAGACGACGTCGGCCCCCAGGCGCGGCGCCTTCTCGAGCATCCGCCGGTTGCTGCCCGGCACGGCGAGCTCGCTGCGATGGAGGCGCTCCCGGTTGGCCACCCCGGCATCCTCTCAGAGCGGGCCGAAGCGCCTCGGGTCGGCGCGGGCCCGGCGGCTGGTCGGCGGACGCGCCCGGCGACGACCGCGGGCCGGCGGCGCGGATCCCGCGCCCCGCAAGCGGGCCGGCGCCGGGCCGAGCAGCGGCGGGCCGGCGGCCGCGACAGGTCCCCGGCCTCCCGGATAGGCTTCCCGGCCATGCCTGCGCCCATCGGCCCCCTCGACCCTCCCCAGCGACTGCTCTGCGGCCCGGGACCCGCCAACGTCCACCCGTCCGTGCTGGCCGCCATGCAGAAGCCGATGCTCGGCCACGTCGACCCCGACCTCCACGCCATCCTCGGTGAGGTCATCGAGCTCCTCCAGGCCGGCTTCCAGCGCAGCGACGGCCTGACCATCGCCGTGTCGGGAACCGGGACGATGGGCGTCGAGGCCGGGGTGGTCAACCTCGTCGAGCCCGGCGAGAAGGTCATCATCGGCGCCGCCGGCTACTTCGGCTTCCGCCTCCAGGAGATCGCCCGACGGCGGGGCGCCGAGGTCATCGAGGTCAACGACGACTGGGGCCAGGCCGTCTCCAACGACCGCCTGCTCGGCGCCCTCGCCGAGCACCCCGACACCCGCCTGCTCGCCGTGGTCCACGCCGAGACCTCCACCGGGGTCGAGCATCCCCTCGAGGAGCTGGCCGGCGCCATGGCCGGGAGTGAGACCCTGCTCATGGCCGACTGCGTGACCTCCTTCGGCGCCATCGAGCTCCGCGCCGAGCCCTGGGGCATCGACTACTGCGCCTCGTGCACCCAGAAGGGGCTCGCCGCCCCGCCCGGGATGTCGCCGATCGCCGTCTCGCCCCGCGCCCTCGAGCGGATCGCCGCCCGCCAGGCGCCGGTCGGCTACTACATGGACCTGGGCATGATCGCCGACTACTGGACCCGACGGGCCTATCACCACACCGCCCCCATCCTCCACATCTACGCCCTCCACGAGGCCCTCCGCCTCGCCCTCGAGGAGGGCTGGGAGGCGCGCCTCGCCCGCCACCTCGACGCCGGCCGCTACTTCCAGGCCGCCGTGCGCGACCGCGGCCTCGAGCTGGTGGCCGACCCGGCCCGCCAACTTCCGCAGCTGACGGCGATCCGCATGCCCGAGGGCATCGACGGCAAGACGGTCCAGGAGCGGCTGCTCCTCGAGCACGGCATCGAGGTCGGCGGCGGGCTCGGACCCGCCGCCCCGCCCATGCTCCGCGTCGGTCTGATGGGCGAGAACGCCACCCGGGAGACCGCCGACATCGTCCTCGACGCGCTCGACGCCGTGCTCAGCAAGGTCACCGCCGGCGTTCCCGGCTAGGGCCGCCGCCGGACCCCTCCTCCAGCAGCACGCCGGCGAGCTCGCGCCCGGCCGCCGTCAGGGCGGCTGCCGTGCCCGCCTCCCGGACGCTGGCCAGGCCCATCCGCCGCCACTCCTCCTCGGCCAGGGCGTTCTCCCCCACCACGGCATGCACCGCCACCCCGGCCCGGACGGCCCGGCCGGTGACCGCGCTCGCCGCCTTGCCCGCCCTGGTCTGGGCGTCGAGCCGGCCCTCGCCGGTGACCACCGCCATCGCCCCCTCGAGGAGCCGGTCGAAGCCGAGGCGATCGAGGACGTAGTCGGAACCGGCCACCAGCTCGGCGCCGAACCGAGCCCACAGCCCGCCCGAGAGGCCGCCGGCGGCGCCGGTCATCGGCACTCCGCGCGGATCGCGGGGCAGGGCCCCGGCCTGGTCCTCGAGTCGGCGGGAGAGCCTCCCCACCGTCTCCCGGTCGGCCCCCTTCTGCGGGGCGAAGACCGCGGCCGCCGCCTCGAACGGCGTCCTCACGTCGCACAGGAGGATGAGCCGGGTCCCGCGCAGGCCACCGCCCCGCTCGATGGCGGCGATCGCCCCCGCCCCCCCGTCAGTGGTGGCGCTGCCGCCCAGGCCGAGGAGGATCTCGCCTGCCCCGGCGTCCCGCGCGGCCACGATGAGCTCGCCCACCCCGGCGCTCGACGCCCGCCACGGGTCGCGCTCGGCGGCAGCCACCAGCCCGAGCCCCGCCGCCCGGGCGACCTCGACGACGGCGGTGACGCCCCCCGGCCCCAGGGCGTAGGACGCCTCGATCCTCCGCCCCAGCGGGTCGTGCACCGCCACCGTGCGCAGCTCGGCCCCGATGGCGCCGGCGAGCACGTCGAGCGTCCCCTCTCCCCCGTCGGCCACTCCCGCCACCAGCGCCCGGCCCACGCCGGCGGCCCGCAGCCCCTGGGCGATCGCCTCGCCCGCCTCGCTCGCGGTGAACGTCCCCTTGAACGAGTCGGGGGCGACGACCACCGCCCCCTCCCCGGCCGCGCTCACCGCCGCCGCGGCGGCCCGAGGTCGGGGTCCCGGGGCAGCGGACGCGTGACCTCGGTCTCGTCCTCGGGCGGCCCGTCGGGGCGCACCTCAGAGGGCGCTCGGCGGCCGGCACCCGGCCCGGAAGACGGAGCCGGCTGCCGCGGCGGCTCGGGCCGAGGGGCGGGCGCCTGCCGCGAGCCGGCGCGCGGGCGCACCGGCACCGGCGGTGGCGCCGCCCCCGGCACCCCGGCCGGCCCGGTGGCCCCGGCGCGGGGCGCTCCCCCGCCGCCGGGGCGGATGCCCCGAGCGCCCGGCGGCGGCGGCGGGGAAGCCGCGCCCGGTCCCCGCGGGGACCGGGCGGACCCGGCGGGCTTGGGATCGAGGCCGACCGAGAGGGAGACCCCGACCCGGGCCATCACGCCTCCCGCCGCCATGAGCACGGCGCCGCCGAGCCCCAGCCAGGCGCCGTCGGCCAGCCCGCGGCCGCTGGCCGCCGGCGGATGGTTGATCAGCGCGGCGACCACCACCACCAGCGCCACCGCCCCGACGAGGCCGAGCTCGACCGCCGCCACGGGGCCACGCCACCAGCCGAGCTCGGCGGCCGCCCCGGCGATGACCAGGAGGGCGAGCACGGCCAGGACGAGGTCCCACACCTCGAAGGCCTGCCAGGCGGTCAGGCCCGGGTCATACCAGTCGAGGAACAGGCTGAGGAGAAGGAGCAGCGCACCGAGCGCGGCCACCAGGATCCCGGTTTCGAGTCGGCGCATGGAGTGCGATTATGACCGCCGGCCGCCACGCCGCGGGCGGGGCGACTCGGTGGCGGCGCCCGGGCGGCCTACAGCCCGAGCATGGCGGCGCCGGGGCGACCTACAGCCCGAGCATGGAGGCGAGGCGAACCCGCTGCATCTCGTTGGTCCCGGAATAGATCGGCGCCCCGACGGCGTCGCGCACGCCCTTCTCCATGCCGTCGGCCCGCATGTAGCCGCGACCCCCGAAGATCTGCACCGCCGCCAGCGCCGAGGCCAGGTTCGCCTCGCTGGTGACGATCTTGGCCATCGAGATCTCCGCCGTCACGTTGCGCCGCTTGGCGAAGCGGGCCGCCGTGTCGTAGAGGTGCTTGCGCGAGTTCTCGGTCCCGATCTTCATGTCGACGATCTTTCCCGCCACGTACTGGTTCGAGCCGATCGCCTCGCCGAACTGCTTGCGGCGCTTGGCGAACTTGATGCACTGCTCGAGCCGGTCCTGCATGTCGCCGACCATCATCATGAAGATGCAGAGGATCTCCCACGTCATCACGTGCTCGAGGATGAAGAAGCCGGCCCCCACCCGGCCGATGACGTTCTCCTTGGGGATGCGGCAGCCGTCGAACTCGAGCTCGCCGATCGGCGAGGTGTTCAGGCCCATCTTGGGGATCGGGTCCCCCACCGTGATCCCCGCCGTATCGGTCGGCACCACGAACGCGGTGATTCCGGTGGCGGCGGCCTCGCTGTCCATCTTCGCGTAGACGGTGATCACGTCGGCGATCGGCCCACTCGTGCAGAACGCCTTCTTGCCGTTCAGGACGAAGAAGTCGCCGTCGGCGGTGGCCGTCGTCGTCATCGACGTCGCGTCGGATCCGGCCCCCGGCTCCGAGATCGCGTGGGCGCCGATGATCTCCCCGTCGATCAGCCGCTTGAGGTAGCGCTCCTTGAGCTCGTCGGAGCCGAACTTGTGGATCGGCAGGGTGACGCTGACGATCTGGGTGGCCACCGTGAACAGCAGGCCGGCGTCGCGGCAGCGGTAACCGAGGTTCTCGAGCACGTAGACCAGGGTCAGGGCGTCGTGCCCGAGGCCGCCCCACGCCGGGTCGAAGATGAGCCGCAACACGCCCGACTCGCGGATCTTCTCCCACTTCTCCCGCGGGAACACGGCGGCCGCATCGTCCTCGATGTGGCCGGCCGACAGGACCTCGCCGTACCGGTCGAGGCCCTTGCGCAGCGCCTTCTGCTCGTCGCTCCATTCCATCTTGTCCACTCCCGGTCCCGCCATGTCGAATTGTCCGCCGCCGCCACGCGGCCCGGCAAGCTCAGTAGGCCGACGAGGTGTCCGCGACCGAGAAGTCGTGGTGCTCGTCGCCCTGGAGGGCCGGGGTGAACATGCACACCAGCCGCAGGTCCTCGGTCTCCCCGCCGCACAGGTAGTGGGGGTCGCGGTTGTTGAGCGCGTACATCGTCCCCACCTCGATGATGTGCTCGGTCCCGTCCATCTCGATGACCGAGCCCTTGCCCTCGATGCAGTAGCACGCCTCGAGGTGGTTCTTGTACTCGATCAGCGACTTCGTCCCCGCCTTGACGATGGTGTCGGTCACCGTGTAGCCCATGCCGTCGGCTTCGAGCAGGAAGCGACGGCTCAGGCCGTTGCCCCACTCGACGCACTTGACCTTGTCCAGTTCACGAATGAGCATGCGTGCTCTCCTTGTGTTCGACGGTGCTTGACTGATCAGGCGTCGCTCGACGCCGGGGTCTCTCCAAGTTGCTCGAGCAGCAGACGGAAGTCGGCGACCACGTCGTGTCCGGTGGACAGGGAGTCCTCGACGCAGGCCACGCAGGCGCTGCCGACGATGGCCGCGTCCGCCCCGACCTTCCCGAGCCCTTCGATGTGCGCGCGGTTCTTCACGCCGAAGCCGACGGCGATCGGTACGTCGGTCCGCGCCCGCAGCCGCTCCATCGCCGGGACGAGCGCGCTGTGGTCAGGCGACACCGACGTCCCGCTGCGTCCGTAGTGGGCGACGAGATAGATGTAGGCCGTCCCGTGCTCGGCCGCCTCGTCGAGGATGGCCGGATCCGAGCTCGCGTAGCACGTGGTGACGATCGGCTGCCCGGCCGCCTTCGCCGCCGCGTAGTACTGCTGGCGCAGCCGTGGCGGCAGGCCGTGGACGAGGAGCCCGTCGGCGCCCGAGGCCTTGACCCGCTCGATGAAGTCACCGAGCTGGAGGCCCTTGATCGAGTGGCTCCAGTCGGCCAGGAGGGCGATCCTCAGGTGGGAGAGCTCGGGGCGGACGCTCTTGACGAACTCGAGGACACCTTCCCGCTCGACGCCGTCGGCCAGCGCCCGGTCGGCCGAGCGCCGGATCACCGGGCCGTCGCTGGCCGAGTTCGGGAACGGCACGGCCAGCTCGAGGCAGTCGACCCGGCACTCGTCGAGCAGGAGGATCACCTCGCGCAGGGTCTCGAGCGGCGGATCGCCGGCGTTGAGGAACACCGCGAGACCGGGGCGGTCCGGTCGGGGCAGGTCGAAGAACGCGGCCACCGGCTAGACCCCGCCCGCCGCCGAGCCGACCGACGACTCCTTGCCGTGGTTTCGCATCCGCTCGATCAGCGCCGCCGGCGCCCCGCTGCGCATCGCCTCGGCCGCCATCTCCAGGGCCTGGGGCCAGTCGTCGGCGACGCCGCCGTTGATGGCCAGGGCTCCGGCGTTCAGCTGGATGCTCTCGATCGCCCCCGGGGGCCCGTCGCCCCCGATCAGGGCGAGGAAGTGGCTGACCGTCGAGTCGAGGTCATCAACGGGCAGGAGGTCGTCGAAGGGACGCTCGCTCAGGCCGATCGCCGCCGGATCGAGGATGAACTCCCGCCCGTCCTCGCTGTCGTACACCTGGCTCGGGGTGATGCTCAACAGCTCGTCGCAGCCGAGCTCGTTCGAGCACAGCCAGAAGCGCCGGGTCTCGTCGGCGGCGGCCAGCTCCCGGAAGGTCGGGAGCACCGCGTGGTCGGAGACGCCGGTGATCTGCGTCGAGACCGGCACGGCGGCGAGGAAGGGTCCGATCACGTTGAAGAAGCGCCCCATCGTCTTCATGTCGAAGGGGAGGATCTGCCGGGCGAGGATGCGCAGCTCCTTGGGGTAGACGAAGGCCCCGGCGCAGGCCATCCCGTAGGTATCGAGCATCTCCTCGGTCTGGGCGTAGGAGGTGGTCTGGGGCATGCCCAGCCGGTCGAGGAGGTCGACCGAGCCGGTGCGGCTGGCGTAGGCCCGCGAACCGGTCTTGATCACCCGGGCGCCGAGGGCGGCGGCGACGAAGGCCGACGCCGTCGAGAGGTTGAACGTGCTCGGCCCTCCCCCCGTTCCCACGATGTTGACCGTGGTCCGCGCCGGGGCGGCCGGCTGCTCGTTGCGCGCCCGCAGCGAGCGCAGGAGCGCGGCCACCGAGGCCCCGTCCGGCAGGTGGGTGGTCAGCGATGCGACCACGGCCAGCGCCTCCCCCGGATGGAGCTCGCGGGCCCGCAGCCGGTCCCAGAAGTCCCCCCACACCTCCTCGGAGATCGGGTACCGGCGGGTGACGAGGGCGGCGAGGACCGGCGACGGCGGGGAGCTGCTAGGCATTCGCGGCCCGGGACTGGTCGACGAAGGCCTTGATGGCGTCCACCGTGCGGAAGCTCTCCGGGCCGAGCTCGGCATCGTCGACGCCGATGTCGAACTCGGTCTCCAGCCAGGCGACGACCTTGAGCAGACCGAGGCTGTCGACCACCCCCCCCTCGAGGAGATCGTAGTCGGACTCGAGATCCTCGACCGGGACGTCCGGCATGAACTCCTCGACGATGAACGTCTTGATCTTGGTGGTGTCATCCATTGCTTGTCGTCCTCTCTTGCCGGGGCAAGCAGCGCTTGCGATCGATCTTCCCGGTGGGGGTTTTCGGTAGGGGTTCCGTAGTGACCTCGATGCTCGAGGGCATCTCGGTCCGGGCCAGTCTTCCGGCGCAATGCTGGCGGACCTTGAGACTGTTGAGCCTGCCGCCCTCCTCCTTGCGCACCAGCGCATGCAGGCGGCTCCCGGCCAGCTCGTCGGGCACGGCGACGACGGCCACCTCGACGACCTCGGGGTGCTCCATGATCGCCTGCTCGACCACCTGGGTCGAGACCCGCACGCCACGGACCTTGACGTAGAAGTCGCTGCGGCCCTCGAGCGTCATCGACCCGTCGTCGTGGCGGCGGACGATGTCGCCGGTCCGGAAGAAGATCTTCTCGCCGTGCACCTCCGGGTAGGTGGTGAACTTGCCCTCGTTGAGCGCCGCCGTCAGGTAGCCCCGGGTCTGAAACGGGGTCCACACCACGAGCTCGCCCGTCCCCGTCCCCTCCACGAACTCGCCCTCCGGCGAGACCATCAGGGCGATGACCCCGGGCAGGGGCGACCCCACCGGGATATTGGGCGGCGCGCTCCCGCCGGCCAGGTCGAACTCGTACATCAGGCTGTCGTTGGTCTCCGTGCACCCGTAGATGTTGAAGAAGCGGGCGTTGGGGAACAGCTCGGGCAGCTGCTCGAGCGAGCTGGCCGGGATCTTGTCCCCGGTGGTCATCACGTGGGCCGCGGCCGGGAAGCTGGTCCCGTCCTCGCGGGTGGCGTCGATGAGCAGGCGGTAGAGCATCGGCACCGCCTGGATCACGTTGACCTCGCCGGCGGCCAGGAGGTCGACGAGGTAGGCGCCGTTGGTCCCCCTGTCCTGGTCGACCATGGCCACGCACCCGCCGGCCTTGAGCGTCGACCAGATGTCGAGCAGGCAGAGGTCGAAGTTGAGCGGCGCGTAGTTGAGCACGGTCGTCCCCGGGCCGATCCCGAACTGCTCGGCCGCCCAGTCGGTGAAGGCGCCCACCGCGGCCGGGGTCAGGGGCACGATCTTCGGCAGCCCGGTCGACCCCGAGGTGGTGAGCATGAAGGCCACCCCCTGTGACCCCTGGGCGCTCGCCGGCAGGCCCGGCGCCCCGTCGGAGCGCTCGACCGCGCGGGCGGTGAGCGCCGCCTCGCCGTCGGTCCCCGGTGAGAGCACGTGGCTGGCGCCCGCCTGCGCGAAGAGCTGCTCCAGGGTGTCGGCGGCCAATTCGACCGACGGCAGCAGGAACGGCCGGCCCTCCCCCAGGCAGGCGAGGACCAGGGCGATGGCCTGCGGTGACTTCTTGGCGAGGATGCCCACCGGGATGCCCGCCTCGAGCCCCAGTCCGGCGAGGCCGGCCGACGCCCGGGCGCGCATCTCCTCGAGCTCGGCGTAGGTGACCACGGACCCGCTCCAGATCAGCGCCGGAGCTTGCGGATCGCTGCTCGCCTGCCGGGCGAAGCCGCCGGCCACCGACTCGCTCATCGCGAACCCGGGGAGATCGGCGGCGGGGCCGCTTGGGCAGCGGCCCCCCCCAACGCCCGCCGATGGGCCTCGAACTCCTCCACCCAGGCCTCCACGCTCGCGCTCTGGAGGAGGCCGGCCCCGATCAACAGGCCGCGGAAGCCGGCCTCGATGAGCTCGGCGGCCACCCGCGGGTCGGTGATGGCGCTGGCGCTGACCGGACACGGCGTGCCGGTGGCGATGGTCGCCTCCAGGAGGGACCGGCTCAGGTCGAGATCCCCGGCGTCGCGCTCCTGGTGGCGGATGTCCTTGTTGTTGATGGCCACGATGCACTCGGCCGCGTGGGTCACGCTGTCGAGCTCGTCGTGGTCGGCCACCTCGACGAAGGGCGTCAGCTCGTGGCGGAGGATGATCTCGATCAGCTTCTGGAACGACGACCGCGGGAGGATGCGGGCGGTGAGGAGGATGGCCGAGGCCCCGGCCGCCTTGGCGGCGACGATCTGGCTCTCCCGGGTGATGAAGTCCTTCTTGAGGATGGGCAGGTCGGTCAGGGCCACCACGTCGTGCAGCATCTGCTCGTCGCCGCCGAACCACCGGCCGGTGACCACCGAGATGCACGGGGCGCCGGCCGCCGTGTACTCGCCGACGATCTCCGGGATGGTGCGCTCGCCGAGCAGCTCGACGCCGTTCCCGTCGCGCCGCTTGACCTCCATGATCACCGGCAGGGGCGAGCCCAGGAGCGCGTCGGTGAAGAGGCCGGACACCGCTCAGGCGCCCTTCCACGCCAGGCTGATCGCCGCCACCTTCTCCGCCTCGAGGAGGCCGTCGGCCCCCCGGGCGTTGGTGTCGACGTCGATGCCCAGGAAGCGGGGGTGCCCGGCCAGGGTGTCGTAGTCGCTGCGGTTCGCGGCCGAGATGCCCCCGGCGAGCAGGAACGGCCGCGTCATCCGCTCGGCCAGCCTCCACGCCACCTCCGGGTCGAGCGACTGCCCGGTGCTGCCCACCCGCCCGTCCTCGCTCAGCGCGTCGAGGAGGAAGACATCGACGCCCGCCTTCTCGTAGGAGGCGATCAGCGACCCCTCGACGCAGTCCCCGCCCCGCACGTGGAGGACCTTGATCACCCGTATCTCCTCGGGGGCGATCCGCTTGACCGCCCGCACCAGGCCCGGGGTCTGATAGCCGTGGAGCTGGACCCACACCACGCCGGAGCCTGCGAGGGCCTCGCGCATGGCCTCGACGTCCTTGAGGAAGGTGACGAGGACCGGGTGCAGGCCCGGCGTCGCCCCGGCCGCCGCCGCCAGCATCCGCCAGTCGCCGAGCGGCAGCTCGGCCGGACCCCCCGGCACCCCGTGCCAGAGCCCGACGAAGTCGACGCCCTGGGTCCCGAGCAGGTCGATCTCCCCCGGCTCGGTGATCCCGCACACCTTCAGCCGGGCCCCGACGGCGGCGTCGGTGAGTCCTTCCTCGGCCGCCGCCCCGTCCACCGCCCGGTCCCCCGCTGTCGACATCGCCCGCAGTCCACCGGCCGCCGCCCGGCCGAGCATGGCCAGCGCCGAGCGCCCATCGCGCCCGGCGCCCCCGCCGCGACCCGGGCCGGCGAGGGCCCCGGCGGGATGAGCGGCGGCTAGCGCCACCATGTCAACAGCCTCCTGCCTCGAAGTTGGACCGAGCGCAACCCTACCGCGCCGCGAGTCCCGAGACACCGGTCGGCAGCATCCCCGCCGGGGTGGAGGCGACCAGGGTGAGGCCGCCGCCGGCGCCGATGCGGAAGGCGTCGATATGGCTGGTCGGCTGGCCCATAACCGAGGGCACCAGCACGTAGAGCAGGCGCCCGTCCGCGCTCAGCGCCATGTCGGTCGGGAACCCGCCCGCCGTGGTCGGCGTCAACCCGAGCAGGGTCACCCGGCCGTCGGCTCCGAGGGCGAAGCGCGAGACGGTGAAGCTCGCCGTGTTGCTCACGTAGACGTAGCGCCCGTCCTTGGTGATGACCACCCAGCACGCCTCGGCCCCCTGGGTCGGCTCGGTGTCGATGGCGGTGATCGCGCCCGACCCCGAGGTCGCGTAGGTCGAGAGCTTGGCCTGGAGCAGGGCCTTGACCACGGCGTCGGAGACCACCAGGTGGCCACGGCTGTCATAGGCGAAGCCGAAGGGGATCGGCGCGCTCGACGGGTGGGCCGTCGCCGGGCCGGCCACGCCGTTGGCCCCGACCAGGAAGGTGTCGATGGTCGCCGTTCCCCGTTGGGTCACGGTCAGCGTCCGCCCGGTGTTGTCGAAGCCGACCTGGGCGGCCACGCCGCCGGGGCCGGGGGTGGACAGCGACTCGGTCGACCCGGAGAGGGGGGTCAGCTTGCCGTTGCGGGCGAAGGTGAACCCCGAGATGTTTCCGCTCACCTGGTTGAGCACGTAGAGGAGGTTGCCCCGGCTGGTCAGGCTGACCGGGAAGGTGCCGCCCGAGGACTGGCGATCGATGAGGACCAGCCCGAGCGACGTCTCCAGGAACGAGCTGACGGTGTTGCTCCCGGCGTTGACCGCGAAGAGGATGCGGCCGTTGGCGGCCAGCTCCACCTCGCCCTGGCCATCGAGGATCGGGCAGCCCTTGCAGCCCGGCGAGACGCTGCCGGTGCCTCCGGTGGGCACGTGCTGGCGGACGGAGAGCGTCCCGCTCGGGGCGCGGTCGAAGACGACAACCTCGTTGATCGGGGCGGCGTTGGTCTCCGCGTAGACCGTGCCCCCGACCGGCAACACCTTGTGGTGCTTCTTGTGGACGACCTTATGGGTGACCTTGTGGGTCGCCGCCGCGGCCGGAGTCGCCGTCACGGCGATCGCCCCGAGCAGCAGCGCTCCGCGCGCCAACGGCCGGACACGGCGAGAATGCACCAGCGCGAGCATGATCGATAGCCCTCCTGCGTCGGAACCCCAGTCTGCCGCCGGACTGTACACCCGCCCGGCGGCGCCACCTATGAAATAAGCCTTACGCGGTAGGAAACCGACCTCCGCGGCCCGGCGGCGGTGCTCAGAGAATCATCGAGTCCGAGCGGGCGAAGCCCTCGCCCCGGCGGGCCGCCTCGAGATCCACCGGCCGAGTCAGGGCCTGGAGGCTCGGGAGCTGCTCGAGGGCGGCGGCCCGGCCCGCGGCCAGGAAGAGGTCGGCGAGGTGGAAGTCGCGCCAGTCGGACGGGCCGAACACCGGGGTGATCGCCACGTCGGCCAGCTCCGCCAGCCGGGCGCTGGTATCCAACTGGCTGAGGTCCATCACCTCGAGCATGGTGTCGAGCATCCCCCGCCGCCGCTGGGCCGCCGGCTTCTCCGGCTCGGGGCCGGCCGGCCAGCGCTCGAGCGTCTGCGCCCCCATCAGGTTGACCGAGACCACCAGATCCGCCCCGTCCTCGAGCACCGAGCCGGTGGGCACCGGAACCAGGGCGATCCCGTCGACCAGCCGGTGGCCGTCGCGCTCGTGGGCGGGAAATACCCCGGCCACCGCCAGCGCGGCGACCAGCGCCTCCCAGAGCAGGCCCTCCCGCAGGGGGGCGGGTGCCCGCTCGGTGAGATCGACGGCCATGATGATCAGCGGGATCACCGTGTCCGAGAACGACCGCAGTTCGGTGGCCTCCTGGAGCATCCGGGCCAGGACCTGCGCCCCCTTGGTCCCCGCCCCGAACGGGCTCGAGAACAGCCCGGCCACGGTCTCGGGGCTGAACGCCGCCCGGAAGCGGGCCTCGATGGCGGCGGCGTCGTGGCCGAGGGCGAGGTGGGAGGAGACGAAGCCGCCGATGCTGCTCCCCCCCACGTAGTCGATGGTGTAGCCGGCCTCCTCGAGGACCTGGAGGGCCCCGACGTGGGCGTAGCCCTTGCACCCGCCGGCCCCGAGCGCGAGCCCGAGCTTGGTCCGCGTCAGGTGGCGGGCCAGCCAGGCCAGGTCGGCGTCGGCGAGCGGGAACTCGGCCTGGCGCGGACACGTCCGGACCACCCGCACCTGCGAGTCGGCCGGCCAGTCGCGGCTTGCCGCCACCGCCGCCTCGCCGACCAGCACCACCTCCAGGCGCGCCAGGTTGGCCGCCCCGGCCAGGGTCCCCAGCCGCTGCGCCTCGGCCGCCGACCCGGCCAGGGCGACCACCCGGTCGACCTCCTCGAGCAGGGGGACCAGGGTCTGCGGGTCGAGCTCCCCCGGGATGAGGACGGTGGCGTTCTCGGACACGAGGTCGTCGGCCGCGGTCAGCGCCCCGGCGAAGGACAGGCGCCGGTCGAGGAAGGTCAGGGGACGAGGGCTGGCGCTCCGGGCCGCGGCCACCACCCGGCCGACCGCGCCCACCATCGACGGGCCGGTGACCAGGGCGATCTCCTCACCCCGCTCCTTCTCGGCGCTGCGGGCGTTGGCCCGCGAGAGGCGCTCCCGCTGGGTGCGCACGAGGTTGATGAGGATCTGGGGGAAGCGCCGGGCCAGCTCGGTCAGGTCGCCGGCGGTGAGCTCGAGCGTCGAGGTGGGGATGCTGGCCATCACCGTCGCCAGCCGGTCCTCCCCGGTGATCACGTCCTGGGCGCCGATGACGTCGCCCTTGCGCATCCGCGACACCAGTTCGCCCGCCCCGTCGGCCGTCGGCGCCAGCCAGTGGACGAGGCCGCCGGTGATGACCCAGATCCGGTCGCACGGCTCCCCCGCCCGGCACAGCTGCTCGCCGGCCTCGAAGCGTCGGGCGAGCATCCGCTCGGCGACGGTGTCGAGCTCCGGGCCGGTCAACCCGTCGAACAGGGGGCAGCGCGCCAGCGCCGTGCCGCGGGCCATCTAGCCGCCCAAGCCCCCGCCCCCACCGACGCCCGGGCGGGGGCCCGACCCCGGACACGGGCCCGGGGAGGCCCGGGTCACGATGATGGCGCTGGCGGCGGGCATTCTCATGACGAGGTAAGCAGGCGGTGGGAGCGCCGTCAAGACGTGGTCGGGCGGCGAGGGGCGCCTGCACCCTATCGGCGGCGCGCCCCGCCTGCCGGTGGGCGGCGCGGCGCCGTCCGACCCCTATCGCCGCCCCGGTGGCGCCTGTACACTCGCGGCCCGATGAGCACGTTCGATCCTCGGACGGCGGTGACGAGCCTTCCGATCGACTACGACAAGCGGCTGATGCTGTTCTCGGGCCGCGCCAACCCCCAGCTCGCCGCCACCATCGCCGCCAAGCTCGGGGTCGACCTCGGACCGGTGACCCTGAAGACGTTCTCGGCCGGCGAGGTCTACTGCCGCTACGACGAGTCGATCCGCGGGGCCGACGTGTTCATCGTCCAGCCGACCTGCGCCAACCCGGTCACCGGGATCACCGCCAACGACGCCCTGATGGAGCTCCTGGTGATGATCGACGCCGCCGCCGGGGCCTCCGCCCACCGGGTGATCGCCGTCATGCCCTGGTTCGCCTACTCCCGCCAGGACAAGAAGTCGGCCCTGCGCGAGCCGATCAGCTCCCGCCTGGTCGCCCACATGCTCGAGGCGGCCGGCGCCGACCGGGTCCTGACCATGGACCTCCATGCCGGCCAGGTCCAGGGCTTCTTCAGCAAGCCGGTCGACCACATGACGGCGCTGTTCATGCTCGCCCAGTACTTCGCCGACCTCAAGCTCCCCGACCTCGTGGTGGTCGCCCCCGATGTCGGCCGGGCCAAGCTCAACCACAAGTTCGCCGAGGTCATCGGCGCCGACCTCGCCCTGATGACCAAGGAGCGCCCGGCTCAGCAGGTGGCCGAGATCGGCTACGTGATCGGCGACGTCAAGGGCAAGACCGCCCTCATCGTCGACGACATCATCGACACCGCCGGCACCCTGAGCGCCGCCGGCCAGACCGTGCTCGACGCCGGGGCCACCCAGGTCTACGCCGCCGCCACCCACGCCGTGTTCTCCGGCCCGGCCTACGACGTCCTGTCCAAGGCGCCGTTCGAGCAGATCGTCGTCACCGACACCATTCCCCTGCGACCCGGGGCCCCGGAGAACGTCGTCGTCCTCCCCTGCGCCGGCCTGCTCACCGACTCGATCCGCCGGATCTTCACCGACGGCTCGGTCAGCGAGGTCTTCGGCGGGGAGAACCAGCTCTTCTGAGACGCGTCGGCCGCCCCTCCCCTCCGGGTTGAGGCGCCGCGGCCCCGCCGGGAGCCGCGGGACGGCCGCTGTCAGGCGGGCATGACGAACTCGTCGACGAGGACGAGGGTGCCGTGGGCCGAACCCTGACGGATCGGGCGGATGGCCTGGTACTCCTCGGAGTCATACCAGGCGTGGGCGGCGTCCTTGTCGGGGAACCGCATGACCACGGTGACGGGAAGCGGCTCGCCCTCGATGACCTCGCTGGCGAATTCGGCGACCACCACCTCCCCTCCGTGGGGCTGGATGCTCTGCGCCGAGGCGGGCCCGTAGGGGGCGAAGGCCTCGGGGTCGTGCACGTGGAAGCTGCCGATGACGTATGCGCTCATGCGCTCCACTCTATACACGCCGCGGCGGCCGGCGCAAGGCATCAGCCAGTTGGTTTCGGTCTGTTCGCCCGCCCCTCCGGTGTGCCATGATCGGGCCATGGCCCTGCGCCTGGGGGAGATGCTGCTGGAAAGCATGAGCGAGCTGCGCTACGAGCCGACGCCCAAGCGCGTCCGGGCCGCGCTCGAGGGCGAGCCGGTGGCCGACACCACCCGGGCCCTGCTCCTCTGGGAACCCCGGCGGGTGGTGCCCACCTACGCGGTGGCGGTCGCCGACCTCCAGGCCGAGCTGGTCCCGTCGCCGCCGATCGACCGGGCCCAGACCATCCCCCTGGTCACCCTCGCGGCCGGCGGCCCCCCGGTCATCGAGTCGGCGGACTTCGGCCTGCACACCACCGACGGCGAGGATCTCACAGTCCGGGCGGGCGGCGCCGAGCGCGCCGGGGCGGCCTTCCGCCCGGCCGATCCCGAGCTCGCCGGTTACGTGATCCTCGACTTCGACGCCTTCGACTGGCTCGAGGAGGACGAGCCGATCCGGGGCCATCCCCGGGATCCCTTCCACCGCATCGACGTACGCCGGAGCTCACGGCGGGTGCGGATCGAGCTCGACGGCGAGATCCTCGCCGAGAGCGAGCGCCCGCGCCTGGTCTTCGAGACCAAGCTCGCCCCGCGCTTCTACCTCCCGCCCGAGGACGTCCGCCGGGAGCTGCTGCGCCCGAGCCCGACCCGGACCATCTGCGCCTACAAGGGAGAGGCGAGCTACGTCTCGCTCGAGCTGGCGGGCCGGACGGTGGCCGACATCGGCTGGACCTACGAGGAGCCGCTGCCCGACGCCGCCGAGCTCACCGACTACCTGTCCTTCTACGACGAGCGGGTCGACGTGATCCTCGATGGCGAGCTGCTCGCCCGCCCGCAGTCCCCGTGGTCGCCGCCGCCGGAGTGAAAACCGGCGGGTGTCACCGAATGGTAAGGCGCCCCGGGCCCAGACCTGTGAACCTGGCAAGCCGCTTTGTGTACAGTCGCGGCAATCCAGCTTACGACGTAGGAGGTCCACGATAATGACGGCGCCCAGGCGCTCCAACGCAGTTCTGAGGCTGGTGGTCGCGGCATTCGCGCTCCTCGCAGTCGTCCTCCTCTCACCGGCGGCGGCCAGCGCCGCGGTGAAGGTCGGCAACGTCTATACCGAAAGCAACGACACCACCCACAACCAGGTCATCGCCTTCGACCGCCTCTCCGACGGGACGCTCGTCGAGGCGCAGCGCATCAACACCGGCGGCCGCGGCGAGCCGTCCCCGGCCTGCGCCATGCCGCCACCGTTCGACGTCTGCCCGATCGTCGACTCGCAGGGCGCGGTGGCCCTCAACGCCGCCGGAACCCTGCTCTTCGCCGTCAACGCGGGCAGCGACACCATCAGCGCCTTCCGCGTCACCTCGAGCGGCCTGGTCCTCGTCGGCGTCGTGCCCTCGGGCGGCGACTTCCCGAGCAGCCTCACCGTTCACGCCAACGAGCTCTACGTGCTCAACGAGCACTCGGGCAACATCGAAGGCTTCACCTTCTCCACCACCGGGGTGCTGAGCATGATCCCCGGCTCCAAGCGGTCCCTCGCCACGCCGGGACCGAGCGGCGCCGCGGCGGAGGTCTCCTTCGACCGGACGGGCTCGACCCTGACGGTGACCGAGCGCAACACCAACCTCATCGACACCTTCGTGGTGACCAACGGGGTCGCCGGACCGGCGGTCGCCCACCCGTCCTCCGGGTCCACGCCGTTCGGGTTCGCCTCCGACGCCCTCGGCCACCTCGTGGTCTCGGACGCCGGGACGCCGCCCGACTTCGTCGGGGCGGCCTCGACCTACCAGCAGACGCTCCGCGGCGGGCTGACGGCGATCGACACCGAGTCGAGCGACGGCGGCGCTCCGTGCTGGGTCGCCATCACCCCGGACGCCCGCTACGCCTTCATCACCAACACGGTGACCAAGAGCGTGGCCCGCTTCCGCATCGCGTCCGACGGCACCCTGACCCTTCTGGGGGTCACGCCGACGACGCACACGCCGAGCGGAGCACCGGTGCTGTTCCCGACCGATGACGCCCTCAGCCGGGACGGACGGTTCCTCTACGTGCTCGTCCCCGGCGTGTTCAGCGCGACCGGGTTCTTCGGCGACACCGACGTCAGCCGCATCGACGTCTACAAGGTGGGCACCGACGGCAGCCTGACGTTCCTCAGCTCGACGCCGGAGAACATGCCCCCGGGCGTCTCCGGACTGGCCGCTCGCTAGGCCTGTCGAGTCGATTCCAACCCGAGCCATTCGCCATGGCCGGCCGGGGCGAGCGCCCCGGCCGGTCCCGCGGAAGGCCGCGCACCGCGCGAAGGAATAGGACATGAGCCCCATCGCCCAGCCCCGTAACTCCCTCCGCGTCCCGACCATCGTCACCCCGGTGGCGCCCCGGGCCCTCGGCGTGACCCTGATCCTCGGGTTGATCGCCGCCTTCGCCGTCAACCTGGCGATCCGCTGGCTCGGACAGGAGCTGCTCGACGTGCCCAAGGGGCTCAAGTCGCTCGAGCCGATGGCCCTCATCCCGCCCACCGCCTTCCCGGTGCTCGGCAACTGCTTCGGCTGCTACATGTCGTGGCGGATGCCCAGCGCCAAGTCCCTACGGGTGTTCCTCGGGGTGGGCGGCGTGATGACCCTGGTGGGGGTGGCCATCTCCCTGGCCATGCTCCCGGCGGGCGCCAACACCGGCTCGGTGATCACCACCGTCGCGGTCAGCGTGGCGCCGGTCCTGGTCATCGTCCCCGCCCTCCTCTACCTGGTACGCCATCAGCCTCCGGTCCCCCGGCCGACGCCGTGGTGGCGGGAGGAGCCGACCCTCTGAGGCTCGGCCGGCCCCGGGCTCGCTCACGGCGCCGGGGTCGCCTCGATCCAGTCGAAGTGCCCGCGGCAGAGCGAGCGCCAGCGAGCCGGCGGCGTGACGCGAAGCCCCTCCTCGGCGCCGGCCGGGGTGAGGAAGACGGCGTGCAGGAGCTGCGAGCCGCCGTCGCCCGGGGCGAGGGTCAGGCCGCCGCGGGTGAGCGTCAACGAGTGGAGGCCGCCGGCCAGGGAGACGGGGATCGCCGGCAGGGTGTCGGGATTGAACACGCCTCCGCTGACCTGCGCCCCCACCGAGCCGAGGCTCCGACCGTCGAGCACCACCCCGAGCCTCGGCATGATCTCGCCCTGGAGCCAGAGGTCCCACTGCCCGGCGTGGGGAATCCGCACGGCGGCGGTGAGGTGGCCGTGGCGCGTCATCTCGAGGCCGAGGCGCCCGATGTGGGTGGCGAACCAGGTCGGGTGCTCGGCCCTGGCGATGTCGACCCGGGCCACCTCGACCGGGCTGGCGCTGACCAGCTGCCCCCGGTGGGAACCGGCGAGGCGCCCGAGGCGGCGGACGGTCGCGCAGCTGATCGCCCGCTTGCCGGTCAGCCGGATGTGGGCCAGGGCCGGCGGCGCCCCGGGCACCCGCTCCCACACCTGGTAGGCGGCGCCCTCGAAGGCCAGCCGGTAGGCGGCCGGCGGCCGGCTGGCGGTCGGATCGCGGCGGGTGATGATCAGCGGGTAGGCGGCCAGGGCGCCTGGCGCGATGCGATCGAGGTCGACCGGGTCGCCGTGGCCGTGGGCGACGCGGGTCAGCCCGACCGGCGGGAAGACGAAGTCGGGGCCCCCGACGTCGAGGTCGCGCAGCTGGTAGAGCGACCACTCGTCGAAGTCGGTGAACAGCACCGGCCCGCGGCCGGCGAAGCGGGTGGCCAGGGACGCCATCTCGTCGTAGCGGGCGGTCGGGGCGAGGTCGGTGCTGTGGTACTGGGCCACATCGGAGGCGATCACCCCGCCGGCCACCCCCAGGGCGAGGAGGGGGGCGAGGAGGCGCAGGGGCGAGGAGCGCAGGCCGGCCACCCCGGCCCAGGCGAGCAGGACGACGACCGGTGAGCTCAGCATGAGGAGCTTGGCGTCGGCCCAGGTCGTCCCGTACTCGGTGAGCCCGAGCCAGAGGAGGAGGAGGAGCCCGACCCACGCGGCCAGCGCCCAGGCCCGCAGGCGGATGACGTGGACGATGCCGAGGAGGGCGGCCAGGGCGCCGACGCCGATCAGCCCGTAGGTGGCCACCCGGAGCGGGCCCATCGGCGCCCGGTGGCGATAGCTCCCCGACAGCCAGGAGCCGAAGACCTGCTCGAAGTGGAGCGGGGCGGTCAGGTTGCCGGGGTTGGCGGTGTCGGCGATCCCCTTGGCCACCGCCAGCGATCCCGACACGTCGGCCCAGGTCGGCCAGGCGGCCGCGAGGCCGACCACCGCCCCGGCGAGGACGAGCGGCAGCGCCCGCCAGAGGCTCCTGCGCCCGGCCGCGGCATCGCCGAGAATCAGCGCGGCGAGCACCGCGGTGGCCACCAGGGCCCAGGCCCCGAAGGCCACCCCGAGGGCGGAGACTCCGGCGGCGACGACCAGGGCGAAGGGGATGGCCGCGTTCGGCGGCCCCCGCAGCCAGCGTCCGTGGACGGCGACCAGGGCGCCGAGGGCGAGGATCAGCGGCAGCGCGGCCACCTCCTTGAGCGAGGCGACGAGCTCGTATCCGTAGACCAGGGCGGGGACGGTCACGGTCAGCGCGGCCAGCGCCGCCCAGGCTCCGTCGAGGCCGATCCGTCGCACGAGGACCCAGGCCGGGCCGGTGGCGGTAGCGAGGATGAAGGCGCAGAACGGCTGGAGGGCCCAGATCAACGAGAGGTCGAGGAGCCGGGCGCTGCCGCCGAACACGGTGTGGGAGCCGGAGGGATAGCTGGTGTTGAAGTAGGAGGTGATGTACTGGCCGTAGGAGTTGCGCAGGTCGAGATGGGCGTACTCCTGGCCATGGCGGATCAGGTAGTCGGCGCCGATCATGTGGAGCGCCGAGTCGGGGAGCACGCCGTAGCCGGAGAAGGTCAGCCGCCCGGCGGCGAGCACCGGGGCGAGGGCGGCGAGGTAGGCGACCACCGCCACCGCCACCGGCCACAGGTGGGTCCGGATACCGCGCAGGAGGCCGAGCAGCCGGGGCGCGCCGGCGAGGAGGCCGAGGATGGCGAAGGCGGCCAGGGCGTAAGGGGTGGCGGTGGCGGTGGCCGGGCTGTCGGTGGTGAGCTGGGAGACGGCGATCAGGGCCGCCGCCCCGACAATGGGCAGGAGGGGACCGGGGAGGAAGCCGCCGCTCACCCGGTCGACCAGGAGGCCGGCCCCCAGACAGAGCCCGGCCAGGAGGACCGGGTAGACGAGCATGGTCAGCGCGAACGACGACACCGCGCCTCAGCTCCGTCCGGCCGCCGCGGGGATCGGCCGGGCCGGACGTCGGCCCCCGGCGGCCGGCCTCTGGTCGGTGGATTGGTCGGAAGCAGGCACGAGATCGGGCGCTCGATCGGACCCGCGCGCCGCCCGTGAGCGCGGCGCCCGTCGGGCGCCGCGGCGGCCGCCGGGGCCCCGGGGCGGGTGGAAGTCTCGCACGATCGTGAGATGCTCACGACCATGCGCCGCCGCGCCGCCCTCGCCGCCGCCCTGGCCCTGGCCCTGGCCGGGGCGCTCGCCCTCACCGGCCTGCTCGCCGCCGGCTCGGGCGGGGCCGAGCACCGGGCGGACTTCGACGGCCCGGGGGCCTACAGGCTGGTGACCCGGCTCCTCGGCTACGGACCGCGGCCGGCGGGCTCGGCCGCGGAGGGGCGGGTCGCCGACCTCCTGCGCCACCTCCTGCCGGACGCGGGCTTCGAGCCGGTTCCCGGCGGGCTGCGCAACGTCGTCGGCGGGCTTGCCGGACGCCAGCCGGCGATCGTCGTCGCCGCCCACTACGACACCACCCCGGTTCCCGGCTATCTCGGAGCCAACAACAGCACCGCCGGGGTGGCCGCGGTGGTCGAGATCGCCCGGGCGCTCCGCGGCGACGGGAGCCGTCCGGGCCAGCGGGCGGTGCGCTTCGCCTTCTTCGACGGCGAGGAGGCCCCGGCCGGGTTCACCGACTTCTACACCCAGGGCCTGCGCGGGAGCAGGGCCTACCTGGCCGCTCACCGGGCGACGACGCGGGAGCTGGTGCTGCTCGACTTCATCGCCAACCGCGACCTGCGCATCCCGCGCGAGGCCGGCTCGGACCCGGCCCTGTGGGCGCGGCTGCGCACAGCGGCGGCCGCCGCCGGCGCCGGCCGGGCCTTTCCGCGGGCCGCGGCCCCCGAGATCCTCGACGACCACACCCCGTTCCGCCGCGCCGGCGTCCCCGCCATCGACCTCATCGACTTCGATTACCCGTGCTGGCAGAAGACGTGCGATACCCTGGCCGAGATCTCGCGGGCCGGCCTCGACGCCTCGGGCCGTGCCGTCCTGGCGCTCGTCCGCGGCGAGCGGGCCCGACCCTAGGGCTCGCAGTCGGCGCAGGCGCCGTGGAGGACGACCTCGTGGTCTCGGACGGTGAGCGGGACCCGCCGGCTCAACCGCTCGATCGCCCGCTCGAGCTCGGCGTCGCTGAACGGGCGCAGCACGCCGCAGTGGTCGCAGATCAGGTGGTGGTGGTGGCCGCCCCCGGCCCGCACCGGCTCGTAGCGGACCATGGTCTGCCCGACCTCGACCCGCTGGATCACCCCGAGCCGCTCGAGCTCCTCGAGGATGCGGTAGATGCTGGCCCGCGAGACCGCACGCCGACGCGTGCGCAGGATGTCCTCGATCTCGATGGCCGAGAGGGCGCAGGCCTGCTCGTCGAGCAGCTCGAGCATGGCCCGGCGCGCCCCACCGCGGCGGTAGCCGGCTTCGGAGAGGGCCTGTTCGGCGGCTTGCGCCCAGACTTTCTCGGAGCGCTCCATGGCAGGACGAGTGTAATCGGGGACGTCCTGGCCGCGGGCGGTCGGCCGGGCCGGCAGTGGGGCGCCCTCAGGCAACATCGGCCACGGGCGTCCCCGGCTCCCGGCGCCGGCGGGCCCCGGGCCGGACGGCGAAGGTCATGGCGTAGATGGCGACGGCGACCCCGATGATGGCGCTGCTCGGCGGCAGCGAGGCGATGGCGTAGCTCAGGGCGATGCCGATCCAGGTGGCGGCCACGGCCAGGCCGGCGCTCAGGAGCAGGCCGCGATAGGGGTTGTCGGTCAGGCGGTGGGCGGCCCCGGCCGGCGCGGCGAGCAGACCGAGGAGGAGGAGGGCCCCCACCGCCTGGGTGGCCTCGGCGGCGTCGAGGCCGACGAGGACGAGGAAGCCGGCGCCGAGCAGGCCGACCCGGACGCCCTGGGAGGCCGCGACCCCCGGGTCGAGCGAGGCGAAGAGCAGGGGCCGGGCGATGGCGGCGATGCCGGCGATGATCGCCGCCCCGACCGCCGCCGCGAGCTCGGCGTCCGGGCGGGCGAGCCCGAAGATCGACCCGAAGAGGGAGCGGGCGGCCAGGGCGCCGTCGCCGCCGCCGGCCCCGGTGGCCACCACGGCGAGGAAGAGCACCCCGAGGCCGAGGATCCAGGCGAAGGCGGTGCCGATGGCCACGTCGTCGGCCACGCCGCGGCGCCCGACGCCGGTGAGGGCGACGGCGAAGGCGGCGGTGGCGGCGAACAGGCCGAGGCGCAGGTCGACGCCGAGGAGGGCGGCGGCGATCGCCCCGGTGAAGGCGACGTGGCTGAGGGCATCGGCGGCGAAGACCTGACGGCGCAGGACGAGGAACCAGCCGACCAGGCCGCTGGCCACGGCGATCAGCGACCCGGCGAGGAGGGCGTTCTGGACGAACTCCTGCCCCAGCATCAGCCGGGGCGCCCTGCGGTTCGGCCGCCGGCGGCCCGGGCGGCGACGAAGACGGCGAAGGCCAGGGTGGTCACGTAGAAGCCCACCGGGTAGTCGGTGAAGTAGGCCAGGCCCGACCCCACCCAGGTGACGAGCACGGCGATGGCCACGCTCAAGGCGAGCCCCAGGCCGACCCGGGCGGTCAGCTCCTGGGCGGCGGCGGCCGGGGCGACGAGGAGGGCGAAGACGAGCAGCACCCCGGTGATCTGGGCCGTCGCCGCCACCGCCAGTCCGAGCACGAGCAGGAACGCGGTGTGGAGGAGGCGGGTGGCCAGGCCGTTGGCCCGGGCAACCTCCTCGTCGACGCTGGCGAAGAGCAGGCGCCGGCCGGCGAGGGGGAAGAAGAGCAGGCTGGCGGCGGCCACCGCGACCAGGGTCAGGACCTGCGCCCGGGTGATCCCCAGGATCGAGCCGAAGAGCAGCGTCTCCAGGCTCTCGAAGATCCCGTGGTCGAGGCTCAGGAACAGGAACCCGGCGGCCAGCCCGAGGACCTGGACCGAGCCGACGACCGCCGACTCCTGGGCCGGGTCCCGCCGCCCGGCGGTGTGGGAGGCGGCGGCGATGACCAGGGCCCCGGCGCCGGCGAAGGCGAAGTACCCGGCGGCCGCGGGCAGGCCGATCAGGGTGGCCCCGCTCGCCCCGGGGAAGGACATGACCGACAGGGTGTGGCCGACGAAGCTCTCCCGGCGCAGGACCATGAACCAGCCGGCGACGGCGGCCAGCACCGCGACGATCGCCCCCGCCTCGAGGGCGTTGACCATGAACGGGAAGGCGGTCAGCTGGTCGAAGTCGGTGAGCGGGTTCAGCGACAGGTGGGGGCCGGCCAGGCCGCTAGTGCTCATGGCGCCCGCCGTGGTGGTGGGGTGCCTCGGGCTGGCCGACGACGACCAGGCGCCCGTCGCTGGTGCGCAGCACCTCGATCGGCGCGCCGTAGAGCGCCGAGAGCGTCGCGGCGGTGATCACCGCCTCCGGGGTCCCGCTCACCGCCCGCCCGCCGGCGAGGTACACCACCCGGTCGAGGTAGCCGAGAAGGGGGTTGACGTCATGGGCGACGAGGAGCACCGCCACCCCGTCGGCGCGACAGATCTCCGCCACCAGGGCGGCCACCTGCGACTGGTTGGCCAGGTCGAGGCTGTCGAGGGGCTCGTCGAGGATGAGCATCGCCGGCCGTCGGGCCAGGGCCTGGGCGATGAGCAGGCGCTGCTGCTCGCCGCCGGAGAGCCGCCCGATCGGGCGGGTGGCGTAGGACGCGGCCCCCACCAGGTCGATGACCTCGTCCACCCGGGCCCGCGCCCGGCGCTCGGCGGCGCCGAAGCGGCCGAGCGGCGGAAGGGGGAACCCGAAGCGCCGGCCGTCGAGGCCGAGCCGCACGATGTCGACCCCACGGACCCGGGTGGTGGCGTCGAAGGTCCGCCGCTGGGGCAGGTAGCCGATCTCGTGGTTGCGGCCCCCCGGCGCGCCCCCGAGCACCGTCGCCCGGCCGTCGGAGAGCTCGAGCAGGCCGAGGATGACCTGGAGCATGGTCGTCTTCCCGGCCCCGTTGGGGCCGAGGATGGCGACGAACTCACCGGCCTCGATGGCCAGGTCGACCCCCCGCCACACCGTCCGTCCCCCGAGCTCGAGGGCGGCGTCGCGCAGCTCGACGGCCGGGACGGCGCGGTCGCCCGCCATCAGCGGCCGGTGGCCCGGTGGAGGGCGGCGCGGAGGGCGCTGAGCTGGGCGGCCTGCCAATCCTCGAAGCTCGTCCCGGCCGGGGAGAGGGTTTCGGTCACGGCCACCACGGGGATCCGCCGGGCAGCGGCCAGGCCACTCACCCGGCGCACGTCGGGGGTGAGATTCTGGCTGTTCTCGATCCACACCCGGATCTGACCGGTCCCGGCTTGGCGCTCGACGGTCTGTCGGTCCTGGGCGGTGACCTCGGTGCCTTCGGCGATGGCCCGGGCGAAGCTCGCCGGGGTGGCGAGGACGAGGCCGAGGTCGCGGCCGAGGGGCTCGAAGATGCTCTCGCTGTAGCCGACCGGCGTGCCGGCGAAGCGCCGGCGGATCTCGGCCCGCAGCCGGTCGTAGGCGGCGAGGCCGGCGCTCAGCAGGGCCTGCCGGCGCCCGGCGAAGTAGGCGGCGTCGGTCGGGTCCAGGCGGGCCAGGGCCGAGCTGATGACCCCGACCATGCGGGCCACGGCGGCCGGGCGGTACCACTGGTGGGGATTGGCCCCCTCGCCCAGGCCGAGCACGCGCCCGGTGTCGACGACGACCCGGCCGGCGTCGGGGTTGGCGGCCAGGGCCTGCGAGGCCCAGCGGTCGTAGCCGATGCCGTTGACGATGGCCAGCCGCGACTCGGCCAGGAGGCGGCTGTCGCCGGCGGTCGGCGTGTAGGAGTGGGGATCGGTGCCCGGGTTTTCGATGACGCTCCGCACTTCGGCCCTCGTCCCGGCCAGCTGGCCGGCGATGCTCCCCCACGAGCTCTCGGCGGCCACCACCAGGAAGCGGGTGCCGGGGGTGAGCGGGCGGGAGGAGGTTGCCCCGGCGCAGCCGGTGATGAGCAGGGACAGGAGGACGGACACGAGGACGGCGGGCGGCTTTGACGGTGGGGGCGAAGACATGGTTGCGTTTGCGCCGCGCGATGACTTCGTCTGCCCGCCGACGATGCCGCAGACTAGCACGATAATGAGAACTAGTCTTGCTATCTCCCCGTCGGGGCCATGCCCGAGGCGTGGTCGTGCCGAGCCATGGGCGCGAGCTCGACCTCCCGGGCCGGGATGTGACATGTCTCGGCACCCGGCGCCCCCACCGGCCGGGGAATGCTTGGTAGGGTGCCGGCACTTTCCTAGCGCAGGGTGAATTTCTCTACAGGGAGGTCTCATGGCTCAGATCGGCGCGACGATCGAGGAGATGCAGTCGCTTCAGGCCACGTTCACCCGTGAGTCGGGGACGGTCGAGCAGCTGACAAGCTCGATCAGCGTCCAGGTCGGCAGCACCTGGTGGGTCGGACCGGCGGCGGAGCGCTTCAAGAGCCAGTGGGACGGCGAGTTCAAGCCGATGCTCGCCCAGCTCCAGACCTCGCTCCAGGAATGCAGCCAGGAGGTGGCG
>JAXDHJ010000003.1:0-26703 GCA_034664565.1 Solirubrobacteraceae bacterium
AGGTGGCCCTGGCCTATGAGCGGGGCGGGGCCCGGGCCCTGTCCATCCTCACCGAGGAGCGCAACTTCGGCGGGTCGCTCGCCGACCTCGAGGCAGCTCGCGCCGCCAGCCGGCTCCCCATCCTCCGCAAGGACTTCGTCGTCGACCCCTACCAGCTGCTCGAGGCGGTCGCCGCCGGAGCCGACGCCGTCCTCCTCATCGTCGCCGCCGTCGACCAGTCCGAGCTCGCCGCCCTCCACGTGATGGCCCGGGCCCTCGGGCTCGACGTCCTCGTCGAGGTCCACGACCGAGCCGAGCTCGAGCGGGCCCTCGAGGTCGGGCCCGACATCGTCGGGCTGAACAACCGGGATCTGCGCGACTTCTCCGTCGACGTCCGGCGGACCATCGAGCTCGCCGCTCAAATTCCCGCCCCCATCGTCGTCGTCTCCGAGTCCGGGCTCGACTCCCCCGCCCAACTCGCCCGCCTGCGCGAGGCGGGGATCGCCGCTGCCCTGATCGGCGAGAGCCTGATGCGCGCGCCCGACCCCGCCGCCGCCCTCGCCGTCCTGCTCGGCTGAGCCGCCTCGCCTCGCCTCGCACTCGCCTCGCCGCGGCTCGCACTCGCCTCGCCGCGCCTCGCCCCGCCCGTCGGCCGGAGTCCGGGTCAGGCGGCAGAGCCGGGGCGCGACCGGCCCCCCCGGTCGCGCCGCCCGGCTTCTGCCTGAGGGAGAGGGCCGGCGCCGCCGCGCTGCGGTGGTGCCGTGCCTGCTCCTTCCCCGTGACACCAATGTAGGGGCCGGGAACCCCGGTTTGTGTGACGTTCGTCACACAACTTTAGGATTCCCATCGCCGGGCTTTAGGGCGACTTCAGGGCGCCGCTACAGACTCCGCCCACCGATGAAGAACACCGTACGCTCATTCGCGGCCGCCCTCATCGGGGGTGCGCTGGTCGCGGTCGCCCTGCTCGGCTTCGACGTCGGCGGCCAGGGGAACACGACGACGACGGTCGTCCAGCAGGCTCCCCTCACCGCGTCCAACGCCGCGACGGCAGCGACCGGCCTGACCCCTCGGGAGATCTACAAGCGAGCGGCCCCGGGTGTCGTCTTCGTCCGGGCCAACATCGCCCAGCAGAGCCAGTCGCCGTTCGACCTCTTCCCCCAGAGCCAGCAGGGCGAGGCCACGGGGTCGGGCTTCGTGATCGACAAGAACGGCACCATCCTCACCAACGCCCACGTCATCCAGGGGGCCCAGAAGGTCACCGTCCAATTCGAGGACCAGAAGATCGTCAACGCCCAGGTGATCGGCAAGGACCTCAACTCGGATCTCGCCCTGCTCAAGGTCACCCCCGACGGCCTGAGCCTCGATCCCCTGCCCCTCGGCGACTCCAAGCACGTCCAGGTCGGCGACCCGACGATCGCCATCGGCAACCCGTTCGGACTCGACCGGACCCTGACCACCGGAGTGGTCTCGGCGCTCCAGCGGGCGATCCGAGCGCCCAACGGCTTCCAGATCGACAACGTGATCCAGACCGACGCGCCGATCAACCCCGGAAACTCTGGCGGTCCCCTGATCGACGCGACCGGGCGGGTGATCGGGATCAACTCCCAGATCGAGACCGGCGGCGGCCAGGGGAGCGTGGGGATCGGCTTCGCCGTGCCCATCGACACCGCCAAGCAGGTCATCCCCCAGCTCGAGCATGGCGGCAAGGTCGATCGGGCCTACCTCGGCCTGAGCAGCCTGTCGATCGACGGCTCGCTCGACTCGCTCGGTCTCCCGGTCAAGAGCGGGGCCCTGGTCGAGACGGTGAACAGCGGCTCGCCGGCCGAGAAGGCCGGGATCCGGGCCGGGAACATCTCGGCCCAGGTCAACGGCGGCCCCATCCAGCTCGGCGGCGACGTCATCGTCGCGGTGGACGGCAAGAAGGTCAACTCGTCCGACGACCTCGGCAGCCTGATCGGCAACCACAAGCCCGGGGACGCGGTGAGCCTGGAGATCGTCCGCGGCGGCAAGCACCTGACGGTCAGCGTGACGCTGGCCTCCCGCCCCAACACCGTGGTGGCTCCGACCGGCTCCGGCGGCTGACCCGCGGCCCGCCGCAACGGCGGGCCGCAGGCAGGAGCGGCGGCTGACCCGCGGCCCGCCGCAACGGCGGGCCGCAGGCGGGAGCGGCGGGTTCGCCGCCCCCGGCGGTGACGGCTAGCTGCCCTGATAGGCGACGTGGCCCGGCTTCTGGATGTTGGTGTCCGGCTCGGCGTAGGCCGCCGGGGCGACGGCGCCGACGAGCGCCAGGCTGGCCAGGAGGAGGGCGCCGAGGCGGCGGCGGGAGGCGACGGGGGAGGCGGTGGAGGTGCGAAGCGAGGTGGTCATGGCCGGGTCCTTTCCGGAGGGGATAGCGTGGCCCCAGTCTCCCGCCGGCCCCCCCGGCCCACATCGGCCATTCGGCCCATCTTGCCGCCGCCGGATAGGGCAAGATCTCCACACACCGACCACCGCTGTCCCATCCGCCCCAGCCAAAGGAGAGAGCCGTGCTTCTCATCGTCGCCATCATCCTGTTCGTCATCGCCATCGCCGGTGGGGTCATCATCCATCCGGCGCTGTTCGTCCTCGCCCTCATCGCCCTCGTCCTCTTCTTCCGCGGGCGCTAGCGGGCAGCCCGACCGGGGCCGGCGCCGGCCGGCGCCGGTCGAGGACCGCCGGGGCCCGCGGGCCGATACCGTGTGAGAGGTGCAGCCCACCCGGGTAAAGGTCTGCGGGGTCGCCCGCCTCGAGGACGCCGTCCTCGCCGCCGACCTCGGGGCCTGGGCGGTGGGCATGGTCTTCTACCCGCCCTCGCCGCGGGCCTGCCGGGTCGCGGAGGCCGAGCGGATCGTCGCCGCCGTCCGGCGCCGGGTCGAGCTGGCCGGCGTCTTCGTCAACTCGTCACTCGATGACGTCGGGCGCCTGAGCGAGCGCCTCGGGTTGACGCTGGTCCAGCTCCACGGCGACGAGGGCCCGTCCTTCTGCGCCGAGGTCGCCCGGCGGACCGGGGCCCGGGTGATCAAGGCGGCGCCGATCGCCGGACCGGGAGCCCTCCAGGATCTCGAGCGCTTCCATACCGACTTCCACCTCCTGGACGGCCACGTCCCCGGCTTGCGGGGCGGCGGCGGCCGGGTGTTCGAGTGGGAGCTCCTGGCCGGGCGGCGGTCGAAGGTGCCGGCGATCCTCAGCGGCGGCCTGCGGGCCGAGAACGTCGCCGCGGCGATCGACGCCGCCGACCCCTACGCGGTGGACGTGGCCAGCGGCGTCGAGTCGGCGCCCGGGGTCAAGGACGAGGCCAAGCTCCGGGGCTTCTTCGCCGCCGTGGGCGCCGCGGCGGACGCCGAGCTCGACCCGGCGCCCGACTCCGCGGCCGACCCGCCGGCGTCCGACCCGCCGGCCTCCGACCCGCCGGCCCGGTCCGACCCCCGGGCCACGATCGAGCCGGTGGCGGCGGAGGCCAGATGAGCACGACCTCGGCGCCGGGCGTGGCCCACCGCTTCGGCCGCTTCGGCGGCCAGTACGTCCCGGAGACTTTGATGCCGGCCCTGGCCGAGCTCGAGGCGGAGTGGCTGGCGGCCCGGGAGGACGCGGCCTTCCAGGCCCGGCTGGCGGTCCTCATGCGCGACTTCGCCGGTCGTCCGACGCCGCTCTATGAGGCCGAGCGCCTGGGCGAGCGGGTGGGCCGGAGGATCTTCCTCAAGCGGGAGGACCTCAACCACACCGGTTCGCACAAGCTCAACAACGCCCTCGGCCAGGCCCTCCTGGCCCAGCGGATGGGCAAGCGGCGGATCATCGCCGAGACCGGGGCAGGACAGCACGGGGTGGCCTCGGCCACGGCGTGCGCCCTGCTCGGCCTCGAGTGCGTGGTCTACATGGGCGAGGAGGACATCCGCCGCCAGGAGCCCAACGTCCAGCGGATGGAGCTGCTGGGGGCGCGGGTGGAGCCGGTGGCGGCCGGGGCCCGCACCCTGAAAGAGGCGGTGTCGGCGGCGATCCGCGACTGGGTGGAGAGCGTGGAGACGACTCACTACATCATCGGCAGCGCCGTGGGCCCGGCCCCCTACCCGGTGATGGTCCGCGACCTCCAGCGGACGATCGGCGACGAGGCGCGGGCGGTGATGCTCGAACGGGTGGGGCGGCTGCCCGACCGGGTGATCGCCTGCGTCGGGGGCGGCTCCAACGCCATCGGCATGTTCACCGCCTTCGTGCCCGACGCCGCGGTCGAGCTGATTGGGGTGGAGGCGGCCGGGGAGGGGATCGCCAGCGGGCGCCACGGCGCGCCGCTGACGGTGGGGGGCGCGCCAGGCGTGCTCCACGGCTCGCTCTCGGCCGTCCTCCAGGACGCGGACGGCCAGATCCTCGAGGCCCACTCCATCTCGGCCGGACTCGACTATCCGGGCTCGGGCCCGGAGCACGCCTACCTGCGCGACGCCGGCCGGGCGCGCTACGTGGCGGTCACCGACGCCGACGCGGTGGCCGCGTTCCGGACGGTCGCCCGCCTGGAGGGCATCATCCCCGCCCTGGAGCCGGCCCACGCCCTGCACTGGGTGCTCGAGAACCCGGGCGGGGAGATCGACCTGGTGTGCCTGTCGGGGCGGGGCGACAAGGACCTCGCCGAGGTCCTGGCCCAGCCGTGAACGCCGGAGCGGAGCGCCTGGAGGCGGCGTTCGCCGGCTCGGGCAAACGGGCCGCCCTGATGCCGTACATGATGGCCGGGTTTCCCGGCTTCGACGTGTCGCTGGAGATCGGCCGGGCCTGCGCTCGGGCGGGGGCCGACATCATCGAGCTCGGGGTCGCCTTCTCGGATCCGCTGGCCGACGGGCCGGTGATCCACGCCGCGGGGACCCGGGCCCTGGCCGCCGGCTCGACCATCGACCGGGTCCTGGCCCTGGCCGGGGCGTTGACCGCCGAGGTTCCGGTGGTGCTCATGTGCTACGCCAACCCGATCCTCGCCCGCGGGGTCGAGCCCTTCGCGCAGGCCCTGGACGAGGCGGGCATCAGCGGGCTGATCGTCCCCGACCTCCCGCTCGAGGAGGGGCTCGAGGTCCAGGCGGCGTGCGAGACGGCGGGGGTGGCGCTGGTGCCGCTGGTGGCCCCGACCACCACCGACGAGCGGCTGCGCTCGATCGGAGCCCGGGCCCGCGGCTTCCTCTATGCGGTGTCGGTGACCGGGACCACCGGCGAGCGTCGGGCCCTGGCGGCGACCTTCGGGCCCCTGGTCGCCCGGGCCCGCCGGCACACCGCGGTGCCGGTGGCCGTGGGCTTCGGCATCGGGACGCCAGAGCAGGCGGTGGCCGCGGCGCAGGCCGGGGCCGACGGGGTGATCGTCGGGAGCCGCCTGGTGCGTGCGGCCGGCGAGGCGGAGGATCCGGCGGCGGCGGTCGGGGAGTTGGTCGCCGCCTTCGCCGATGCCCTCGCCGTTCCCGCCCCGGTGTAAGTAAGCTACCGCCGGTCATGGGCCTCGTTCTGACCACGACTTTCGGGATGATCCTGTGGATCGTCCTCTGGGCGCTCGGCAGCAAGGGCCTGGACGCCTTCCTGGTGGCCGCGTTCGTGATCCTCCTCGGGGCGACCGGGCGGGTACTGAGCCGCTACCTCCCCGGCGGCGCGCGCCGCGAATAGACGAGTGGGCGCCGCAGGCCGCCCTGGCCCGGTGAGCCGGGGTGGTCGCCCCGGCGACCGGGGTCCCGGCTCGAGGCGCCGGCGAGGACCGCTGCTGATGGTGGCGGCGCTGGCCGCCGCCGCGACCCTGGCCGGGTGCGGGGGGATCGGGGGCGGCGCCAGCGCCGCCGACCAGTCCCAGACCCTGACCATCTACTCGAGCCTCCCGGTCCAGGGCCCCGACCAGGCGCGCCAGCAGAGCATCGTCAACGGCGAGAAGCTCGCCCTGGCCGAGGTCGGGGGCCGGGTCGGACCGTTCCATGTGAGCTTCGCCTCGCTGACCGACTCGAACCCGCGGGTCGGGTCGTGGACGCCGGACGACACCCTCTCCGCCGCCCGCGTGGCCTCCTCGGACCGGAGCACGATCGCCTACATCGGCGACTTCGACTCGCCGGCCACGGCGATCTCCCTGCCCCTGCTCAACGAGGGGGGGATCCTCCAGGTCAGCCCGGCCAGCACCTACATCGGGCTGACCCAGACGGCGCCGAGCGACGGTCGCGGCGAGCCCGACCGTTACTACCCCTCGGCCGGGCCGCGGACCTTCGCCCGCCTGGCGCCGTCGGACGCGGTCGAGGCGCGGGCCATGGTGGGCTACATGCAGGGGCTGGGGGTGCGGCGGCTGTACGTGATCGGCGACTACGACGTGTTCAACGCTGACCTGGCGGCCATCGTCGCCGCCCTGGCGCCGGCCAGCGGGATCACCGTGGTCGGGCACGCTCGGGTCGACACCCGCTCGGGCGCGGCGATCCCTGCCGACTACCGCCAGCGCGCGGCGGCGGTCGCGGCCTCCGGGGCCGACGCCGTGCTGGTGGGGGGGACGGCGGGGGTGGGGACGCAGGCCCTGTGGCAGGCCCTCCACCTCGCGGCTCCCCGGGCCAAGCTGTTCGCCGGGAGCTCGCTGGCCACCCCGGCCTTCGTGGCCGCCGCCGGACGGGCGGGCCCGGTGACCTACGCGACGAGCCCGGTCCTCGACGCCGCCCGCTATCCCGCCCGGGCCCAGGCGGTGCTGCGCAGCTACCGGGCGACCTTCGGGCGGGAGGCGACCCCGTACACCCTCTACGGATACGAGGCGATGGCCGCCGTTCTGGCGGCGATCAGGGCGGCCGGATCCCACGGCGGGGACCGGGCCCACGTGGTGCGGGCGTTCTTCGCCCTGGGCAGTCGCGACTCCGTCCTCGGCCGCTACTCGGTGACGGCGACCGGCGACACCACCCTGGCCAACATGGCCGGCTACCGCGTCGGCCCGGACGGTCGCCTGCGCCTCGATCGGCTGCTCGGCCTCGGGTAGGGGATGGCGCAGCCCGAGGGTAACCGCCGCCTCATCCTCGCCCGCCGTCCGACGGGGATGGTCGACACCGAGACGGTGGTGCTCGAGGTGGGACCGGTCCCCGAGCCGGGTCTCGGGGAGGCGCTGGTCGCGGTCCGCTACCTGTCGATCGACCCGACCATCCGCGGCTGGATGAACGACGCCCCCGGCTACCTGCCGCCGATCGGGATCGGCGAGGTGATCCGCAGCGGCGGGGTGGGCGAGGTGGTGGCGAGCAGGAACAAGCGCTACCCGGTGGGGGCGATGGTGTTCGGGACCACCGGATGGCAGGACTTCGTGCTGGCCGGCGGCGGTCAGGCGGCCATGCATGTGCTCCCGCGCTGGCTGGAGCCGACGCTGGCGTTGAGCGTGTTCGGGATCACCGGCATGACCGCCTACTTCGGCATGCTCGACGTCGGGCGGGTGGTCGAGGGTGACACCGTCGTCGTCTCCGGCGCCGCCGGCGCCACCGGCTCGGTGGCCGGCCAGATCGCCAGGATCAAGGGGGCGGCGCGGGTGGTGGGAATCGCGGGAACGCCCGCGAAGTGCGCGTGGCTGGTCGACGGGCTCGGCTTCGACGCGGCCATCGACCACCGCCGCGACGCCCTGCGCCTCCGCCTGCGGGAGGAGTGCCCGGAGGGCATCGACCTCTACTTCGACAACGTCGGCGGCCCGATCCTCGACGCCTGCCTCGGCCGCCTCGCCCTGCGGGGCCGGGTCGTCCTGTGCGGGGCGATCTCCCGCTACAACGACGCCGAGCCGGCCCCGGGACCGGCCAACTACCTGAACCTGCTGATGCGCCGGGGGCGGATGGAGGGCTTCATCATCCTCGACTACGTCGACCGCTTCCCCGAGGCGCAGGCCGAGATGGCGGCCTGGGTGGCCAGCGGTCGGATCAAGCACGCCGAGCAGATCG
The DNA here is from genome assembly GCA_034664565.1 of Solirubrobacteraceae bacterium. GTDB lineage: Bacteria > Actinomycetota > Thermoleophilia > Solirubrobacterales > Solirubrobacteraceae > Palsa-513. The sequence goes on from JAXDHJ010000003.1 coordinate 7,881, forward strand.
TCGACGGCCTCGAGCAGGCGCCAGAGGCGCTGAACCTGCTGTTCACCGGCGGCAACACCGGCAAGCTCATCGTCCGGGTGTGAGGGTGCCCGAGGTCGGCACCGCGTCCGGCGGTGGCGGGGGCGCGGAGATCCGTACCGCGCGCCTGCTCCTGCGTCCGTTCGCCGAGGGCGACCTCGGCGCCCTGGTGGCCTACCGCCGGGACCCCGAGGTGGCCCGCTACCAGTCGTGGAGCGCCGACTACACGATGGCCGACGCCGAGCGGCTCCTCGTCGAGCACGTCGGCCTGCGGCTGGGCCGGCCGGGGGCCTGGGTGCAGCTGGCGGCCGTCGAAGCCGCCGGCGGCGAGGTGGTCGGCGACTGTGCGAGCCACGTCCTGCGCGAGCCGCCCCACACCGCCGAGATCGGAGTCACCCTGGCCCGCGCCCACCAGGGCCGGGGGCTGGCGCACGAGGCCCTGCGGGGGCTGGTCACCGCCCTGTTCGAGCGCCACGCGATCCGCCGGGTCATCGCCCAGGCCGACGACCGCAACCTCGCCGTCCATCGCCTGCTCGACCGTCTCGGCTTTCGCCTCGAGGCGCGCTTCGTGGAGGCCGACTGGTTCAAGGGGGAGTGGGCGACGCTGCGCGTCTACGCCGTCCTCCACACCGACTGGGAGGCCTAGGCCGGCCCGGCCGCTGACGCTAGACTCGGGCCTCGCCCGGGCAGCAAGAAGGGAAGGGAAGGGAACTCCTCCTGGATCTCGTGCCGGATCTCCTGCGCCGCCGCGCGACGCAGTTCGTCCTGTGGCGACCGGCGCGGTCCGCGGCCCCACCGGCCCTGGTCATCGGCCGCTTCGCCTCCGGCGACCCGCCGCGGCTGGACGCCGGGCGGCGGGTGACCCTGGGGCAGGATCCCGCCGCGTCCGATCTCTGGTCGGTCGAGGTCGCCGCGTGCGGCCTCGAGGAGGGGACGGTCTACCACTACTGGTTCGAGGTCGATGACACACTTCCCGATCGGCCCGGCGGGCGGATCCTCGTCACCGATCCCGCTGCCTGGACGGTGGACTGGCGCCTGCTCTCGCCGCCGCTCCCGGCGCCCTACGACGACGGCGACCGCTCGCCGGCCGGCGTCGTCCTCGTGGCCGACGGCCGGCTGGTGGCCTGCGACCCGGGCGGCGAGGTGGCGCGATGGGGAGAGGACGGGCCGGCTGCTGGGCTGCGGCCCAACAACCGGACGGTGATCTACGAGCTGCCGGTGCAGTGGACCCGCGCGGCGGACGAGAACGGCGTGGAGACGGCGCTGGGAACGTTCCGCGACGCGCTCGCCCTGATCGAGCACGACGCGGCGTCACCGAGCTTCCCCGACGTGCCGGCCCTGGCCGCCGGACGCTCCTACCTGACCGAGCTCGGGGTTTCGACCCTCGAGGTGCTGCCCGTCGCCGACTCGTGCATAGCGAGCGGCTGGAAGTACGCCACCAGCAACTACCTCGCCCCCGACCACACCCTCGGGCTGCCGCCGGGGGCGGCGTCGCCGACGGCCAACGCCGACCTCGCCAGGCTGATCTGCGCCTGCCACCGGGCCGGGCTGCGCTTCTTTCTCGACGCGGTGATGGGCTTCGGCCGCCAGGACCCCTACCGACACATCAACTTCGAGGAGTTCCACGTGCACTGGCGCCCGCCCGGCGATCCACGCCAGGATCCCGAGCAGGGCGGACGCCAGGGGTGGGGGGGCGATCTGTGGCGCTATGCCCATCCGGTGGTCGGCTACGACCCGATCGGCGGCGCGGTGGGGACGGTCTACCCGGCACGGGCCCTGATGTTCACCTTCATCGCTCGGTGGATCCTCGACCAGCGGATCGACGGCATTCGGGTCGACAGCGTCGACACCGTCGGCAACTGGGACTTCGTCGGCGAGTTCCGCCGCTACGCCCGGTCGCTCCATCGCGGCCGGGTCGGGGCGGAGGGCCTGGTCGGCGGCGAGGCCGAGGCCCGGTTCCTCGTCCTCGGCGAGGAGCTGAGCCTGCCGCGCGGCCTGGTGCGCAACCGATTGGACGCGTTGTGGAACGAGGAATTCAAGTACGCCCTGCGGGCGGCTCTGCTCGGGAGCACGCGGGACGGGGACGAGGACTTCGAGCACACCGTGCGCAAGCTCGTCGACGCCAGGAGGATCGGCGACTTCGCCGACGGGGCGGAGGTGGTCAACTACGTGACCTCCCACGACGTCGGCAACTGGGAATCCGACCGGCTCTACGACTACCTGACCCGCCACGGGGTGGTGGACGCCGAGAAGCGGATCAAGCTCGCCTTCGTCTGCCTGTTGACCGCGGTCGGGATCCCCATGATCTTCGCCGGGGAGGAGTTCGCCGACGAGCAGGACCTGCCGATCGCCGACAAGCAGACCGACCCGGTCAACTTCAACCGCCTGGAGGAGCCGTGGCGGGGCCGGATCTTCGACTACGTGGTGCGCCTGGTCGGCCTGCGGCACCGGGCCCTGGCCCTGGCGGTCAACGACACCGAGTTCATCCACGTCGACCTCACCCCGGGACGGCGGGTGCTCGCCTGGCGGCGCGGGGGTGCCGACGTCGATCCGGTGGTCGTGGTGGCCAACTTCTCCGACTGGCAGACCACCGATCCCGGCGATCCGCTTTCGGAGTACGTGGTCGCCAACTGGCCGGCCGCGCCGGGCGGGCGGAGCTGGCGCGAGGTCACCCAGGACCGCCAGGTCGCCGCTGAGTGGGTCGGACGCGAGCCGCTCTACGCCTGGGAGGCCAAGGTCTACACGCTGGCGTGAGCCCGGAGGCCGACAACCTCTACGGCCTGCCGCTCGAGCGCTTCGTGGCCGAGCGCACCGCCCTGGTCCGCGCGCTGCGCGCCGACGGACGGCGCCAGGCGGCCACGGCCGTGGCCGGGGCGCGCAAGCCTTCGCTCGCCGCCTGGGCGGTCAACCAGCTCGTGCGCACGCAGGCCGGGGTGGTGAAGGACCTCTTCGCGGCGGGCGACGAGCTCCGCCGGGCCCAGAGCGAGCTCCTCGCAGGCCGCGGCGACCGCCCGTCGCTGCGCGCCGCCGGCGAGCGGGAGCGCGCGGCGGTGGATCGTCTGCTCAAGGCTGCCCGGGGGCTGCTCACCGCCGAGGGGCACGAGCTGAGCGGGACGGTGGTCGACCGCGTGGCCGACACCCTCCATGCCGCCGCCCTCGACCCGGACGCCCGCGAGGCGGTGGGGGCGGGGTGCCTTGAGCGTGAGCTCCGCCACGTCGGGCTCGGCGACATGGCGACGGCGCTGCCCGCGGCTCCGGCCCGGGGGCGGGCCAAGCGGGCGCCGAAGACGGGGGCGCCGAGGCCGGCCGAGTCCACCCGGGCGGCCGCGAACGAGGCGGCGGCGAAGCGGGCGGCGGCGAACAAGGCGGCGCCCAGGCGGGCGACGCGGAAGGCGCCGGCCGAGGCCGGGCGGGAGACGGCGGCCGGCCGTCGCGCCGAGGCCAAGCGCCGGGAGCTTGAGCGGGCCGCCGCCGGCAAAGCGGCCGCCGCCGCCGAGGCCGCAGCCCGGCGCCGGGCCGAGGCCGCCGCCCGCGCGCTCGAGACGGCGCAGGCCAGACGCGAGCAGGCGGTCGGGGCGCTCGCCCGGGCCGACGAGGCGGTGGCCGCGGCGCGGGCCAAGGCTGAAGCCGCCGCCGGCGCCCATCGCAGCGCGCGGGCCGCGCTCGAGCGCATCGGGCGACCGGGACGGGCTTCGGCGCCCAGGGACCTCGGGAGCGACTCCCGCTAGCCCCCGAGGGCGGCGGCCAGCGCCCCGTCGAGGTCGGGCTGGCGGAACTCGTAGCCGAGGGCGGCCGCCCGCCCCGGGTGCACCTTCTGGCCCCCGGTGACGATCTGCGACATCTCGCCGAAGAGGAGGCGAACCGCGGCCTTGGGGACCGGAGCCACCGCCGGGCGGCCGAGGGCCCGGCCCAGGGCCTTGGAGAACTCGCCGTTGGTCACCGGGGTCGGCGCCGTGGCGTTGACCGGGCCCCGGTAGCGGGCGTCGTCGACAGCGGCCAGGTAGATCCCGACGACGTCCTCCATGGCGATCCACGACACGTACTGGCGCCCTCCGGCCACCGGGCCGCCGAGGCCGGCCCGGAAGGGCGGGAGCATCTTGCCGACCGCCCCGCCCTCACCGCTGAGCACCACCCCGGTGCGCACCACACACACCCGCAGGCCCAGGGCTGACCCGGCCGCGGCGGCGCGCTCCCAGTCCACGCAGATCCCCGCCGTCCAGTCGCTGCCCGGCGTGGAGTCCTCGTCGAGCGCCTCGTCGCCCCGGTCGCCGTAGTAGCCGACCGCCGAGGCGCTGATCAGGGCCGCCGGCCGGGGGGAGGCGGCCTCGATCCCGGCCAGGAGGTTCTCCGTCCCCGTCACCCGGCTCTCCCGGATCAGCCGCTTGGCCTTCTCGGACCAGCGCTGAGCGATGTTCTCGGCCGCCAGGTGGATCACCGCGTCGCGCCCGCTCAGCGCCTCGTGGGGCGCCGGCTCGACCAGGGGATCCCAGGTCACCCCCCGCTGGGGGTCGCGGCTCAGGGTCGTCACCTCGTCGCCCCGGGCCTCGAGCGCCGCCACCAGGGGGCGTCCGATCAGGCCGCTGGCCCCGGTCACCGCGAGCCTCATCGGCCGGTCCCGGGCGCGGTGATCTCGGGGTCGGGTGGCGCCGGCATCGGCTCCTGATGTTAGGGCGCCCGGCGGCTCGCCTTCCCTGGCCCGCCCCGACGTAGAGTGGGCCCAGCATGGCCGAGCTCTTCCTGATCGACGGCAACAGCCTCGTCTACCGCGCCTTCTTCGCCCTGCCCGAGTCGATCGCCACCTCGACCGGCGAGCCGACCAACGCGATCTTCGGCTTCGCCTCGATGCTGGTCAAGATCGTCAGCGAGCACGGCGTCAAGCCGACCATCGTCGCCTGGGACGCCGGCACCTCGGGACGGGTCGAGGTCTACCCCGAGTACAAGGCCCAGCGCCGCTCACGACCCAGCCTGCTCAAGGCCCAGTGGCCGGCCTTCGAGCCGCTGGTCGAGGCCTTCGGCTATCGCAACGTTCGGATCGAGGGCTTCGAGGCCGACGACGTCATCGCCACCCTGGCCGAGCGCGCCCGGGAGGAGGGGATCTCGGTGACCATCGTCACCGGCGACCGCGACGCCTTCCAGCTCATCGACGAGGCCGGCCTGGTCAAGGTCATGGCCACCTCCCGGGGGATCACCGAGACCAAGCTCTACGACCATCCCGCCGTGCTCGAGCGCTACGGCATCCCCCCGGAGCTCGTGCCCGACTTCTACGGGCTCAAGGGCGACACCTCGGACAACATCCCCGGCGTCCCGGGGATCGGCGAGAAGACGGCCAGCGACCTCCTCGTCCGCTTCGGGACCCTCGAGTCGGTGCTCGAGAACGTGGCCGAGGTCGGCGGGGCCAAGCGGCGGGAGAACCTCGTGACCTACGCCGACGACGCCCGCGTCTCCAAGCGCCTGGCCACCATGAACCGCGAGATCCCCCTTCCCTTCCCGGTGGCCGACATCCTCGACGGCGAGCCCGACCGCTCGCGCCTGCGTGAGGTGTTCCGGCGCTTCGAGCTCCGCGACCCCCTCCGCCGCCTGGAGGAGGCGCTCGGCTCGGCCGAGGCGGCCGCCCCGGCGCCGGCCGCCGACCGCAGGCTCACGGCGCGCGCGCGCGAGGGGACGCTGGCCGGGGTGGCCGGCCTCCCCGCCGGCGAGGTGGCGGTGGCGGTGCGCGCCCCCGAGGTTCCCGAGGGCGCCCTCTTCGGCGAGACCGCCCTCTGGCGCTTCGCCGTCGCCGCCGGCTCGCAGCTCCTGCTCGGCACGTGCGCCGACCCCGCCGAGCTCGTCGCCGCCTGTGGCGGGCGGCCGGTGGTCGCCCACGACGCCAAGGCCCTCGGCGCGGTGCCCGACGACCTGGCCCACGACACCCTGCTCGGCGCCTACCTGCTCGAGCCGGCCCGCCGCGGCTATCCCCTCGGCGAGCTCTGCGAGGAGCGCGGCCTCGCTGCCGCCGTCGCGGATCCGGCCGGGGGCGAGGCGCTGCTCGTCGCCGCCCTCAGCGAGCTCCAGCGCCGCGAGCTCGTCGAGCGGGGCCTCGATCCGCTCATGCGCGATGTCGAGCTCCCCCTGGTCGGGGTGCTCCGCGGCATGGAGCTCCAGGGCGTGCGCCTCAACCTCCCCCGGCTGGCCGCCATCACCGAGCGGGTGCGCGAGGAGGTCGACCGCCTCGAGCGCGAGATCCACCTCGCCGCCGGCGAGGAGTTCGTCATCGGCTCGCCCCAGCAGCTGGCCGAGATCCTCTTCGTCAAGCTCGGGCTCTCGCGCAAGCGCCGGGGCAAGACCGGCTTCTCCACCGACGCCCGGGTGCTGGCGGCGATCCGCCACGAGCACGAGATCATCGCCGTGATCGAGCGCTGGCGCGAGCTCTCGACTCTGGTCAAGACCTATCTCGAGCCCCTGCCGGAGTTGGTCGACGAACACTCCCGGCTGCACACCACCTTCCTCCAGACCGTGGCCACGACCGGACGTCTGTCATCGACCAATCCCAACCTCCAGAACGTCCCCATCCGCACGCCGCTCGGCCGTGAGATCCGCGGCTGCTTCGAGGCGGCGCCCGGCCGGCTCCTGGTCTCGGCCGACTACTCGCAGGTCGAGCTCCGGGTGCTCGCCCAGCTCGCCGAGGAGCCGGTGCTCAAGGAGATCTTCCACCGCGGCGAGGACGTCCACACCGCCACCGCCTGCCAGGTGTTCGGGGTCGAGGAGCACCAGCTCGACGCCGGCATGCGCTCCAAGGCGAAGATGGTCAACTACGGCATCGTCTACGGGTTGACCGACTACGGGCTGGCCGACCGTCTCCAGATCGACCGGGTCGAGGCCGCCGGGTTCATCGAGCGCTACCTCGAGCGCTTTCCCGCCGTGCGGGCCTTCATCGAGCAGACCATCGTCGAGGCCACCGACCGCGGCTACGTCACCACCCTGCTCGGCCGCCGCCGCCAGATCCCCGAGCTCCGAGCCCGCAACTACCAGCAGCGGACGCTCGGGGAGCGCCTGGCGGTGAACACGGTGATCCAGGGCACGGCGGCCGACATCATCAAGGTGGCCATGGTCCGCTGCCACCGGGCGCTCGACGGTCTCGACACCCGGTTGATCCTCCAGATCCACGACGAGCTCCTCTTCGAGGGGCCGCCGGAGGAGACCGAGGAGGTCAGCCGGACCGTCCGCGCCGAGATGACCGGGGCCTGGGAGCTCGACCCGCCCCTGGCCGTCGACGTCGGAGTCGGCGCCAACTGGCTCGAGGCCAAGTGATGAGCCGCGGCCTGGCCGCCGGCCTGACCGCCGTCGCCGGGGCGCTCGTCGCCCTCCAGGCGCCGATCAACTCCCGTCTGGGCAAGGGGGTGGGCACCTTCCCAGCCGCGGTGGTCTCCTTCACCACCGGTCTCGTCCTCCTCCTCGCCGTCTCCCTGGTGGCCGCCGGCGGGCTCGGCTCGCTCGGGGAGCTCGGCCGCCAGCCGTGGTGGGCGTTCCTCGGCGGCCTGCTCGGCGCCGGCTACGTGGCCAGCGTGCTCGTCACCGTGCGCACCCTCGGCGCCACCGGGGTGATCGCCGCCACCATCGCCGGCCAGCTCACCGCGGCGGTGCTCATCGACCACTACGGGCTCCTCGGCGTAGCCCGCCACCCGCTGGCCGCCCCCCGCCTCGGCGGCATCGTGCTCCTCGCCGCCGGGGTGTTCCTCATCGTCCGCCGCTAGCCGACCCGTCGGCCGGTCGCCCCGCGACGGGGAGTAGGCTTGGCCGATGGGACGACGCGCGTGCCTGCTCTGCGGTCTGCTCCTCCTCAGCCTCCCCGCGGTCCCCGCCCCCGCCGAGGCCGCCCACCAGCCTCCGGCGGCCTCCACCCGGCCCCGTGCCTTCAGCTCCTGCGCCGAGCTCGTCGGGTACGCCCGGCGCCACTTCGCCGTCACCCACGGCGTCCCCGAGACGGCGGTCGGGGCCTTCGACGCGGCGCCGCCCGGGCCGGCGGCCCCACTCGGCGCCGCCGCGCCCCAGTCGACGAGCGCGGCGCCGAGCGCCCCCAGCCCGGCCCCCACCTACTCGACGACCAACAACCAGGAGGCCGGGGTCGACGAGCCGGACATCGCCAAGACCGACGGTACGACGCTGTTCACCGTCTCCCAGGGGAGGATCTTCGCCGTCTCCACCGGTCCCGCCCCCCGCCTCCTCGGCTCACTCGACCTCGGCTCCGGCGCCCTCGACGCTCAGCTCCTGCTCCGCGGCGCTCGCCTGATCGTCATCTCCTCGAGCGGCGGCTACCCGATCGGCGTGGGCTTCGGTCGGCCCGGCGGCGGCGGCCCGCCGACGTCGACAGCGAGTCCGATCCCCTACTCGCCGGTCGCCGCCACCACGGTGCGCGAGGTCGACGTCCGCGATCCGGCGGCCATGCGCGTGACCCGGACGATGACCGTCGACGGGAGGTTCGTCGACGCCCGCCAGAACGGCGCCACCGCCCGCCTGGTCATCAGCTCGGCGCCCCGGGCCATCGCCGTCGCCGGCCAGCGCGGCGCGCCCGCCGGGTGGGTGCCGAGCCGGCGCTTTCGCAGTGCCCTCACCGGGCGAAGCTATGTCCGGCCGGTCGCCCCCTGCCGCTCGGTTCGCCGGCCGGTCGAGTTCTCAGGCCTCGGCATGCTCACCATCCTCACCCTCGATCTCGACCGCGGCCTGTGGGCGGCCGGCTCGGCGGCGTTGATGGCCGATGCCCAGGTCGTCTACGGCTCGACCACCAGCCTCTACGTGGCCACCCAGAAGTGGCTCGATCCCCGCCTGGCCACCGCCCGCCTGCCCGCCTCCCAGGCCACGGTGATCAACCGCTTCGACGTCAGCGACCCGGCCCGGACGACCCTGGTGGCCAGCGGCGAGGTGCCCGGCTACCTGCTCAACCAGTTCTCCCTCTCCGAGTACCAGGGCTACCTACGGGTGGCCACCACCAGCGCCCCCATCTGGTGGGGCCCCGGCCCGCCCCAGTCCGCCAGCCAGAGCACGGTGACCGTGCTCGCCCAGCGCGGCGGCCGGCTGGCGCCGGTCGGGCAGGTGACCGGGCTCGGTGCCGGGCAGCAGATCTACTCGGTCCGCTTCGTAGAAGACGCCGGCTACGTGGTGACCTTCCGGCGCGTCGACCCCCTCTACGCCATCGACCTCCGCTCGCCGGCGGCGCCACGGGTAGCCGGGCAGCTCGAGCTCGCCGGGTATTCGGCCTACCTGCACCCCCTCGCCCCAGGGCTGCTGCTCGGGGTCGGCGAGGACGTCGGCGCCGGCAACGAGCCGGCCGGGACCCAGCTCGAGCTCTTCGACGTGTCCGACCCCGGCGCGCCCCGGCTCCTGGCCCGCACCACGGTCGCCGGCTCCTCCTCGGAGGTCCAGTACGACCACCACGCCTTCCTCTTCTGGCCGCCGACCGGCCTCGCCGTCCTCCCCCTCGAGGTCTACCCGCCGCCCACGCCAGTCACCGGATCCGGGGTCATCGCCCCGGGCGCCCCGCCGCCGCCGGCTCAGGGCTTCGTCGGAGCGATCGGCTACCACGTCGACCGCTCGGGGATCACCGAGGTCGGACGGGTGGCCCACGACCCGCTCGCCGGCTACGTGCCCACCATCCGCCGGTCGGTCGTCTTCGGCGACCGGCTGTTCACCGTCTCCGAGGCCGGGGTGCTCGCCTCCAAGCTCGACACCCTCGCCCCCCAGGCCTTCGTCGCCTTCCCCGGGGCGGCGCCGCCGGTGCCCGTCCCCCTGGCCGCCGCGGCGCCGTCGGGCGCGAGTCGATGACCAGACCCCCTCTCCCCCCCTTCGACGAGGCCGGCGCCCGCCAGAAGGTGCAGGCGGCCGAGGACGCCTGGAACACCCGCGACCCCGAGCGGGTGGCGGGCGCCTACACCGTCGACTCGGTGTGGCGCAACCGCTCGGAGTTCATCACCGGCCGGGCGGCGATCATCGAGTTCCTCACCGCCAAGTGGCAGCGCGAGCACGAGTACGCCCTGCGCAAGAGCCTCTGGGCGTACACCGCCGAACGCATCGCCGTGCGCTTCCAGTACGAGTGGCACGACGACGACGGGAACTGGTGGCGCAGCTACGGCAACGAGAACTGGGAGTTCGATGCCGAGGGCTACATGCGCCGGCGGGAGGCGAGCATCAACGACGTGGCCATCAGCGCCCGGGAGCGGCGGATCCTCGGGCCCCGCCCGCCGCAGGAGCACGGCGCGCTCCTGCCGCTGCGCTAGGCGGCGGTGAGCACTCCCGCGCCGCTCGGCGCCGATGCTCGGGGTCCGGCGAGGGCGAACGACGGCGGGGCGATGGCCAGATAGTGGTCGAAGGACCAGTCGATCAGGCGCCGGCGTCCGAGGCCGCCGATGATCGCGCTCAGCAGGCGGCGGTCGGTCAGGCGGCCGACCGCGTGCTGGGCGTTCAGGAGCCAGCCGTACTGCCAGGCGTGCTCGGCGCTGAACGCCCCGTAGCGGTCGAGGGCCTGCTCCCGGGTGATCCGGCCCTCGGTCACCAGCCGCAGCTCCCGCCCGACGGCGAGGCCGAAGTAGAGCGCGGTGCGGATCCCCTCGGCGGTCAGCGGCAGGCAGTGGCCGGCCGAGTCGCCGGCGAAGAACACGCCGTCCTCGACCGCCGGGCGCAGCTGGTGGGGGATCCAGTTGCCCTGGTAGCGCACGGCATCGACGGTGAGCTCCTCGGCCAGGCGGACGGTCCCGGCCTTGACGTGGTCGCGGGGCTCGAAGGAGCCCACCCCGACCCGCAGCTCGCCGCCGGCCGGAAAGCTCCAGGCGTAGCCCGCGCGAATGTAGCGGCGGTCGATCCAGATCTCGAGGTCCTCGCCGCTTGCGTGGGGATGCACCTCGAGCCCGCGGGACAGGCGGGCCTCGGGGGGCTGGACGCCGGAGGCCGGGGCCAGGACGCGGCGCCAGCCGAGTCCGTCGACGACGAGCGGCGCCCGCAGCTCCCCACGGTCGGTGCTGACCACGTGGCGGCGGCCGGGGACGATGGACTCGACCTTGGCGGTCTCGAACTCGGCGCTCGGCGACTGGTCGCGCAGCAGGGAGCAGAGCTCGCGGTAGTCGAAGGTCGAGAACGTCCACGGCAGGCGGTAGCGGAAGGAGTCGTGGCGGGTGTGGATTACCAGCTCGTCGAAGGTCTGGCGGATCGAGCCGGTGAGGTCGAGGTTCTCGAGCCACTCGGTCGGCGCCGCGCACGCCGAGGTCTGGCGTTCGCCGATCTCGTAGCGGTCGACGATGAGCACTTCGGCGCCCGACCCCTCGAGCTCGCGGGCGGCGGCCAGGCCGGCGAAGCTGGCGCCACAGATGAGCACGTCGCAGTCGCGCTCGAGGGCCGTGCGCGCCGCGCCCCGCTTGGTGGCCCTGACCGGCATCCTTCGGATGATACGGAGCCCCAGGGGCAGAGCCGGGCGGGCGGCGCTGCGCTACCCTTCCGCCAGTGCAGACAATGATCGACAATCCCTCGGCCACCATCGTCGAGGGCTCCGACGGCCTGCTGCTCGAGATCGACGGGCAGATCGTTCCCAACTACGACGCGACCATGCGCCCCTTCGAAGAGGGCGAGGTGGTCACCGGTCACGTGGTGCGCATCGATCAGGACGAGGTCCTGGTCGACATCGGCTACAAGTCGGAAGGCGTCATCCCGGCCAACGAGCTGTCGATCCGCAAGTCGGTCGACCCGCACGACGAGGTCGAGCTCGGCGAGGAGGTCGACGCTCTCGTCCTCACCAAGGAGGATCAGGACGGACGCCTGATCATGTCCAAGAAGCGTGCCCGCTTCGAGAAGGCCTGGCGCCGCATCGAGGCCGCCGCCGAGTCGGGCGAACCGGTCGAGGGCACGGTGATCGAGGTGGTCAAGGGCGGCCTGATCATCGACCTCGGGGTCCGCGGCTTCCTGCCCGCCTCGCTGGTCGACATCCGCCGGGTGCCGAACCTCGACGAGCACATGGGCACGAAGATCGAGTGCAAGGTCATCGAGCTCAACCGGTCGCGCAACAACGTCGTCCTCTCCCGCCGGGCCGTCCTCGAGGAGGAGCGCAAGGAGGTCCGCCAGCAGATCCTCGACCGGCTCCAGCCCGGACTGGTCGTCGAGGGCCAGATCTCCAACATCGTCGACTTCGGTGCCTTCGTCGACCTCGACGGAATCGACGGCCTCATCCACATCTCCGAGCTCTCCTGGTCGCACGTAAACCACCCGAGCGAGCTCCTCTCCATCGGCGACACCGTCCAGGTCAAGGTGCTCGACATCGATCGTGACCGCCAGCGCATCTCCCTCGGTCTCAAGCAGACCCAGGAGGATCCGTGGCAGCGGATCGTCGACACCTACAACGTCGGCGACGAGCTCGCCGGCAAGGTGACCAAGGTCGTCACCTTCGGCGCCTTCGTCGAGATCCTCGACGGCGTCGAGGGGCTCGTGCACATCTCCGAGCTCGCCACCCACCACGTCGAGAACCCGCGCGAGATCGTCCAGCCCGGCGACGACGTCCGGGTCAAGATCCTCGAGATCGACTCCGAGCGGCGCCGCCTCTCGCTCTCGGTCAAGCGGGTCGAGAACCAGATCCTTCCGGTCCGCACGCTCCCGCCCGCCGACGGCGAGTCCGAGGACGGCGAGGCCGAGGCCGAGGCCGAGGCCGAGGCAGGATCGCCGGCCCCGACCGGCGAGCTCGCCACCGGCGAGCCGCCAGCCGTCGCTCCCGGCGACGCCGCTCCGACTGACGCTGCGCCGGCCGATGCCGCGCCGGCCGACCCCGCGCCCGCCGAGTCGGTGCCCGCCGAGACCGCTCCCGCGCCCGCCGCCTCCGCCGAGCATGCGCCCGCCGAGTCCGCGCCGGAGGAGTCGCCGGAGCCCACGCTGGCCGCCGCCGCGTCCGAGCCCGCGACAGACTCCCTGCCGGACGCCACCTAGCTCCCGACACGCGGGGGTTCCCTTCGTCGGGCTGACCGGCGGCCTGGGCGCGGGCAAGTCGACCGCGCTCGCCGTGCTCGAGGACTTGGGCGCGGCCGTCCTCTCGACCGACGCGGTCGTCCACGAGCTCTACGGGACCGATGCCGTCCGCCAGGCGGTGGCGGCCCGCCTCGGTCCGGAGGTGCTCAGCGGCGGCCGGGTCGAGCGGGCGGCGGTCGCCCGCCGGGTGTTCGCCGATCCCAGTGAGCGCAAGTGGCTCGAGGGCCTGCTCTGGCCGCTGGTCGGCGAGCGGGTGGCCGCCTTCCGCGCCCGGGCCACCGCCCGGACGCCGGCGCCGGCGGCGGTGGTGATCGAGACCCCGCTCCTCTTCGAGGCCGGACTCGAGGCGGCCTACGACGCGACCATCGCCGTGATCGCCGACGACGCCCTGCGCGCGCGCCGGGCCGGCGAGCGGGGCCAGGAGGCGGTGGCCGAGCGCGACCGGCGCCAGCTCACCCAGGGCGAGAAGGCGACGCGGGCGACCTACGTGGTGGAGAACAGCGGCAGCCTCGAGGATCTGAAGGGCAGCCTGGCAGAGGTGCTCGAGAAGCTGCGGTCATGAGACGAACGCCGAGCCGGAGCACGGTCCTCGGTCGGCGCGTGCTCGCCCTGTTCGCGGCCGCCGGGATCGGCCTGCTCATTGCCCTGCCCGCCCTCCACACCGAGCTGCGCAAGCTGACCCTACCGCTCGACCACGCCGACATCATCCGCCAGCAGGCGCGCAAGAAGCAGGTCGACGCCGCGCTCATCGCCGCCGTGATCTACGCCGAGACGAAGTTCGTCCCCCGGCCGTCCTCGGCCGGGGCCCAGGGGCTGATGCAGATCCTCCCGGAGACGGCGACCTTCCTCGCCCACCGGTCGGGGGCGACGTCGTTCACCACCAGCGACCTGGCGACCCCGGCGGTCAACATCGCCTACGGAAGCTACTACCTGCGCTACCTGCTCGACCGCTACCACCACAACGAGACGCTCGCCCTCGCCGCCTACAACGGCGGGGCGGGGAACGTCGACGGCTGGCTGGCCCGCGCCCAGCGCCAGGGCCAGGCGTTCAGCCTGTCCAGCATCCCCTTTCCCGAGACCCGGGCCTACGTGGAGAAGGTCGAGCAGGCCCAGCGCGACTACCGGATGAACTACCCGGCTGAGCTCGGGATCGCCGCCCGCTGAGCGCGGCAGCCGATACCCCTGGCCGGACGTGTAGCCTCGACGGTGCGCCGATGCCCCCGTTCAAGCTCGACCCGATCTTCACGCCGGCCGCCGACCAGCCCAAGGCGATCAAGGAGATCGCCGAGTCGATCGAGGCCGGCGACCGGTTCACAACTCTGCTCGGGGCCACCGGGACCGGCAAGACGATGACCATGGCCGGGGTCATCCAGGAGGTCCAGCGCCCCGCCCTGATCATCGCCCACAACAAGACCCTGGCCGCCCAGCTGTGCAACGAGTTCCGGACCTACTTCCCGGATAACTCGGTCGAGTACTTCGTCTCCTACTACGACTACTACCAGCCCGAGGCCTACGTCCCGAGCCGGGACCTCTACATCGAGAAGGACTCCTCGATCAACCAGGAGATCGACCGACTGCGCCATTCGGCGACGGCGGCGGTCCATGCCCGGCGGGACGTGGTCATCGTGGCCTCGGTCTCCTGCATCTACGGGCTCGGGTCGCCCCAGGTCTACGAGATGAACATGCAGCTGCTGCGCCGGGGCGAGGAGATCGACCGGGACAAGCTCCTGCGCAAGCTGGTCTCGATCCAGTACACCCGCAACGAGGTCGTCCTCGCCCGAGGCAACTTCCGGGTCCGGGGGGAGACGCTGGAGATCTTTCCGGCCTACGCCGAGACCGCCTACCGGATCACCCTGTTCGGCGACGAGGTCGAGTCGCTCGCCGAGTTCGACCCCCTGACCGGCGAGCTGGTGGCCAGCGGCCTCGAGCACGTGGCGATCTGGCCGGCGACCCACTACAACGTGGCCGAGGGAACGATCGAGCGGGCGGTCGAGGAGATCGGGCGGGAGCTGGCCGAGCGGTGCGCCGAGCTCGAGGCCGAGGGCAAGCTCCTCGAGGCCCACCGGCTGCGCCAGCGCACCCAGTACGACATGGAGATGATGCGCGAGGTCGGCTTCTGCTCGGGGATCGAGAACTACTCCCGGGTGCTCGACGGCCGCAAGCCGGGCGACCGGCCCTACTGCCTGCTCGACTACTTCCCCGACGACTTCGTCTGCTTCATCGACGAGTCCCATCAGACCGTGCCCCAGCTCGGCGGGATGTACGAGGGCGACCGGTCGCGCAAGCAGACGCTGGTCGACTACGGCTTCCGCCTGCCCAGTGCCCTCGACAACCGGCCGCAGCGCTTCGAGGAGTACCTGTCGATCACCCCGCAGATCGTCTTCGTCTCGGCCACGCCCGGTCAGTACGAGCGGACCCGCTCGGGACGGGTGGTCGAGCAGATCGTCCGCCCGACGGGAATCGTCGATCCCATGGTCGAGGTCCGGCCGACCCGCCACCAGATCGACGATCTCATGGGGGAGGTGCGCCTGCGGGTCGAGCGCAACGAGCGGGTGCTGGTGACCACGCTGACCAAGAAGATGTCCGAGGACCTATCCGCCTATCTGCTCGAGCTCGGCTTCAAGGCCCGCTACCTCCACTCGGAGATCGACACCCTCGAGCGAATCCAGATCATCCGCGAGCTGCGCCTCGGCGAGTACGACATCCTCGTCGGGGTCAACCTCCTCCGCGAGGGGCTCGACCTGCCAGAGGTGACGCTGGTGGCCATTCTCGACGCCGACAAGGAGGGCTTCCTCCGGGGAGAGACCTCGCTGATCCAGACCATCGGCCGGGCGGCGCGGAACATCGAGGGCACGGTCCTCATGTACGCCGACCGGGAGACCAAGGCGATGAAGGCGGCGCTCGAGGAGACCGATCGCCGCCGGGAGATCCAGCTCGCCTACAACATCGAGCACGGGATCACGGCGGCGTCGATCGTCAAGGGCGTGTCCGACATCAGCGACTTCCTCACCGCCGAGTCCAAGACGCCCAAGCGACGGCGGCGGTCGCGGCGGGAGACCGAGAACGTGGCGCCGCACGAGCTCGAGCGGACGATCATCGAGCTCGAGGAGGAGATGTTCGAGGCGGCGGCCGACCTGCGCTTCGAGTACGCAGCCCGGCTGCGCGACGAGCTTCGCG
Source organism: Solirubrobacteraceae bacterium (assembly GCA_034664565.1). Taxonomy (GTDB): domain Bacteria; phylum Actinomycetota; class Thermoleophilia; order Solirubrobacterales; family Solirubrobacteraceae; genus Palsa-513. Next base: position 24,045 of record JAXDHJ010000003.1, read on the forward strand.
ACCTGAAGCGGGCGCTCGGCGACGTCCAGCGCCACGAGGCTCCGACCCCGGGCTGAGCGGGGCCGGCACCCCGTGATGGGGAGCCTGGACGGAGGGAGGCGGTGGGGGCCCGACCTTGACCACGACGGGCGCCCGCGGTAGCCTGCATGGTGGGTCGCCGTGCGCCGCCCAACGGCGTGGTGATCGGGTTTGACGGTGGAAGGGGACGCGGGGCCTGCCGAGGTGGGCGCCGCGCCGTACTTCTTCTCAGAGGACGTTCATGAGAAGAGAGCTACGGCCCGTTTCCCTCCCCTTATCCTGCCGCCTTCGGGCGGCGGGTCATGCTCCGCTCGGGAGCCCCCACGCCACCTTCCCGGGCGCGAGACGGACGTCGACGCTCCACCCAGCCTCGACGCCCACCGCTCGCGGCGGTTCCGGCGGCCGACCCGGCCCCGGAACCGCACGAGCACGCCGACTTGGTGGCGGCCGGTGACGTTGTGAGCGCATCTCGTTCCCTCGCCGGCCAGGCGGGAGCCGTCGCGCCGCAGGACGCTGACCCGGAACCGGCGCCGCCGGATGGGCCGCGGGCGGAGATCGCCTTGACCTGCACCCTGCGCCGGCGCAGCGGCGCCCCGATCCTCGTGGAGGCCGTCGACCTCGGGCCGCGGGGCATGCGGGTGCGGAGCCGGCGGCCGCTCGCCGCCGACGAGACCTTCGACTTCGACCTGCCGAACCTCCCGATGCGCGTCGCCGGCCTCGCTCGGGTGCTGCGCCAGCAGGGGCCGCACGTCTACGTGCTGCGCTTCGAGCGGCTACCCGAGCCCATGGGCCGCTGCCTGCACGCGCTGGCCGTCGCCCGGGGTGCTAGCGGCCGTCCGAGCTTCCTCGGCCGGGGTCGTGAGTACGCGGGCTGATCCCGGAGCCGACCCGTCGGCGGCCGCTCCGAGCCGCGAGGTGGAGGTCGGGGCGTCGTCAAGCCGACGGCGTAAGCTGGGTGGTATGGACGACGGTTCCGACCTCCTCCCCGGAGTCCCGGCCGAGGTCGAGGTCGCCGGCCGCCGGCCGCCCGGGCGGGCGGCCTGATCTCCTCCGGGCGCCCGGCCTCGACCTTTACCTGCGAGGCCTACCGGGACGATGACGGCACCGACGTGCTGCTCGTGCTCACCGGCGAGCTCGACCTCGTCGCCACCGTCGAGCTCGATCGCCGGCTCGCCGGTGCCGAGTCGCTGAAGCCGGCGCTGATCGTCCTCGATCTGCGCGGCCTCACCTTCATGGACTCCTCCGGATTCGTCGCCCTCCTGCGCGCCGACCTGCGCCGGCGCGAATCCGGTGGCGACCTGATGATCGTCCGCGGCGGCGTCGAGATCACGCGGATCTTCGAGATCAGCGACCCGGGGAGGCGCCTCCCCCTGGTCGACGGCGTGCCCAGCGCCCGCTGGATCGCCGCCTGAGCGGCGCCGAGGTGCTGGTCGGCGAATGGACGACGCAGGACGGGTCGCCCGCTAGGATCACCCACCGTATGCGCACATGTGGCGGGCGTGTCACCCTCGGACTTTGCCTCGCCCTCCTCATCGCCGGCTGCGGAGCCGGCGGCAAGTCGAAGTCCCCGGGCACGATCACCAGCCCGGTCAGTGGCGAGGCTCGCGACGTCGGCGGGAACGAGGGCCTGTCTGCCCTGATCGTTTCGCCGGTGGACCCGGCGGTTCCGTTCAGGGGCTCAAACGGCGCGTACCTCGTCTCGTACGAGCTGCGCGTATTCAACCCGACGCCGCTCACACTCGTCCCGACGCGGTTGAGTGTTGCCACCCCGGGCGGCCAGGTGATCGAGAGGCTCAACCGCGCGCAGGTGACTGCCGCCCTCGCGCTCCCTGGAGCACGGTCAGGCGTGCGGGAGCTGCACGAGGGGCAACTGACCACGCTGTATCTCACCCTCGAGTTCACCGACCACTCGAAGATCCCGGATCGGCTCGTGCACCGGCTCACCGTCCGGGCAGGGCAACTGCCCGGCGGCCGGTTCGTGAGCGCCGCCACCAGCGTCCGGGTCCTCAACTCGTTCGTGGTCCCAGTGCTCGGGCCGCCGCTCGCCGCCGGGCGACGCTACGTCGCCGCCGACAGCTGCTGCTCGTCGGTGCGTCATCGGCGAGCGCTGTTGCCGATCGGCAACCGTCTCTGGCTCGCGCAACGCTTCGCGGTCGACTGGGAGCAGCTCGACGACACCGGGCGGTTTGTCAAGCGCGGCGGCGATCCCGCCAACAACGCCGACTACACGATCTACGGGGATCGCGTGATCGCCGCCGCCGACGCGACGGTCGTCCACGTGGTCGATGGCCTGCCGGCGCAGAAGCCGGGCACGCTGCCGAGCGGCCTGCTCCCGCACGAGACGGACGGCAACACATCGTGGCCAAGCTCGACGACGGTCTCTACATGTTCTACGGGCACATGCAGGCCGGATCGATCCGGGTCAAGGAGGGCGAGAGGATCACGCGCGGCGAGCCGCTGGGGCGGGTGGGCAACAGCGGGAACACCAGTGCTCCGCACCTGCACTTCCACGTGATGGACGGGCCGTCGCCCTTGACCTCCGAAGGCGTCCCGTACGTGATCGACGCGTTCGCCACCACCGGCCGCCTGCGCTCGACCGCCGTGTTTGACCAGTACGAGAACACCACCACCCCGTTCGACA
>JAXDHJ010000004.1:0-7789 GCA_034664565.1 Solirubrobacteraceae bacterium
ACCAGGACGTCGGGGTCGCGGCGGACCCGGGGCGGGCGCTCGGGTCCGCGCTTGCCCAGCTCGATCTGCTCGACCCGCTCGAGGCGGCGCAGGCGCCCGTCGGCGATGAGGGCGGCGTCGACGGCGCCGAGGCGCCCCTCGAACGTCGTCCATACCGGGGTGCCGAGGGCCACCGCCTCGCGGTTCATGGTGCCCCCGGCGCTGATCACCAGATCGGCGTGGGCGATCAGCGACTGGGCGTCGATGGCCCGGTCGGGGACGATGAAGCCGCCGTCGGCGACGAGCTCGGCCCGCTGGGCGGCGATCCGGGGCAGGACGACGGCCTGGCTGCCGCGCAGGCGGGCGAGCACGCCGGCGAAGAGGTCGTTCTCGAAGCGGTGGTAGAGGGAGACCTCGGGCGGGGTGCGGACCACGACGATCGGCTCCCGGGGGTCGAGGCCGAGGTCGTCGAGGACGGCGGAGTCGGGGTCGAAGTCGGCGAGGTAGTACTCCTCCTTGAGACCGGGGTAGCGCTCGAGCTTGCCCCGGGCTCCGTAGCCGTCGAGGCGCTCGGGGGGGATGACGTCGGGCACGACGACGGCCCCGGCCAGGCGGCAGTTGACGTTGTGCTGGACGGTGGCCCACTCGTAGTCGAACATCGTCGAGCAGGGGATGCGCAGGACGGCGGCGGCCACCGAGACGTCGTTGGACCCGTGGCCGAGGGCGAGATCGAAGCCGCGGCCCCGGGCCCAGCGGGTCAGGGCCAGGGAGCGGCCGGCCAGTCCGCGGGCCTTGGCGGCGAGCCCACCGCCGCGGTGGCGGCCGATCGGGGTGTGGTCGAGGCCGAAGCGGTGGCAGAGCTCGAGGGTCTGGGCGAAGTCGCGGGCGGTCACCTCGACCTCGTGGCCGCCGGCCCGCAGCCGCTCGACGATCGGCCGCAGGACGAGGACGTGCGGGCTGTTGGTCAGATCCACCCAAACCCGCATTCGGCGGCGAACGGTACCCTTCGGCCCCGATGCTGGCCTCGATCACCGACTCCCTGGTCACCCTGGCCACCGACTTCGTCAAGAGCGGGGGCCTGCCGGCGGTGTTCGTGCTGATGACCCTGGAGAGCGCGTGCATTCCCATCCCCTCGGAGGCGACGATGCTCTTCGCCGGCTTCGCCGTGGCCGACGCCATGGCCACCGGCGGCCACAACCTGACCCTGGTGGGGATCGTCGCCGCCGGGGTGCTCGGCAACGTCCTCGGATCGTGGATCGCCTACGGGGTGGGCTACTTCGGGCGGATCGAGCTGCTCGAGAAGCACGGTCCGAAGCTCCACATCAAGGCGACCCAGCTGCGCCGGGCCGACGCCTGGTTCGAGCGCTACGGCGACGTGTCGATCTTCTTCAGCCGGCTCCTGCCCGTCATCCGCACCTTCATCTCCCTGCCCGCCGGGGTGGCGCGGATGCCGTTCTGGCGCTTCACCGTGCTCACCTTCCTCGGCTGCGTGCCCTGGGTGCTGGCCCTGGCCCTGATCGGCAAGGCGGTGCAGAGCCACTGGGTCGACTGGAAGACCAAGCTCGCCTACGTCGACTACCTGGTGGTGGCGGCCGTCCTCCTCGCTCTGGTCTACGCCTTCGTCCAGTGGCGGCGGGGCCGGACGGAGTCGGCCACCGATGGGACCGCCTGAGTTCCCCCTGCGCCACGCCCTGCTCCTCGGTCTGGCCCACGGCCCGGCTGAGCTGCTTCCCGTCTCCTCCTCGGGCCACATCACCCTCATCCCCTGGCTGGCCGGCTGGTCCTACCCCGAGCTCGACCCCGAGCTGCGCAAGAGCTTCGAGGTCGCCCTCCACGCCGGCACCGCCGCCGCCCTGCTGATCACCGAGCGCCGGGAGGTGGTCCGGGCGGCGCGGGAGCTCGACCGCCGGCGCCTGGCCCTCATCGCCCTGTCCTTCGCCCCGCCGGCGGTGGCCGGGTTCACCCTCGAGCGCCAGATCGAGCGGCGGCTGGGCACCCCGGAGACCATCGCCGCCGGTCTCCTCCTCGGGTCGTGGGCGATGGCGTTGGCCGACCTGCGCGGCGGGCAGACCCGGCGGCGCGAGGAGGCCGGGCCCGTCGACGGCCTGCTCCTCGGGCTCGCCCAGACCTGCGCCCTGATGCCGGGGGTCTCGCGCAACGGGGCCACCCTGGCCGCCGCCCGGGCACGGGGGTTCAACCGGACCGACGCCAACATCCTCTCCCGCCACTGCGCCCTGCCCATCATCCTCGGCGCCGTGGCCCTGCGTCTGCGCCCGCTCCTGGGCTCCGGCCGGCGGCCCGGCGCTGCCCGGGGTGATCATGGGGGCGACGCCACCGGGCCCGGCGCACCGGGGGGTGCCCGCCGAGCCGGCGGCGGCGGGGGGACGGGCCCGGCCGAGGGGCGCCCCGAGGCTCCGGCCGCGCGCCTGGGGGCGGGGGCGGCGGCCGCCTTCGTCTCCACCCTGGGGTCGAGCTGGCTGATCGGCCAGGTCGAGCGCGACCGCTCCCTCCTGCCCTACGCCGCCTACCGAACCGTCCTGGCGGCGGTGGTGGTCCGGCGCCTGCGAAACAATCAGGCCGATGGACGACGCCTACGCCCAGGCCGGGGTTGACACCGGCGCGGCCGACCGGGGGGTCGAGGCCCTGGTCTCGGTCCTGCGCACCATCGATCCGGGCCGGCCGTCCCGGGTGGTGGTGGGCGCCGGCCACTACGCCACCGTGCTCGAGGTGGCCCCCGGGCTCGGCATCGCCCTGAGCGCCGACGGGGTCGGCTCCAAGCTGGTGGTGGCCGAGCAGTCGGGTCGCCTCGACACGGTGGGCATCGACTGCGTGGCGATGAACGTCAACGACATCGTCTGCGTCGGGGCCGAGCCGATCGCCATGCTCGACTACCTGGCCGTCGAGCGGATCGACGCGGACGCCCTCGGCCAGATCGCCGTCGGCCTCAAGCGGGGGGCCGAGCTGGCCGGGGTGGAGATCCCGGGCGGCGAGCTGGCCGTCCTGCCCGAGCTGATCCGCGGCCACCCCTCCCCCCACGGCTTCGACCTGTGCGGGGCGTGCTTCGGCACCGTGGCCCTCGACCGCCTGGTCACCGGCGAGCGCTGCGCGCCGGGCGACGTGGTGATCGGCCTGCCCTCGAGCGGGCTCCACTCCAACGGCTACACCCTGGCCCGCCGGGTCCTCGCCCCCCTCGGAGCCGACGCCCGGCCGCCGGCGCTGGGCGGAGCCAGCGTCACCGACGCCCTACTCGAGCCGACGGTGATCTACGTCCGCGCGGTCCTCGCCCTCCTGGGCAGCGACATCCCCGTCCACGGCCTGGCCCACATCACCGGCGACGGCGTGCTCAACCTCCTGCGCCTGGGCGACGGCCTCGGCTTCGAGATCGACGCCCCCCTCCCCGTCCCCGGGATCTGCCGCCTGGTCTGCGAGCTGGCCGAGCTCGAGGCGGCCGAGTCCTACCGGGTGTTCAACATGGGGTGCGGGTTCGTCGCCGTGGTGCCCGGCCCGGCGGCCGGGGCGGCGGCCGAGCTCCTCGCCGCCCACCACCCGGGGGCCCGGGTGATCGGCCGGGTGACCGACCGGGCCGGCGCCATCTCCCTGCCGGGGGAGGGAGCCGCCGTCCGGCGCTGAGCCCCGCCCACGCGCGGCCGGCGCCCGCCGCCGGGCGCTCGTTCACCGCCTTCTTGGCCCCCCTGGATGAACCCGAGATGAAGGATCTGTGTAGTAGAGGGTATGAACGACCGCCGGGGGCGCACAATATGGGGGAGCCCCGCATGATCCGACGCCACCGCCTCCCGAGATGAGCATGAGGACGCCGACCGGCACGCTGCTGAGCGGTCGCTACCGCCTGGACGAGCAGATCGGCATCGGCGGGATGTCGCGGGTGTTCCGCGCCTTCGACACCCTGCTCGAGCGGGAGGTGGCGATCAAGGTGCTCAACCGGGAGGTCGCCTCCGACTCGGATCCGCTCGAGCGCTTCCGCCGCGAGGCGCGGGCGGTGGCCCGCCTGAACCATCCCCACATCGTCACCGTGATCGACGCCGGCGAGGACGACGGCACCCCGTACATCGTCTTCGAGTACGTCGAGGGGGAGACGCTCAAGCAGCGCATCCGTCGCCTCGGCCGCCTGGAGATCGCCGAGGCGGTGGCCTACGCCATCGAGCTCGGCCGGGCCCTCGACGCCGCCCATCGCGCCCGGATCGTCCACCGCGACGTCAAACCCCAGAACGTCCTCATCGACCGTGACGGCCGGGCCCTGATCACCGACTTCGGGATCGCCCGCACCCTCACCGAGGAGGGGCTGACCGCCGACGGTCGGGTCCTCGGGACCACCGACTACGTCTCGCCCGAGCAGGCCCTGGGCCAGGGGGTGAGCGGCCAGTCCGACCTCTACGCCCTGGGGGTCGTCCTCTTCGAGATGCTGACCGGCGACGTCCCCTTCAAGGCCGAGAACCAGGTCGCGGTGGCCATGAAGCACGTCCGCGACGAGCTCCCCGACGTCCAGAGCCGCCGCCCCGAGGTCTCGGCGGCCCTGGCCGCGGTGCTCGACCGGGCCACCGCCAAGGAGCTCGAGCGCCGCTACCGCGACGCACCGGCGATGATCGCCGACCTCGAGGACGTCCTGGCCATCGAAACCCTCCGCTCCGGGCACTCGAGTGGCGAGGCGACCAGCGTCCTGCGCACCCTGCCCGGCTCGGCCCAGCGCCGGCTGCCCCTGCGCCTGCGCTACCCGCGCCGCCTGCTCGGCGCCGCCGTCCTCCTCGTGGCCGCCGGGGTGGCGGTGGCGGTGATCCTCGCCATGCGCACCCACAGCGGCGTCGGCCCCCCGCCCAACGTCCACGCGTCGGCGGCCCTCGCCCCGGTGCCCCTCTCCCAGAACGCCGCCCACGCCTACAACCCCTATGGCACCCGCGACGACCGCCACGGAACCCCGGACTTCGCCATCGACGGAGACCCCAACACCTGGTGGTCGACCTACACCTACACCGCCGGGACGCTCGACACCCCCGGGACCGGACTCTACGTCGACGCCAGCCCCGGGGTGGCCGCCGCCGACGTCCTGCTCCAGTCGCCTACGCCCGGATTCGTCGCCGAGGTCTGGGCCGCCGACACCATCGCCAACACCCCGAGCCAGGATCCGGCCCAGACGCTGGGCAACCGCGGCTGGACGCGAATCGACCTCGGCGACCAGACCGTCGGCTCGAGCCAGCGCATCCGACTGGACACCGCCGGACACCGGTTCCGCTACTACCTGGTGTGGATCACCAAGCTCCCCCCCGGCCGAATGAACGTCGAGCTCTCGGACGTGACGCTCGACAGCTAGCGCCCGATGGCGCTCAGAAGCGGTACCCACGCTCGCGCCGGTGGCGCTCGACCCCGAGGTGGCAGAGCTCCTCGACCAGGGTCGGGTAGGGCAACCCGCTCGCCTCCCAGAGCTTGGCGAAGACGCTGGTGGCGGTGAAGCCGGGCATGGTGTTGAGCTCGTTGAGCAGGACGGTCTCCCCGTCGACGAAGAAGTCGGCCCGGGCCAGGCCGCTGGCCCCCACCCGGTCGAAGGCCTCGACGGCCAGCGCCGCCACCCGCCGGGCCGCGGCCGGGGAGATCCGGGCCGGGACGACGAGCTCCATCCCGCCCGGCTCGTACTTGGCCGCCTGGTCATACCACTCGCAGGAGAGGACGATCTCCCCCGGGAGCGAGGCCCGGGCCGGGTCGCCGTCGAGGACCGAGCACTCGACCTCGAGGCCGCCGGCCATGGCCTCGACGATGGCCAGGGGGTCGTGCTCGAAGGCGCGCTCGAGGGCCGGGGGCAGGCCGCCCGGGTCGACCACCTTGGCGATGCCCACCGAGGAGCCGAGGTGGGCGGGCTTGACGAAGACGGGCAGGCCCAGGGCGCCCAGGGCGCCGAGCACCGAGCCCGCCCCGACCCGCCAGTCGGCCTCGCGCACGGCGGCGTAGGCCACCTGGGGCACGCCGGCCGGCCCCATCAGGTCCTTGAAGAGGACCTTGTCCATGCACACCGCGGAGGCGAGTACCCCGGCCCCGACGTAGGGGACGTCGAGGCACTCGAGCAGGCCCTGGACCACTCCGTCCTCGCCGTAGGGCCCGTGGAGGGCGGGGAAGACCACGTCGCATTCGAGCAGGCCGCCCCCGGCCCGCAGCTCGAGCTCGGCGCCGGCGTGGGTCCAGCGGCCGTCCCGGGCGACGGTCACCGCCACCACGTGGTGGCCGGCGGCGGCCAGCCCGTCGCTGACCCCGGCGGCCGAGGCCAGGGAGACGTCGTGCTCGGACGAGCGCCCACCGGCCAGGACGGCCACCCTCATGGCGTCGAGGGCGGCGGGGGTGGCGGCGTGGTGGTGGTGGTGGTCGGCGTGGTCGGGGTGGTCGGCGTGGTCGGGGTGGTGGTGGTCGGGGCGGTGAAGCGCCCGACGACCAGGGTCACCGCGGCCCCGGTCTTGACCTTCCCCCCGGCCGCCGGGCTCTGGGAGAGGACCTGGCCGTCCTTGGCCTGATCGGTGACCGCCTGGTCGGTCGACTTCGGGCTCAGGCCGGCGGCGGTGAGCATGGTGGCCGCCGCCGCCTGGCTCTGGCCGACGACCGACGGCACGCTGATCAGGTCGGGCGCCTTGGCCACGGTGAGGAGGACCGCCGTCCCCAGGGTGGCCTGGGCGTTGGCCGACGGGGACTGGGCGAGCACGGTGCCCGGCGGCTTGGTCGACTGCAGCTCGGTGGTGGCCGGCTTGAAGCCGGCGGCGGCGATCAGGTTGGCCGCCGTCGCCTGGCTCTGGCCCACCACCGCCGGCACCGGAGCCTGCTGGGGGCCGCTCGAGATCTCGAGGGAGACGGTGGTGTTGCGCGGGAGGGGCGTCCCCGCCGGCGGGCTGACGGCGATCACCCGGCCGGCTGCCACCGTCGTCGAGGGCGAGGTGCTCTCGGCCGAGTTGAAGCCGGCCTTGACCAAGAGGCGCTTGGCCGTCACCGCGCTGCGCCCGACCACCTTGGGCACCTGCGAGGTGCCGGGTCCGCTCGACACGTTCAGGCGCACCACGGCGCCCTTCTTGGCGCTGGCCCCGGGGTTCGGCGACTGGCTGATGACCACGCCGACCGCGGCGGTGGTGGTGACCAGGGTGGGCAGCGGGGTGAAGCCGGCGTTCTGGAGCACGGCCACCGCCCCCGCCTCGGTCTGGCCGACCACCCCCGGGACCTTGCGCTTGGCACCGGGGACGAGGAGGAGGACGAGGACGAGGGCCACCACGGCGAGGAGCACCCCTCCCCCCACCAGCCAGGGCCAGCGCGGGCGTGCCGGCGGCGGGAGGTACTCCTCGGGCTCGGGCTCCCAGACGTAGGGCGCCTCGTAGACGGTCGGTGGCGTCGGCGGCGGGCCGTCGGCGTCCGCGTCCGCGGCCACCGCTCCGGCTCCGGCGCCGGCGGCCACGGCAGCGAACTCGGCCGTCCGGTCGGTTCCCGCCCAATGGAGCCGCTCGCGCTCGGCCTCGAGGGCGGCGAGGAACTCCTCGGCGTTGACGAAGCGCCGGCCCGGGTCCTTCTCGAGCGCCCGCAGGACGATGGCGTCGAGCTCGGGCGAGATGATCGGGTTGTGGACGCTCGGGGCGACCGGGAGCTCGGAGATCTGCTTGAGGGCGATGGTCACCGCCGAGTCGCCGGCGAAGGGCAGGCGCCCGGTGAGCAGCTCGTAGAGCATCACCCCGATCGAGTAGAGGTCGCTGCGCGGGCTCACCGCCTGGCCCTGGGCCTGCTCGGGGGAGAGATACTGGACGGTGCCCATGATCGACCCGGTCTCGGTGATCTCCGA
>JAXDHJ010000005.1:0-3450 GCA_034664565.1 Solirubrobacteraceae bacterium
TGGAGCGAGCCGATCCGACCCGGGCCGACGGCGCGCTCGCATTCGTCGATCACCGCCGCGAGGTCCTCGGGGGCGCGGATCTCGTAGCCGGAGGCGAGCAGGTGGCAGGAGTCGAGGCACAGGCCGAGGCGGGGGTCGGCCCCGGCGGCGTCGAGGAGGGCGGCCAGCTCGTCGAAGGAGCGCCCGAGGGTGCCGCCGGCGCCGGCCGTGTTCTCGAGGTGCAGCGGACAGCGGTCGGACTCGGCGAGGGCGGCGGCGAACATCCTCCCGGCGCGCTCGATCGCCCCGGCCACCGGGCCGAGCTTGGCCGACCCGGGGTGGAGGACGACGGAATGGGCGCCGATGGCGTCGCCCATGCGCAGGGCGCCGATCAGCGCCGCCTGCGACTTGCCGGCGATCTCGGGATCGTCGGTTGCGCAGTTGAGGAGGTAGACGGCGTGGATCATCACCGTGGCCACCGGGCTGGCGGCGAGCGCCGCCCGGAAGCGGGCGAAGTCGTCCTCGCCGTAGGCGGTCGGCCGCCAGGCCCGGGGTGACTGGTTGAAGATCTGGATCGACTCGGCGCCGCGGTCGATTCCCCGCTCGACCGCCTTCCACAGGCCGCCGGCGGGCGAGACGTGGGCGCCGACCAGGGGACCGGCGAATCGGTCCGGCCGCTCCCGGGCAGCGGCCGCCGGGCCGGGCAGGTGGGACGGGCGGAGCGGGTCGTTACCATGCGGCGCGCTCATGCGGCTTCGATTCGCTCCTTCCCCGACCGGGGCGCTCCACATCGGGGGCGCCCGCACGGCATTGTTCAACTGGCTCCTGGCCCGCGGCGCCGGGGGAAGCCTGGTGCTGCGCATCGAAGATACCGACCGCGAGCGTTCGACCCCGGAGAACGTCGCCCAGATCATCGACGCCCTGCGCTGGCTCGAGCTCGACTGGGACGAGGGCCCGATCCTCCAGTCCGAGCGGGCCGAGCGCCATCGGGCGGTGGTCGACGAGCTGCTCGCCGGCGGCCATGCCTACCGCTCGGCGGCGACGGCCGACGACGTGCGCGAATACAAGCGCATCCACGGCGACAGCCGCGGCTTTCGCGGCGCGGCCGAGGCAGCCGGGGCGGTGCGGCTGCGCGTTCCCGACGAGGGGGAGACGGTGGTCGACGACCTCGTCCTCGGGGAGGTGTCCTCACCCAACGCCGCGCTCGACGACCTGGTCATCGCCCGCGCCGACGGGACCCCGCTCTACAACCTGGCGGTGGCGGTCGACGACCTCGACGCCGGGATCACCCACGTGGTGCGCGGCAACGACCACCTCACCAACACCGCCAAGCAGCTGCTGGTGTTCGGCGCCCTCGGGGCGCCGCCGCCCCGCTACGCCCACCTGCCGCTCCTCCACGGGCCGGACGGGAAGAAGCTCTCCAAGCGCCACGGTGCCGCCTCGGTCGGGGAGTTGCGGGAAGCCGGCTACCTGCCGGAGGCGGTGCGCAACTACCTCGCCCTCCTGGGCTGGGGCTCGGAGCACGACGAGACCCTGCTCGACACCGGGCAGCTGATCGCGCAGTTCGACATCACCCGGGTCCAGCGCAATCCCGCCCGCTTCGACGAGCAGAAGCTCCGGTGGATGAACGGGCGCTACCTGCGCGAGCTCGACGCCGCCCTCCTCACCCGCCGCCTCGAGGAGTTCACCGGGCGCAGCGACCTGGCCGGGGCGGTGGCCATCAGCCAGGACAAGCTCCAGACCCTGGCCGACTTCTGGCCCCTCGTCGGGTTCGTCTTCGACGGTCCGGTGGACGACCCGGCGGCGGCCGAGCGCTGGCTCGGTCCGGCCGGACGGGCCGTGCTGGTCGAGGTCAGGGCGGAGCTGGCCGCGGTCGAGCCGTTCGCGCTCGAGGGAGTGGAGGCGGCGCTTCGGGCGGTGGTCGACCGGCGTCGGGTCAAGCCGAAGGAGGTCTTCCAGCCGCTGCGCGTCGCCCTCGCCGGGCGCCCCGTCTCCCCGGGGATCTTCGAGACCGCGGCCCTCCTCGGCCGTGCCGAGGTCCTGGCTCGGATCGACCGGGCGCTGGCCTCGCCACCCGCGCCGCCGCTGCCGCCGCTGCCGCCGCCCGGCGAGCGTCGGGCGTGAGCCGCCACGCCGGCTCGCCGCCCGCCGCTCAAGTTTCGCCCGCCTTTCTGCCGATAACAAGGCCAGAGCGTCATTGCGTGCCCAGCGCGCGGATCTGCCTGGACATGGCAAGGAACGAGAGAGAGACCCGAGTATGCCCGCCCCACGAGCCGCACGGAGCACGAGCCCGCCGAGGATGGTCCCCCGCGTGATCGGAGGAGAGCGACCGGGAGAGGGACACGGCCGGCGTCTGACCGCCGCCTTCGAGGCCCTGGAGGAGTTCCCGGTTCTCGCCGAGTCGCGCAACCGCCTGCTCTCGGTGGTGGCCAACGAGCGGATCAAGGTGGCCGACGTGGTCGCCGCCGTCGAGTCGGACCTGGCGCTGGTGGTGGCGGTGCTGCGGGTGGCCAACAACCAGACGGCCAAGCGGCGGGTCAGCGTCGAGAGCATCATCGACGCGGTCAACCTCCTCTCGCCCGAGGCGGTTTCCGAGCTTGCCCGCAGGGCGCGGACCTTCGACTTCTTCGAGCGGACCGCGGTCTGGGAGGGCGCGCCCGAACGGGTGCGCCTGCACGGCCTGGCCACCCGGGCGGCGGCTGACCGGCTGGCCGGCGAGATCGGCTACGAGCCGCGGGAGCGCCTGATGGTCACGGCCCTGCTCCACGACATCGGCAAGCTCGTTCTCATGCACGCCTATTCCGGCTACCCGGCCCAGGTGCTGCGCGATGCCCGCACCCCGGAGGACCGGGTCCGCAACGAGCGCCGCGAGCTCGGCGTCGATCACGCCCTGGTCGGCGGCGTTCTCGCCCGTCGCTGGGGCCTGCCCAAGGCCATCGCCTCGGCCATCGAGCGTCACCACGCCGACGACGCCACCGGCGAGGCCGCCCTGGTGCGGGTGGCGGACATGCTCGCCCACTACGCGGTCGACGGGGCGGTGTCACCGGCCGAGATGCTCAAGGCCTCCCGAACCCTCGGCATCGGGCCGCGGCAGCTGCGGGCGGTGATGTTCGACCTCCCCAACGAGAGCGGCGGATCCCGCCGCCGGGCGACCGAGCCGTGCCCCCTCTCGACGCGGGAGATGGACGTGCTCCGTCGTCTGGCCGAGGGCAAGGTCTACAAGCAGATCGCCCACGAGCTCCAGCTCTCGACGAGCACGGTCCGCACCCACCTCCACAACGTCTACGGCAAGCTCGGCGCCGTCGACCGGGCTCAGGCCGTTCTCACCGCCACCGAGAAGGGCTGGCTCTGAGATGGACGCCGTTGTCAAGGGCGTTCGTTGATTGTTGTTTTGGTGGTCTGGTCATGGCGGTGGGTGCTGGGGTCGGGCGACCAGCGCGAGGTCAACGACGACTGTCACTCTGAGATGCG
>JAXDHJ010000006.1:0-17505 GCA_034664565.1 Solirubrobacteraceae bacterium
CCGATCGTCAAGCACAGCTTCATGATCCAGCACCCGACGGAGATCCCGCGGGCGGTCCACGAGGCGTTCCACATCGCCCGCACGGGGCGCCCGGGGCCGGTGCTGATCGACATGCCGACCGACCTCACGCGGGCGGAGATCGACTACCAGCCGGTCGGCGACGTGCGCCTGCCCGGCTACCAGCCGACCACCGAGGGGAACCAGAAGCAGATCCGGCTCGCCGCCAAGGCGCTCGCCAACGCGCGCCGGCCGGTCATCTACGCCGGCGGCGGGGTGGTCGCCGCCGAGGCCGCCGACGCGCTGCGCGCGCTCGTCGGGGCCGACCGCTTCCCGATCACCTGCACGTTGATGGGCCTCGGCGCGTTTCCCGCACCGCACCCTCAGTGGCTGGGGATGCTCGGCATGCACGGCACCCGCGCCGCCAACTACGCGATGGACGAGGCGGACCTGATCGTCGCGATCGGCGCCCGCTTCGACGATCGCATCACCGGCAAGCTCTCCGAGTTCGCCCCGCGGGCCAAGTTCATCCACATCGACGTCGACCCGGCGGAGATCTCCAAGAACCTGCCGGCCCACATCCCGATCGTCGGCGACGCCAAGAACATCCTCGCTCGCCTGGCCGACGAGTACCGTGCTCTCGAGACCGAAGGCTCACGCCTGGACGAGTGGTGGCAGCGGATCGGGGCCTGGCAGGAGCTCCACCCGCTGCGCTACGAGGACTCGGCCGACGCCGAGATCAAGCCGCAGTACATGGTCCAGGCCCTCTTCGAGGCGACCGGCGGTGAGGCGATCATCACCTCCGACGTCGGCCAGCACCAGATGTGGGCAGCCCAGTACTACCACTTCAACAAGCCGCGGCGGTGGATCAACTCCGGCGGACTCGGGACGATGGGCTTCGGCCTGCCGGCGGCCATGGGGGCCCAGGTCGGCTGCCCGGATCAGCTGGTGTGCTGCATCTCGGGCGACGGGTCGATCCAGATGAACGCGCAGGAGCTGGCGACGTGCGCCGAGAACGCCATCCCGGTCAAGGTGTTCATCATGAACAACGGCTATCTCGGCATGGTCCGCCAGTGGCAGGAGCTGTTCTGGGAGCGGCGCTACAGCCAGGTCGACATGGGCTCGTTCCCCGACTTCGTCAAGCTGGCCGAGGCCTACGGGGCGACGGGCATGCGCTTCGAGAGCAAGCACACCCTGGTCGAGGACATGCGTCGGGCGATCGAGACGCCGGGGCCGGTGGTGGTCGACGTGCGGGTCACCCGCGAGGAGAACACCTATCCGATGATCGCCCCGGGCCAGGCGGCCCGGGACATGGTCGGCTGATGGGCGACCCGGGGACCAAGGAGCAGCTGCTCAGCCTCGAGGACCTCGAGGCGGTCAGCGGCCTGCGCACCGGACGCCATCACGTCCTCTCCATCCTGGTGGAGAACAAGCCGGGCGTCCTCACCCGGGTCGCCGGCCTGTTCGCCCGGCGGGGCTTCAACATCGAGACCCTGACCGTCGGGCCGACCGACAACGACCAGATCTCACGGATCACCCTGACCGTCGACGGGGCGCTGCACCCGATCGACCAGGTGACCAAGCAGCTGCACAAGCTGATCAACGTCCTGAAGATCCGCGACCTCGAGCCGGCGGAGACGGTGACCCGGGAGCTCGCCCTGTTCAAGGTGGCGGTGGACGGGGTCCAGCGGGGCGAGGTGATGCAGTTCTGCGACATCTTCCGGGGGCGGGTGGTCGACATCACCAAGCGGTCGATGATCCTCGAGATCACCGGGACGACGGACAAGATCGAGGCGTTCGAGCGGATGGTCCGCCCGTACGGGCTGATCGAGATGATGCGCACCGGCGAGATCGCCATCGCCCGCGGGCGCGGGGAGACGTAGTGCCCCGGCCGCCCCGCCCCGGCGCCGGCTGAGCCGGCGCGGTGCCGGGCACCCTGGCCGGGCGCCGCTCGCCCTTCGCCCTCCCCGATCCGGGTCTGCTCACCGAGCGCCTGAACCGGGGGGCCCGCCGGGCCCGCCGACACGGCGAGTGCCTGGTGGGGATGACCTGGGAGCTGGCGGCCGACGTCGACCCCGGGGCGGTGGCGGTGGCCTCGCGCCGGGCGGGGGAGCCGTGGTTCTGCTTCGAGCAGCCCGACCGCGAGCGGCGGGCGGTGGCGGCGATCGGCGCGGTGGCCGTGCTCGAGGACCGGGGCGACGGGCGCTTCGAGCGGGTCGCCGCGCGGTGGCGGGCGCTGGCCGGGCGGGCGCTGGCCGATCCGCCGGACGGCCCGGCGGCGGGCGGCCTGATCGCCTGCGGCGGCTTCGCCTTCGCCCCCGAGGGCGGCTCGAGCCCCCAGTGGTCGGGCTATCCGCCGGCCTCGCTCGTCGTCCCGGCGGTGTCGATCGCCCGCCAGGGAGCCGAGGTCCGGATCACGGTGGCCGCCCTGGTGCGCCCGGCCGACACGCCGGCGGAGCTCCTGGCCGCCGTCGAGCGGCGCCTGGGGGAGCTTCGAGACGAGCCGCTGCCCCTGCTCGATCCCCATCCCACGGGGCGCTTTCGGGTCGCCGGAGCGATGGCCCCGGAGCACTACGAATCGGCGGTCGGCCGGGCCGTCGAGCGGATCCGGGCCGGCGCGCTCGAGAAGATCGTCCTCGCCCGGGAGGTCGACGTCCACGCCCCGTCGCCCCACGATGCGGCGGCGGTGTTCGGGGTCCTGCGCGAGGCGTTCGGGGCGTGCTTCGTGTTCTGCGCCGGGCGGGGGGACGCGGCCTTCGTGGCCGCCAGCCCGGAGCTCCTGATCCGGCGGGAGGGGATGCGGGCGAGCACCCTGGCCCTGGCCGGGTCGATCCGGCGCAGTGCCGACCCGGCGGTCGACGACCACCTCGGCGAGCAGCTCCTGCACTCGGCCAAGGATCGCCAGGAGCACGAGATCGTCAGCCGCCGGATCGAGCTCGCCCTCCTGCCCCACTCGGTGTGGGTGACCAAGGCGCCGGAGCCGACGGTGGTGAGCGTCGCCAACATCCAGCACCTCGCCACCCCGGTCCGGGCCCAGCTGCGCCGGCCGGTGGGGGCGATCGAGCTGGCCGGGATCCTCCACCCGACCCCAGCGGTCGGCGGGGAGCCCCACGCCGCGGCGGTAGCCCTCATCCCGGCGCTCGAGGGGATCGACCGGGGGTGGTACGCCGGGCCGGTGGGGTGGACGGATGCCAACGAGGACGGCGAGTTCTGCGTCGCCCTGCGCTGCGCCCTGATCGAGGGCCGCCTGGCCCGGTGCTACGCCGGGGTCGGCGTGGTCGCCGACTCCGATCCGGCGGCCGAGCTCGCCGAGACCGAGGTCAAGCTCCAGGCCCTGCTCCCCGTGCTCTCGGGCTGAGCCGGACCGGGCTGGGCGCGTGGACGGGCGGGCGGACGGGCGGGCGAAATCTCGCGTGACGAGCGGCGGCGGCCGTCGTAGTGTGGTTGTGAGCACGATCTGCCAAGGCGAGGCCCGATGATCAAGGCGATGGCGCTGCCGGCACCGGAGCGGGAGGCCGACCAGGGCTGGTTCGAGGAGCTCTACCGCTCGAGCCGGGCCGACGTCCACGCCTACGTGGCCTCGCTCCTGCGCGACCGGACGGCCGCCGAGGACGTGACCGCGCTCGCCTTCGAGCGGGCCTACCGGCGGCGGGCGCTGTTCAACCCGGCCCGGGGGAGCGGCCGGGCCTGGCTGTTCACCATCGCCCGCAACGCCGCCCTCGACGAGCTGCGCCGCCGGCGGCGCACGGCCAGTCTGATCGGCGACCTGCCGGCGGCCGAGCCGAGCGGGGAGGACGAGGAGGGCCGGGTGCGGCGCGAGGCGGTCAGGGTCGGCCTCGAGCGGCTCGATCCCCGCCAACGGGAGCTCATCCTCCTCAAGTTCCACGCCCAGCTCTCGAATGCCGAGCTGGCCAAGGTGCTCGGGTGCAGCGTCTCCAACGCCGGGACACGGCTGTGCCGGGCGCTCGATCGTCTGCGGGAGGTGTGCGATGTGGCAGCATGAGCCCTCGTCGGCGGGTCCGAGCCAGGAGCAGAGCCGCGAGCTCGAGGCCCTCGACCGGGCCCTGACGGGGATGCCGGCGGCCGAGGAGGTCGCCGAGCACCGCGATCTGGCCGGGCTCGTCCTCGCCGTCCGCGACGATGCGCCGCCGCTACGGGCCGCCTTCACCGACGAGCTCGACGCCCGAGTGGCCGCCGGGTTCCCCCGCCGGCCCGCACCCATCGGCGCCCCGGCCGGTCAGCGCCGGGCCGCCCGGCGGATCGATTCGCGTCACTGGCTGGCCGGTCTCGGCGGGGCGGCCAGCCTCGCCCTGGTGGTGGCGGTGGTCGTGGTGGTGGCCGGGCGGACCGGCGGGCCGGCGAACCAGGCTCACGGCGTGCTCGGCCGGGCCGTGCTCCCGGCTTCCGGGACGGCGTCGAGCGCCGCGACCGCCCCCGCCCCTCGCTCCGGGGGCGCGGGCGCCGCCGGTCCCGCCCTTCAGAACGTGGCGCCGGCCCTTCCCGCGCCGCCGCCCTCGGCCGGGGCGGGCGCGGCCCGAGCCGTCCAGCGCGACGCCTCCCTCGCCCTGCTCGCTCCCCGCGGGCAGGTCCAGCAGGTGGCCGATCGGGCCATCGCCGCCACCGACCGGCTGGGCGGGATCGTCGAGAGCTCGAGCGTGAGCGTCGACGACCGGGGCGGCAGTCAGGCCAGCCTCGAGCTGCGGGTGCCGGCGGCGGTCCTCGACCGGACGCTGGCCGCCCTCTCCGCCCTGGCCCACGTGAGCTCCCGCTCAGAGGACACGCAGGACATCACCGACGCGACGGGCGCCGCCCGGGAGCGGCTGGCCGAGTCGCGGGCCGAGCGCGATGCCCTCCTGCGCCAGCTGGCCCGGGCCAGCGGACCCAACCAGGTGGCCAGCATCCACGCCCGTCTGGGGCTGGTGGTCGGGCGGATCGGACAGGATCAGGCCCAGCTCCAGACCCTTCTCGAGCGGGGCGCCTTCGCCCAGGTGGGGCTTGGCGTCGCCGAGGACGGGCAGGCGACGGGCAACAGCGGGTCGGGCTGGGGGCCGGGGTCCGCCCTCGCCGATGCCCTGATCGTGCTCGAGGCCGTGTTCTCGGTGCTCGTCGTCGCCCTCGCCGGCCTCGTCCCCGCCGCCGTCCTCGGCGGGCTCGCCTGGTGGGGGGCCCGGCCGCTGCGCCGCCGGCGGCGGGAGGCCGCCCTCAGCTCGTGATGTAGCGCAGCGCGGTGATGCTCGGGAGGTAGCAGTAGGCGCCGCCCCGGGTGGTGACGAAGGACGTGAACCCGGTCAGCGTCTCGTTGCGCCACCGCGCCGCCGAGGTCCCCGGGTAGGAGAGGGTGAACGAGCTCGTGGCCGGATCGTTGGCCCCGAGGACGACGTCGTTGCCGGTGATGTTCCACAACGGGTTGGCGCACTGCCTCCCCGGCGTCCCCGGCGGGCAGGCGTCGGGGTCTGACTTGACGAACGCCGACCCGTTGACCCACTGGCTCATGATCAGCTCGAACTGGTTGGCGATGTCGGCGTTGATGAACCAGCCGACCAGTCCGCGCGGACCGTCGTCCTTGGCCGGGTCGTACGGCGGGCCGTAGGGCATCGCCCGGCGGATGATGCGGTGGGCGCTGCCGCCGGCGACCACCGCCTCGTCGCGGGGGTTGGTCCGGCGCATGTGGGCCCCGACCGGACATCGGTAGCCGAACCTGTCGTCCCCGGAGACGTAGCCGTAGTCGTTGATCCGCTCCGGCGCCAGCGGCGGGTCCGGTGTCCCGGTGTCCGGCGAGAGCACGAGCGGGACGCCGGTCCGCCAGCGCCCGCAGACCTTGGCGGCGAGGAGCTCGACGTCGCCGCCGGTCTGGGCGGCGGCGGTGGCCAGCCAGGCCTCGAAGGCGCCGACGTCCTGCTCGAGCAGCCGGAAGGCGGCGAAGCTCGAGTTGGTGGAGAGGGGCGCCGGGGTCACCCGGTAGACGCCGCCCTGGTTCTGGCTCGGGTAGCCGAGGAGGAACTCGCCGGTCGGCGCCACCGGCTGCTGGTCGGGTCGGGGACGCTTGGTCGGGGGGGCGCCGTCGACCGTCGGCTGGGAGATGTTGTCGGTGTAGCCGAAATGGACCTTGTTCTCGGGCAGGGCGGTGGCATCCTGGGCGGCGAGCTCATCGAGCGAGCCGCTGAACGCCTTGCGGAGGATCGCCGCCACCCGCTCGAGCTCGTCGAGGTCGCGGTCGACCCACAGGCTGAGGATCAGGTGGACGCTCGCCCCGTCGGCGAAGCCGTCGACCCACGCCGATGGCGCGCTCGGGCCGACGTCGCCGACCAGTATCGCCGTGGCCGGGTCGGTGGCGCCGCGGGTGAAGGCGTCCGGGAAGCCGTCGAGCGGCTGGCCGAGCGCGGCGAGCCCGGCCGCGGTGATGCCGAGGTTCAGGAACGACCGCGGCTTGGTGTTCCAGCGGGCGGCCGTGGTGATCTGCGGCAGCCCCCGCCCCGGGTCGACGAGAGCTCCGAGGAAGCCCTTGGCGCCGACCCGGTCATGGATTCGCAGGACGAGATGGCGGGCGTGGTCGACGCGGTAGCCGCGGAGGATCGTCCCCTGGATGTCGGCGTAGTCGAGCGTCACGAACCGCCGGCGGCGATCACCTGCTGGACGGTGTACGGGTAGGCGCTGTAGAGGCCGAAGGCGTTGTTCGGCGGCTGCTGGCTGGCGTTGTTGGCGGCCACGTAGGCGGTGAACCCCTGCAGGTTCTCGGCCACGGGCACCAGGCCGCCACCGTCGGCCGAGAAGGACAGGAGGGCATTGAACACGGGGCCGACCTTGTTGACGAAGTCCTGGATGTAGACGTCGAAGTCGCCGTCGTAGTCGGTGATCACCGCCAGGCTGAACGGACCCGGACCGCCCTTGGGCTGGAGGTCGGGCGAGGACCGGTCGAAGACCACGAAGCGGGCGTAGTGAACGGTCCCGACCGCCTTGAGCGCCGCGTCGATCTGCGGCTGGAGCTCGGCGAGGGACTTGCCCAGCTGGCCGAGGTCGACACCGTCCTTGAGGGGGATGATCAGGGTGAGGGGGTTGGCCACGGCGACACTGCCTTCCGGTGGGGATGGAGAGTCGAGCATATGTCACTCGGGTTTGAGCTCATCGGCGAGCTCAGCCGCCGAGCGTTCGACCGACGGCGTCCCAGGCCCGGGCGTGGAGGAGCACGTTCTCCGTCCGGTCGGTCCTCACCTCGATCAGCGTCGAGCCGGGCCGCGCCCGGGCTCGGTCGAGCTCCTCGCGCAGGTCGGCCAGTCGCTCGACGCGGGCGTGAGCCAGGCCGTATAGAGCGGCAGCCCGGGCGAAGTCGAGGCCGGTCGGGGTGGCTACGTGACGCTCGAACACGTCTCGCTCGCCGGCCACCCGGAGGAAGTCGAAGATCCCGCCACCGCCGTTGTCGAGCAGGACGACGGTCAGCGACAGGTCGAGGCGGGTCGCCGCGAGCAGGCCGCCGATGTCATGGGCGAGGGCGACGTCGCCGATGAGGACGACGACCGGGCCGGCGGCGGCCGCGGCCACGCCGAAGGCGCTGGAGATCGTCCCGTCGATGCCGTTGGCTCCCCGGTTCGACAGCACCCGGGGGCCGTCGTCGCGCACGGCAAAGAAGCTCTCGACGTCGCGAATCGGCATCGACGCCGCGACGAACAGGGTCGTCTCCGGCCCGAGCCAGCGCCCGACCGACCGAGCCACCGCCGGCTCGCTCAGGTCGTCGCCGAGAACCTCCTCGAGCGCCCGCCCGGCCCGGTCGTCGGCCTCCCGCCACCGGTCGAGCCACGCCGCCGGCGCCGCCGCCGGCGCCGCCGCGGCGAGGACGGCCCGGGGATCGCCGGGCAGCGACTCGCCGACCACGTTCTCGGGATCCTGCCACGACCCGTCACCGGAGACCCGGATCTGGCGGGCCGCGTCCTGGTCGGCCAGCCAGGCGCGCAGGGCCTTGGAGGTCGGCAGGTCGCCGACCCGAATCACCACCTCGGCCTGGGGTCGGAAGGCCTGATGGCGCAGGAGGGCGTCGTAGTGGGCGATGGCCGCCGGGCCCCTCCGGGCCCCGGAGAGCGGGTCGGCGAGCAGGGGGTAGCCGGCCCGGGCGGCGAAGGCGGGGATCTCCGGGGCGAGCCCCCGGTCGCTGCGTCCGGCCACCACCACGCCCCGCGCCCCGGCCGGGAGCTCCAGCGCCGCCGGCGGGCGCGCGCCGGTCGGTCGGGCGATCCACGGCCGCCCCTGCGGACGGCCGGGCGGTGGCGGGGGCGGGGGCGCCGCCGGGAGGAGCGGCTCGCGCAGGGGCCAGTTGAGGTGGACCGGCCCGGGCCGGTCGCCGAGCGCCGTCCAGTAGGCCCGGCAGGCCAGCCCCCGCATCCAGCGCACCCGGGCGGGATCCGCCTCGTGGGTGCCGACCTCGACGAACCAGCGCACGGCGTCGCCGTAGAGCTTGACCTGGTCGATGGTCTGGCCGGCGCCGATGTCGCGCAGCTCGGGTGGGCGGTCGGCGGTGAGGACGATCAGGGGCACCCGGGCCTCGTGGGCCTCGATCACCGCCGGGAGGAGGTTGGCCGCCGCCGTGCCCGAGGTGCAGGTCACCGCCGCCGGGCGGCCGCTGGCCTTGGCCAGGCCGAGGGCGAAGAACCCGGCGCAGCGCTCGTCGACGTGGGAATGTGCCCGCAGGCCCGGCTTCCGCGCGAGGGCGAGGACGAGCGGCGTGTTGCGCGAGCCGGGCGAGGTGCAGGCGTCGGTCATGCCGCAGCGCACGAGCTCGTCGACGAAGGCGGCGAGGAGGACGTGGGTGTCGGTGGCGACGTCGGTCAAGATGGGGGGATGGGCGTGGATCTGCTGCTGCTGCACGGGTTCAGCGGGACGCACCGCGCCTTCGATGGCGTTCTCGCCGCCCTGCCGGGGCAACGCTACCGTCCGCTCGCCCCCGACCTCCCGGGCCACGGCGCCAACGCCGGCCGGCGGCCGATCGACTTCGCCGCCTGCGTGGCCGAGCTGGCCGCCCTGGCGCCGCCGCGCTTCGTTCTCGCCGGCTACTCGCTCGGCGGCCGGGTCGCCCTCCACCTGGCCCTCGCCCACCCCGAGCGGATCGCCCGCCTGGTGCTGATCTCGACCACCGCCGGAATCGACGATCCCCTCGCCCGGGCCGAGCGCCGCCGCGACGACGAGGCGCTGGCCCGGCGCCTCGAGCGCGAGCCGCTCGAGGAGTTCGTCCGCCGCTGGCGCCGCCAGCCACTGTTCGCCGACGAGTCCGAGGCGGTGCAAGCCGCCGCCGCCGCCGACCAGCTGCGCAACTCCCCGGCCGGCCTGGCCGCTGCCCTGCGCGGTCTCGGCAGCGGGACGATGGAGCCGGTGTGGGACCGCCTCGGCGAGCTCGCTATGCCGGTCACCGTCCTCGTCGGGGCTCGAGACGAGAAGTTCCGCGATCTGGGTCGGCGCCTGGCCGGCGGGCTGCCCGCCGGTCGTCTCGAGGTCGTCCCCGGCGCCGGGCACGGGCTGCTCCGGGAGGCCCCGGGGGCGGTCGTCGCCGCGCTCGAAGCCCGACCGCAGGTTTGACTGCGACCCCCCGGGTCGCGGAGACGGATCCTCCAGTCGGTGGATCGCGGAGCACAAGGTGGTCGAGGGGACCTCGGCCGAGTGCTCGTCATCGGTCGCCGCACCGGTGCGGGCCCAGCAATCCCGGCCCCCGGGGCACCGTCATCGCCCCGTCGGTGACCTCGAAGGGATCTTCGAGGTCGGCGAACAGCCCGAGGGTGGCCAGCCCGCACGCCGGGAGGGGGGCCAGGGCGGCGGCGGCGTGGAGTCCGGCGGCGATTCCGAGGGGCCCGTCGAAGGTCGAGGCGACGTAGGCCGCCGCCCCCGAGGCCCGAACGAGGGCGGCGGCGGCGAGCAGCCCGCCGATCCCGCCGCACCGTCCGATCTTCAGGCAGACGGCGTCGGCGGCCCCGGCGGCCAGCGCTCCGGGAAGGGCGGCGGTCTCGTCGATGGCCACCGGGACGTCCACCCGGTCGCGCACCAGCCGCGTGGCCTCGAGGCCGTGCACCGGCTCCTCGACCAGCTCGAGCCGGGCCGGGGCCAGGGCGGCGATCATCGCCACCGCCTCCTCCACGCTCCAGGCTCCGTTGGCGTCGAGGCGCAGGGCGACGTCCGGACCGATCGCCGCCCGCACGGCGGCGACCCGGCCGGCGTCGTCGCCGATCCCCACCTTGAGCTTCACGCACCGGAACCCGGCCCGGGCGGCGGTCGCCGCCTCCTCAGCGGCGCCCTGGCGGTCGGGAGCGGTGACGGTGGCGTTGACCTCGACCCCGGCCGCCGGCTCGGCGCACAGCAGCCGGCACACCGGCTGCCCCTCCCGCCTTGCCGCCAGGTCCCAGAGCGCCAGGTCGACCGCGGCCAGCGCCTGGGGCAGGGCGGCCCGGGCCCGGCAGGCGTCGAGCAGGTCCCCGGGCGCCGTCCCCCGACCGGCCGCCTCGAGGACCGGACGGTAGGCGGCGAGGGCGCCGAGCACGTCGTCCATGGACACGCCGTCGTAGGGCTCGAGCGGGGCCGCCTCGCCCCGTCCGACCACCCCGTCGGCGTCGGTGAGGCGCAGCTCGAGGAGCTCGCGGGCGCGGAGCTCGCCGTGGGCGGTGGGGATCGGCCGGGCCAGGCGGAGCTCGACCCGCTCGAGGGCGACCCTCATCCGCCCAGCAGGACGCCTGCCGCCAGCAGGAGGCAGAACACGAGCTGGAGGATCCCCGTCCGAGCCAGGGCCGCGTTGAGCGACGGGCCGTCGCTGCGCTCGCGCACCGTCTGCACGACCGCGGCGGCCAGGGGGATGGCCAGCCAGCTGAGCAGCAGCCAGGCGGTGAGCGAGCCGGCCAGCCAGGGGACGAGCGCGGCGAGGAAGGCGCCGGCCACCATGACCGCGTAGAGCACCCGGGTCCGCTCCCGGCCGAGGCGCACGGCCAGGGTCCGCTTGCCGGCCCGGCGGTCGCTGTCCAGGTCGCGCACGTTGTTGACCACGAGGATGGCCGCCGCCAGCAGGCCGACCGGGACCGAGAGGACGAACGCCTCCCATGGCAGGCGCTGGATCTGGACGTAGTAGGAGCCGACGACGGCGACGACGCCGAAGAAGAGGAAGACGAAGACCTCGCCCAGGCCCTCGTAGCCGTAGGGCTTGGGTCCGCCGGTATAGGTCACCCCGGCGAGGATCGAGGCCACCCCGACGAGGAGCAGCTCGGGGCCGGCGACCGCCACCAGGTAGACGCCGCAGAGCACGGCCAGGCCGAAGGTCACGTAGGTGGCCAGAAGGACCTGGCGGGGCGGGGCCAGTCCGCCGGCGGTCACCCGCACCGGACCGAGCCGGTCGTCGCTGTCGGCTCCGCGGCGGGCGTCGGAGTAGTCGTTGGCCAGGTTGGTGCCGACCTGGATGAACACCGAGCCGAGGAGGGCGGCGAGAAAGGCCAGCGGGTGGAAGGTGCCCTGGGCGACGGCCAGCGAGGTGCCGACCACCACCGGGGCGATCGCCGCCGGCAGGGTGCGGGGGCGCGCGGCCATGAGCCAGATGCGCATCCCGGCGGGAGCCTGGGCGGGCACGGCTAGGGCCGGCGGGGAAACTTGTCGAAGTTCGGCGGGCGCTTCTCCCGGTAGGCGTCGCGGCCCTCCTGGGCCTCCTCGCTGGCGTAGAACAGGAGGTTGGCGTCGTGGGCGAGCTGCTGGATGCCGGCCAGGCCGTCCTCCTCGGCGTTGAAGCTCGCCTTGAGCAGGCGCAGGGCGAAGGGGGAGAGGGCGAGCATCTCCCGACACCAGGCCACCGTCTCGGCCTCGAGGCGATCGAGGGGGACCACGGCGTTGACCAGGCCCATCTCGTAGGCCCGCCGGGCGTCGTACTGGCGGCAGAGGAACCACACCTCCTTGGCGCGCTTCTGGCCGATCTGGCGGGCTAGGAGGCTGGCCCCGAAACCGCCGTCGAAGGACCCCACGCTCGGACCGGTCTGGCCGAAGCGGGCGTTCTCGGCGGCGATGGTCAGGTCGCAGACCACGTGGAGCACCTGCCCCCCGCCGACCGCGTAGCCGGCGACCATGGCCACCACCGGCTTGGGCGTGCGCCGGATCTGGACGTGGAGGTCGGTCACGTGGAAGCGTCCGACCGTCGCCCCCTCGGCGACGTACCCGGTGTCGCCGCGGACGCGCTGGTCGCCGCCCGAGGAGAAGGCGTGGGGCCCTTCGCCGGTGAGGATGATCACCCCGACCGCGAGGTCCTCGCGGGCGCGGGTGAAGGCGTCGGAGAGCTCGATCACCGTCTGGGGGCGGAAGGCGTTGCGCACCTCCGGGCGGTTGATGGTGATCTTGGCGATTCCGGGGACCGGGCTCGAGGTCTCGTAGCGGATGTCCGAGTACTCGCCGGCCGGGATCCACTCGTCGGGCACGGCTCGTCGGCCTCCTCGTCGGATTGCGGGCGGAAGGGGCAGGCTATTGGAGACCGGTGGCTAACATGGCGTCGTGGTCTGGCGCCGGCCTTCGCCCTCGGTCACATGACCGAGTTCCTCGGTGCCGTGTTCGCCGGCGCGGGACTCATTCTCCTCCTCGTCGGGGTGGTGGTGAAGCTCGGGCCCTTCGACCCCAAGCCACTCGGGGACCTGAGCCGCCGCGACCGGGCGATAGCCACGATCGTCGCGCTGGGGTTGGTGGCGATCGGGGTGGCCGGCCTGGCCGGGGCGTTCCGCAGCGGCGACGACCCCACCCCGACGCCCACTCCCACGCCGACGCCCACCCCGAAGCCGGCTCCCACCCCGAATCCGAAGCCCAGCCCGAAGCCGGCACCGGTCGTGAACCCCCAGGTCCTGGTTCGTCCCGTGCGCTGGCAGCGCACGGTGGTGCTCTCGGCCGGTGCCGGCTACGCCCTGGACAGCCTCCCGGTCGCCGCCACCACGAACACGACCAACGCCCTCAGGGTGGGCGACTACCCGGGGGCCGCCACTGCGGGCCCCGCGCTCTTAACCGACCGACCGGTGATCGCCCTATGGCATGGTCCAAAGGCCCCCGGATACGCCTCCTGCCGGGTCCTCATCCCTCAGGCCGGCGTGAGCCATGTCGTGCTCGGGGCCGGGGGCGGCCTGCCGGCAGGACGATGGGTGTGCGCGAAGACACAGGGCGGCTACGTCGCCCGCCTGCGATACGTCGCGGTCCTCGCCGGCGGCCGCCGCTATCAGTTCATGGTGCGGGTGTGGCGATGACCCGCCCCTCGCGCCCCTCCCGCCCCTCGCGCCTCTCGCGCCTCTCGCGCCCCTCGCGCCCCTCCCGCCCGCGCGGCCGGGTGGCGGGCGCCTCGAGCGAGGAGGCGGCGGACCCCGGTACGACGCGCTTACCTCCATGCGTGTCGCCTCCTGGCTAGAGCGGGCCGCCGCCGCCCATCCCGAGCGCCGGGCGCTCGAGACCCCGGCCGGCTCCCTGACCTACGCCGAGCTCGCCGCCGCCGCCCGGGTCGACCTGCCGGCCGGGCGGCGGGTGGCCATCGCCCTCCCCCCGGGGCTCGACTTCGCGGTGGCGCTCCACGCCTGCCTGGGATCCGGGGCGCTGGCCGTGCCCGTCGACCTGCGCCTGACCGCGCCCGAGCGGGCAGCGGTGTGCGCCGGCGCCGCCCGAGTCATCGACCGCCCCCTCGAGAAGGCCTCGACCGCCGCCCCGGCCGGCGTCGGCCACGACCTCCAAGCGCCGGCTGTGGTCATCCTCACCTCGGGCACCACCGGGCCGCCCCGCGAAGTCGTCCTCACCTACGGCAACCTCCTGTGGAGCGCGCTCGGGTCGGCCACCGCCATCGGCCTGGACCCGGCCGAGCGCTGGCTGTGCACGCTGCCGGCGGCCCACGTCGGGGGCCTGTCTATCCTCGTGCGGAGCGCCATCTACGCCACCACCGCCGTCGTCCACCCCGGCTTCGACGCCCCGACCGTCCTCGCTGCCCTCATGGACGGGGCGATCACCGTGGTCTCCCTGGTGCCGACCACCCTGGCCCGCCTGCTCGACGCCGGCCTGCGCGACCCGCCGTGCCTGCGCTGCGCGCTGATCGGCGGGGCGCCCCTGGCGCCCGCCCTGGCCGAGCGGGCCCTGGCCGCCGGCGTCCCGGTGAGCCAGACCTACGGGTTGACCGAGGCCTGCTCCCAGGTCACCACCCAGCGCCCGGGCGACGGCCGGCCCGACGCCGGGCCGCCGCTGTTCTGCACCCGGGTGCGCATCCAAGCAGGCGAGATCCAGGTTGCCGGGCCGACCCTGGCGACGGCGGCGGGCGAGTGGCTGGCCACCGGAGACCTCGGCGAGCTGGTCGACGGGCGCCTGCGGATCACCGGGCGCCGGGCCGACACCATCCTCAGCGGCGGGGAGAACATCGCCCCCACCGAGATCGAGGCCGTCCTCGGCGAGCATCCGCAGGTCGCCGAGGCGGCCGCCCTCGGCGTCCCCGACCGGGAGTGGGGCGAAGCGGTGTGGGCCCTGGTGGTGGTCCGGGCCGAGACCCCGAGCCTCGACCCCGACGAGCTGCGCCGGCACTGCCGCGGGCGCCTGGCCGCCTTCAAGGTGCCCAAGGAGTTCGTCTTCGTCGCCTCGCTGCCCCGCACCCGCTCGGGCAAGCTCGTCCGCGGCGAGCTCGCCGGCCTGCTCTAGCCTCCACCGGGCACCCCCGATGGCCAGACGCAAGGACAAGCCGACCGACCCGCCGCCGCTCGACCGCTCGTGGTCGGCGCGCACCAACCTCCACGCCCGGGACGCCACCACGGAGCTCGCGCCCTACACCCGGCTGCCGGCCGAGACCGGTCCGACCTGGGCGCCGGACGAGCTCTCGGTCTGGCCGGTCGAGGGGGGGCGCTTCGGCATCGACGCCCACTACCACGGCCCGACCGGGGCCCAGCGCGCCGAGCGCCAGGTGGTGCGCCTCACCGCCGCCGGCCTGGCCCCCGGCGTGCGCGACGGTCCCGAGGGCGGGGCGAGCATCCGTCTCGGGCCGCTGGCCCACGACGCCGCCTGGGTGGCCCTCGAGGCCTTCCTCGGGCGCCCGGTGCGGGTGGCCATGTGACGGTAGAGTCGCCGCGATGGACGCCGAGGAGCACCGCCGGCGCAGCCGCGAGCAGTGGGAGTCCGCGGCCGCCGGCTGGCGCCGTCGTGAGCGCTGGCTGCACGAGACGAGCGCCCCGGTCTCGGCCTGGCTGCTCGACGCCCTCGCCCTCCAGCCGGGCCACCGGGTGCTCGAGCTGGCCGGCGGGACCGGCGACGCCGGCCTCCTGGCCGCCGAGCTGATCGCCCCCGGGGGCACCCTGATCTGCTCCGACCAGTCGGAGGCGATGCTCGAGGCGGCGCGCGACCAGGCGCGGGAGCGGGGACTGACCAACGTCGAGTTCAAGCTCATCGACGGGGAATGGATCGACATGCCCCTGGCCAGCGTCGACGCCGTCATCTGCCGGTGGGGCTACATGCTGATGGCCGACCCGGGGGCCGCCCTGCGCGAGACGCGGCGGGTCCTGCGCCCGGGCGGCCGGGTGGCGCTGGCCGTGTGGGACCGCCTCGCCGCCAATCCGTGGGCCGGGATTCCGAGCGCCGCCCTCGTCGACCACGGCCTGCTCGTCCCGGCCGATCCCGGCGATCCCGGGCCGTTCGCCCTGGCCGACCCCGAGCTGGTGAGCGCCCTGCTCGAGGAGGCGGGCTTCGCCGAGGTCGAGGTCGAGGCCATCGACCTCCGGCGCCCGGACGTCGACTTCGACGCCTGGTGGGACGGGCACCTGGCCATGTCGACGGTGTTCCGCCGGGCGGTGGCCGCCGCCGAGGCCGAGACCGTCGACTCGCTGCGCGCCGAGACCCGGCGGGCGCTGGCTCCCTACACGGCGAGCGACGGGAGCCTGCTCGTGCCGGCCCGGACCCTGGTGGCCTCCGCCGGCGCCTGAAGCTCACCGGGACGGGCCCCGGGCGCTTAAAGAGCTGACGCCCCGGGGGCGCGGGGCGTCAGCGGTGCGGCTGGGAGGGTCCTGCTTGGGAGGGGAACTGCTTTCCCGTCGTGTATCGCTCGAGGAGTATCGGCCCGCGCCCTCACGGCGAGGTAAGGGCGGGAGAAGGCGTGGATAAGTCTTGGGGGCCGCGGGTTTCAGTAGCCTCCCGGCCATGTACTACGACGACGATGCCGACCTCGGCCTGCTGGACGGGAAGACCGTGGCCATCATCGGCTACGGCTCGCAGGGCCACGCCCATGCCCTCAACCTCAAGGACTCCGGGGTCTCGGTGGTCGTCGGCCTGCGCGAGGACTCGGCTTCGGTCGCCAAGGCGCGGGAGCAGGGGCTCGAGGTCCTTCCGATCGTCGAGGCGGCCAGCCGCGGCGACATCGTGATGATCCTCGCCCCAGACGAGCTCCACCGCCAGGTCTGGGAAAACGACATCCGCGACGGCGTCGCCCCGGGCAACCTCCTCCTCTTCGGACACGGGTTCTCCGTCCACTACCGGGAGGTCGCCCCGCCGCCCGGGGTCGATGTCGCCCTGGTGGCGCCGAAGGGACCCGGCCATCTGGTGCGCCGCCAGTTCCTCGAGGGCTCGGGGGTCCCGGGCCTGGTCGCCGTGGCCCAGGACGCGACGGGCAACGCCAAGTCGCTGGCCCTGGCCTACGCCAAGGGGATCGGCGCCACCCGGGGCGGGGTGATCGAGACGACGTTCAAGGACGAGACCGAGACCGACCTCTTCGGCGAGCAGGCCGTCCTCTGCGGCGGGGCCTCCGAGCTCGTCCAGGCCGGGTTCGAGACGCTGGTCGACGCTGGGTACGACCCGCAGATGGCCTACTTCGAGTGCCTCCACGAGCTCAAGCTGATCGTCGACCTGATGTACGAGAAGGGCCTGGCCGGGATGCGCTACTCGATCTCCAACACCGCCGAGTACGGCGACTACACCCGCGGAAAGCGGGTGATCACCGAGGAGACGCGGGCGAGCATGCGCAAGATCCTCGCGGAGATCCAGTCCGGCGACTTCGCCCGGGAGTGGATCGCCGAGAACCGCGCCGGACAGGAGAACTTCCGCCGGATGCGCGAGGAGCAGGCCGGGACCCAGGTCGAGACGACGGGTGAGGAGCTCCGCTCCCACATGGACTGGATCAAGCCCAGCTTCTGACCGTCGCGTCCATCCGCACCCCTCCCCAACGGCCGTGACCGACCGCAGCACCACCCCGCTCGTCGTCCCCGAGTCCCTGCGCCCTGCCGACGGGCGCTTCGGCTGCGGGCCGTCGAAGGTCCGCCCCGAGCAGCTCGCCCACCTTGCCGCGACCGGGACCTCCCTGATGGGGACCTCCCACCGCCAGCAGCCGGTCAAGTCGCTGGTCGGCCGGGTCCGCTCCGGGCTGCGCGACCTGTTCTCGTTGCCCGACGGCTACGCCGTGGCCCTCGGCAACGGCGGGACCACCACCTTCTGGGACGCCGCCGTCTTCGGCCTCGTCGAGCGCCGGGCGCTCCACCTCTCCTACGGGGCGTTCTCGCAGAAGTTCGCCCAGGCCACCGACGGGGCGCC
>JAXDHJ010000007.1:0-15907 GCA_034664565.1 Solirubrobacteraceae bacterium
TCGGCTACACGGCGATGAGCTCGATGTCCCACTGGGCTCGGGCCAACGGCATGATCCTCCACCTCCACCGGGCCGGTCACGGGACGTACACGCGTCAGAAGACGCACGGCGTCAGCTTCCGCGTGATCGCCAAGTGGTGCCGGATGCTCGGTGTCGACCACATCCATGCCGGGACGGTCGTCGGCAAGCTCGAGGGCGACCCGAACATGATCAAGGGCTACTACGACGTCCTGCGTCAGCGCTACAACGTCACCAACCCGGAGACGGGGATCTACTTCGACCAGGACTGGGCCTCACTGGCCGCGGTCATGCCGGTCGCATCGGGCGGCATCCACGCCGGCCAGATGCACCAGCTGCTCGAGTACCTCGGCGAGGACGTCGTGCTGCAGTTCGGTGGCGGGACGATCGGCCACCCGATGGGCATCGCCGCCGGGGCGACGGCCAACCGCGTCGCCGTCGAGGCGATCATCCAGGCCCGCAACGAGGGTCGGGACTACTTCAACGAGGGCCCGGACATCCTGATCCAGGCGGCCAAGGGCTGCCCGGAGCTCGACGCGGCGCTGGACGTGTGGAAGGACATCACGTTCAACTACGAGTCGACGGATACGCCCGACTACGTCCCGACCGCCACCCCGGCCGGCTGAACGGAGAGATGAGATGAAGATCACCCAAGGCACGTTCAGCTACCTGCCGGAGATGACCGAGGAGCAGCTCGAGCTCCAGGTTCGCTACGCCATCAACAACGGCTGGGCGATCATGGTCGAACACACCGACGACCCCCACCCGCGCAACTCGCTGTGGGAGATGTGGGAGCAGCCGAAGTTCGACGTCGACCCCGAGGATGCCCCGCTGATCCTCGACGAGGTCAACGCCGCCCGGGTCGCCTACCCGGCCCGCTACATCAAGCTGGTCGCCTACGACAGCTCGCGCGGGCGCCAGACGACGATGCTCTCCATCATCGTCAACCGGCCCGAGCACGAGCCCGGCTTCCGGCTCGATCGCCAGGAGATGAACGACCGGGTCATGAAGTACACGCTCCACTCCTACGCCACCGAAGAGCCGTCCGGGTACCGGTACGGCGCGAGCGGTGCGACCAAGGACGAGCGGATGGCCTCGAAGGAGTCGGCCGAGTGAGCCAGTCGGAGGGCGGTGCCGCGTCAGCAGACGCGGCACCGCTCGACGTCGAAGCAGTACTCCGCGACAGCAACGTCGGCGACGTCCTCGCCGACCTCGACCGTACGCTGGTCGCCCTGGCGCCGGTCAAGGAGCGGATCTCCGAGATCGCCGCCCTGCTGGT
Source organism: Solirubrobacteraceae bacterium (assembly GCA_034664565.1). Classification (GTDB taxonomy): domain Bacteria; phylum Actinomycetota; class Thermoleophilia; order Solirubrobacterales; family Solirubrobacteraceae; genus Palsa-513. The sequence goes on from JAXDHJ010000007.1 coordinate 1,298, forward strand.
CATCGACCGCCTGCGCAAGGACGCCGGCCTCTCCTCGCAGCGGCCGTCATTGCACATGTCGTTCACCGGCGAGCCGGGGACCGGCAAGACGACGGTGGCGCTCCAGATGGCGAGGATCCTCCACGGGCTCGGCTATATCGAGAAGAACGAGGTCGTCGCGGTGACCCGGGACGACCTGGTCGGCCAGTACGTCGGCCACACCGCGCCGAAGACGACCGCGGTCATCAAGCGGGCGCGGGGCGGGGTGCTGTTCATCGACGAGGCCTACTTCCTCTTCCGTCCCGAGAACGAGCGCGACTACGGCGCCGAGGCGATCGAGGTCCTGCTCACGGCGATGGAGAACGAGCGGGACACTCTGGTCGTCATCCTCGCCGGCTACCACGACCGCATGGAGCAGTTCTTTCGCAGCAACCCGGGCATGGGCTCGCGGGTCGCCCACCACATCGACTTCCCCAACTACACGCGTGACGAGTTGATGGACATCGCCCGCCTCATGCTCGAGAAGGCCTCCTACAAGATGACCCCCGAAGCCGGGGAGGCATTCGAGGAGTACATCGCCCGCCGCATGCGCCGGCCGCGCTTCTCCAACGCCCGCAGCATCCGCAACGCCCTCGAGCGTGCCCGTCTGCGCCAGGCCAAGCGCCTGTTCGACGCCGGCGGCCAGCCCTCGCGCGAGGATCTGATGACGATCGAGGCTGATGACATCCTCGCCAGCCGGGTCTTCGGCGACGACGGCGAGGGCGAAGCCGACTCCGAGACCGTCGATGAGCGGTCCGTCGCGACCGCGGGGAGCTGAGGCCCATGCCACGTCCGGTCATCCTCGGAGTCGTCGGCGACTCCGCGACGGGCAAGACGACGATCACCCGCGGGCTGGTACGGGTGCTCGGTGAGGACGCGGTGACCCACGTCTGCACCGACGACTACCACAAGTACGACCGCAAGCGACGGGCCGAGCTGGCCATGACGCCGCTGCACCCCGACTGCAACTACCTCGACATCATCGCCCAGGACCTCGGGCACATGCGCCGGGGCGAGCCGATCCTCAAGCCCACCTACCTGCACGCCGACGGGACCTTCGGTCCGCCGAAATACGTGTTTCCCGGCCGTTTCGCGGTGATCGAGGGCCTGCTCGGCTACCACACCCCCCAGTTGCGCGACGCCTGCGACGTGCGGGTGTACCTCGCCCCTCCCGAGGAGCTCCGCCGCCACTGGAAGGTCCAGCGCGACTGCTCCCGCCGGGGCTACACCACCGATGAGGTGCTGGCCGAGCTCGACCGGCGCGAGGGCGACTCGGCCGCCTACATTCGTCCCCAGCAGCGCCATGCCGACATCGTGGTCTCCTTCGTCCCCCGCAAGGACGGCGACCCCGACCGACTGGACGCCGAGTTGACCCTGCGCGACGGCCTCGTCCACCCGGACCTGTCCCCAGTGATCCGCAGCGATAGCCCGATCACCCTCTCCACCGGGAGCAACGAGCGCTACCTGCGCATTCCCGGCGACCTCGACGCCGAGCAGGCGGCGGAGATCGAGGAGGCCATCTGGGACCGTATGCACTTCGCCAGCCACCTGCGCTCGCAGCGGCTCGGAGAGTTCACCATCGGCACCGACCTCCACCGGTCCGAATCCCTCGCCCTCGTGCAGCTTCTCATCCTCTATCACGTCGCGACGGCGAAGGCCGCCATCGCGCTCGGCGGTGACGGCGGTCGCAGCCGTGTCGAGTCGCCGCCGGCAATCGTCCGCCCCGAGCCGGAGGCAGCAACCGCATGAGCACTAACAGTTCCGCACTCGAGCAAACCGTCACCGACCTGCTCGCCGCCCCGCGGGGCATCCTCGCGGCCGACGAGAGCATCAAGACCATGTCCGGGCGCCTGGAGAAGCTGGGCATCGATCCGAGCCAGGAGTCGCGCGTCGCCTACCGGAACCTCCTGGCCACCACCCCGGGCCTCGGCGGCTACATCAGCGGGATGATCCTCTTCGACGAGACCATCCGCCAGACCCTCGACGACGGCACGCCGTTCGCGCAGGCCATCGCCCGCGAGAGCATCATCCCCGGCATCAAGGTCGACACCGGGGCCAAGCCCCTGGCCGGGGCTCCGGGCGAGACGATCACCGAGGGACTCGACGGGCTGCGCGAGCGCCTGGCCGAGTATCACGAGCTCGGCGCCCGGTTCGCCAAGTGGCGCGCGGTGATCAACATCGGCGACGGACTTCCCACCGCCTACGCCACCGCGGCCAACGCCCACGCCCTCGCCCGCTATGCCGCGCTCTGCCAGGAGGCGGGGATCGTCCCCATCGTCGAGCCCGAGGTGCTCATGGACGGCGAGCACACCATCGAGCGCTGCCAGGAGGTCACCACCGCCACCCTGAGCCGGGTGTTCGCCGAGCTCCTCGACCAGCGGGTCTCCCTCGAGCACATGCTCCTCAAGCCGAACATGGTCCTCCCCGGCAAGAAGTGCTCCACCCGGGCCAGCGCCGAGGAGATCGCCGAGACCACGGTGGCCACCTTCCGCCGCGTGGTGCCGGCCGCCGTACCGGGGATCGTCTTCCTCTCCGGCGGCCAGAGCCCGGAGGAGGCGACGGCCAACCTCAACGCCATCAACAAGATCCCCGACCTTCCCTGGCGGGTGAGCTTCTCCTACGGTCGCGCCCTCCAGGACCAGGCGGTGGCCGCCTGGGCCGGCGAGGACGCCAACCGCGACGCCGCCCAGGAGGCGCTCCTCGAGCGCTCGCGGGCCAACGCCGAGGCCAGCACCGGCGAGTACGCCGGCGACCAGGTCGCGGCCTAGCCGCTCTGGTCGGCGACGGCCGGCGCTGCCCTCCGTCGCCCGCCAGCGACCGAGGTAGCCATCAACACACCTACGTGCTGATCCCGGGAAAGCCTCATTATAGTTCGATGAATGGCTATAACTCTCACCCAGCTGCGCAGCTTTCTCGCCGTGGTGCACGAGGGCTCGACCGCCGCTGCGGCTGAGCGCCTCTTCGTAACCCAGCCCTCGATCTCGGCCGCGGTCTCCGCCCTCTCCCAAGAGCTCGGGGTCAAGTTGACCGAGCGCGTCGGGCGTGGCGTCCGTCCGAGCCCGGCCGGGGCGGCGTTCACCCCCTATGCGGCCGACGTCATCGGCCTGCTCGACGAAGGGCGACGGGCCGCGGTGGAGGCGGCCGGCCAGGCCAGCCGCGAGTTGCGCATCGCCGCCGTGACCACGGCGGCCGAGTATCTCGTGCCCACCCTGATGCAGGCCTACGGCGAGCTCAACCCGGAGATCGACCTTGCCCTCGACGTCGGCAACCGCGACCGGGTGCTGCGCCAGCTGCTCGAGCACGAAGCCGACATCGCCATCGGCGGCCGCCCGCCCGGCGGCGACCGCCTGACCGGTGCCGCCTTCATGAAGAACGAGATCGCCCTCATCGCCCGGGCCGATCATCCCCTGACCGACGGCCGGGAGGCCACCCTCGAGGAGCTCGGCGACTGCACCTGGCTTCTGCGCGAGGAGGGCTCGGGAACCCGCGCCATGACCGAGCACTACCTCGAGGCCCACGGCCTACGTCCCCGCGTCCTCACCATGGGGTCCAACGGGGCGATCAAGCACGCCGCCCGCGCCGGCCTCGGCATCGCCCTCCAGTCGCTCCTGGCCATCGAGCTCGAGCTCGAGGCCGGGGTACTGCGGACGATCAAGGTCGGCGCCCCCCTGCCCCTGCGCGACTGGTACGTCCTCTGTTCGGCGGTCGGACCCCGCCGAGCCCATGTCGAGGACTTCATGGCCTTCGTGGCCAGCAGTCAGGTGGCGGAGATCCTCCGCAGCCACCGCCAGTCCTGGTAGGCGGCGCCTCGCTCAGCGCGCAGTGCTGGCCAGCGCTGCGTCCACCGGCGATGGCTGCGGTCGGGACCGACCAGGGTCACCGGGAGCCCCATCCCCGCCACCTTGCTCGGCCTCGAGCAGCGGCTCCGTGGCCCCCGTGCGATTCGCCGCGATCAGGATGCGCCTTCGATCTCCCAAGGTGTTCCTCCGCTGTTCTCGCCGGCCTCCCCGGCCGCTTGTGCGATTAGCAACAAGGCTATCGTGCCGCGGCGGCGGGCTCTTGGTCCTCGCCTCGGCGGTTCAGGCGAAGGCGCAAGCCGCGGCCACCGCCGCCTGACCGTAGGAGATGCCGCCGTCGCCGGCCGGAAGCAGGCGCGGGACCAGGCAGCGCAGGCCGTCGAGCTCGGCCAGGGTCCGCTGCGCGAGCAGGCGGTTCTGGAAGACGCCGCCCGAGAGCACCACGGTGTCGAGGCCGCTGGCCCGCAGCGCCGCCGCCGTCCCCCGGGCGACGGCGTTGTGGAAGCGGGCCGAGACCACGGCCACCGGGACGCCATCCTCGACGTCGCCGCGGATGGCGAGGATCATCTCCCGAGGGTCGAGGCCGGCGTCGAGGGGATACCCGCTCCGCTCGGTGACGTCGGCCAGAGCCTCGAGCTCGATCGCCGCCTGGCCCTCGAAGGTGACCACCGCCCGCACCCCGCAGAGCGCGGCCACCCCGTCGAACAGGCGCCCCATACTGGTCGTCCGGGGGGCCCGGCGCGCCAGGTGGGCCACCGCCTGCCAGCGCTTGGGGTCGACGACGTCGCGCAGGTTGGCCGGCATCGGCGGATCCTCGCCGAGGGCCTCGGCCAGCCAGGCGCAGGCCAGGCGCCACGGCTCGGCCACCGCCCGGTCGCCCCCGGGCAGAGCGACCGGGCGCAGGTGGCCGATCCGCTCGAAGCCGGTCAGGTCGCCGACGAGGATCTCGCCCCCCCACACGGTGGCGTCGGTTCCGTAGCCGGCGCCGTCGTAGATGGCGCCGGCCGCCGGACCGGTCTCCCCGTGCTCGGCCAGCGCGGCCGCCAGGTGGGCATGGTGGTGCTGGACGGCGAAGGTCGCCTCGTACTCGAGGGCCTCACGGGTGGAGAGGTAGTCCGGGTGCATGTCGTGGACCGCGAGCTCCGGGGTCACGGCGAACAGACGCTCGAAATGGGCGATCCCCTCGCGGAACGAGAGCAGCGTCTCGTAGTTCTTGAGGTCGCCGATGTGGTGGGAGACCCAGGCCCGGGTGTCCTTGGCCAGGCAGAAGGTGCTCTTGAGCTCGGCGCCGCAGGCCAGAAGCGGCCGAGGGGCGGCGAGGGGGAGGGCGAGCGAATCGGGAACGTAGCCCCGCGAGCGGCGGAGCATCACCCCGGCCCGAACCACCGAGTCGTCGGTCCGGGTGTGGATCGGCCGGTCGTGGACGAGGAACGCCTCGGCGATCGGCTCCAGGCGAGCGGCGGCGTCTTCGTCGTCGTAGGCGATCGGCTCGTCGGAGACGTTGCCGCTGGTCATGACCAGCGGCCGCTCCGCCACCAGCAGGTGATGGAGGGGCGAGTAGGCCAGCATCACCCCGAGCTCCCGCGAGCGTGGCGCCACCGCCGCCGCCACCGCGGCGCCCGGCCGCCAGGCGGCGATGACGATCGGCCGGGCCCGGGACACCAGGAGCTCCTCCTCGGCAGGTTCGAGGTCGACGAGCCGGCGGGCCGCGTCGAGGTCGGCGGCCATCACCGCGAACGGCTTGTCCTCCCGGTGCTTGCGCCCCCGCAGCCGGGTCACCGCCGCGGCGTCATCGGCCCGGCAGGCGAGATGGAAGCCGCCGATGCCCTTGACGGCGAGCACCCGGCCGTCCTCGAGGGCGGCCATCGCCGCCGCGAGGGCCGCCTCCCCGCGGGCCGGGCCGAAGCGCAGGGTCGGGCCGCAGTCGGGGCATGCGTTCGGCTGGGCATGGAAGCGGCGGTCGAGCGGATCCTCGTACTCGGCCTGGCAGCGCCCGCACATCCGGAAGCCGGCCATGGTGGTCAGGGGGCGGTCGTAGGGAACGCCCCGGACGATGGTGAAGCGCGGCCCGCAGTTGGTGCAGTTGATGAACGGGTAGCGGTAGCGGCGGTCGGCCGGGTCGAGCATCTCGGCCAGGCAGTCGGCGCAGGTCGCCGTGTCCGGCGAGACCGGCGCGTCCTGCTCGCCGCCGCCCCGGCTCGAGACGATGCGAAAGCCGCGGACCCCGGTCGGCGGGAGCTCAGCCGCCTCGACCTGCTCGATGCGGGCCAGCGGCGGCGCCTGGGAACGCAGCCGGGCGAGGAACTCGCCGATCGCCGTCCCCGGCCCCTCGACCTCGAGGAGCACGCCCTGGCTGTCGTTGAGCACGAACCCGTCGAGCTCGAGCTCGTGGGCCAGGCGGTACACGTGCGGGCGGAAGCCGACACCTTGGACGGTGCCGGCCACCCGCACCTGCATGCGGCTCATCCCACCAGTTCACGCAGCGCGTGCCAGGCGCTCGCCTGCGCCTCCTGGATGCGCGGGATGTGCTGCGAGCGGGTGACGATCACGTGGTCGGCCAGGCCGAGCTCGGCGATCTTGCCGCCGTCGTAGCCGACCAGGGCGACGGTGACCACCCCCCGCCGCCGGGCCTCGACCAGTGCCTCGAGGATGTTCTCCGAGTTGCCACTCGTCGAGAAGCTGACGACCACGTCCTGCTGGCGGGCATGGGCGATGACCTGGCGCGAGAACAGCGCCCCCACCCCGATGTCGTTGGCGATGGCGGTGAGGATGGGGGCATCGTCGGAGAGGTCGAGCGCCGGGTGGGAGGTCAGGCCCTTCTCCGCCGGAGGAAACGACGTGTCGGCGTAGGCGTCCATGGCATCGGTGCACGAACCGCCGTTGCCGAAGGTCAGCAGGCGTCCGCCGGCCGCGAAGCTCGCCCGGATGGCGGCGGCGGCCGCGGTCAGGGCATCCTCGTTCTCGGCCAGGGTCTGCGCCCGCAGGACGGCGATCTCCTCGGCCTTCATGAGGACCGAGGCCGCCACGTCCTCGACCACCGACTCGGGGTCGCGGGCCCGCTCGCCGAGCATCGGGTAGAGCCAGGCGGCCGCCCCCCCGTCCTGGGCGGCTCCGCCCTGGCGGCCGCGGTGCTCGAAGAAGACGTGGACGAGCTCCCACAGGAGGTGGTAATGGGTCTCGATCAGCTCCTGGGCGACGAACGGGTCATCGCAGCCGGGATCGAACTCCCACTCGGCGCCGCCGGCGCCGTAGCCGATGGTCAAATACGGGGGCGGGGTCGGATCGTCGGCCCAGTGGCAGGAGTCGTCGAAGCACATCACCATGTCGTCCGGCTCGGCCAGCAGGGCGAGCTGCTCGGGCTCGTGGGTGACGGCCAGGGCGGGCAGGGCCCGCTTGCCGACGATCACCGGATGGACGAACTCCACCGCCACGTGGCGGGCGTCCGACCGGGCCTGGGGCGAGCAGCCGACGGCGATCAGCCGGCCGCCGCCCGCGAAGCGCTCGGACATGGCGTGGCACAGGCGGGCGATGCGCTGCGCCTCGGCGGTGAAGAACCGCTCTCCGGCCGCGACCGCCGGCGCCTCCTTCATGCTGGCGCCGGTGCTCCCGCGGCCACCTGCGTCAGCCAGTCACGCCACTGCTCGACACCCTCCCCGGTCTTGGCGCTGACCAGGATGCGGGGCACGTCGGGGTGGACGGCGTCGATGTTGTGGAGCAGGCGGTCGAGGTCGTAGTCGAGGTGCTCGAGGAGATCGATCTTGTTGATGACCACCAGCTCACAGGCCCGGAACATCAGCGGGTACTTGAGCGGCTTCTCCTCGCCCTCGGTGACCGAGCACACCATGGCCCGCACGTTCTCGCCGACCTTGAACTCGGCCGGGCAGACCAGGTTGCCGACGTTCTCGATGATCAGCAGGTCGATGTCCTCGAGGGGCAGCGCCGGGATCGCCGACCGGACCATGTTGGCGTCGAGATGGCACTCGCCGCCGAAGCCGCCGTCGGTGTTGAGCTGAACCACGGGGATGTGCATGGCGGCGATCCGGTCGGCGTCGGCGCTGCCCTGGACGTCGCCCTCGAGCACGCCGACCCGGACGCCTTCCATGTCGCGCAGGGTGGCCTCGAGCAGGGTCGTCTTGCCGGCGCCGGGGGCGCTCATCAGGTTGACCACGCTGACCCCGGAGCGGTCGAAGTCGTCACGATTGGCGCGGGCGATCGTGTTGTTGGCATCGAGCGCGTCCTCGACGATTCTCACTTTGGTGCGGTGCATGCAGCCTCCTTCTCGTCGACCTCGATCGAATCGACCTCGAACTCCTCGCCGGCGATGATCTCGACGTCGGCGCTTTCGCATTTCGGGCAGCGGAAGAAGGGGATCTCGGGCTCCCACTCCTCGCTGCAGGCCCGGCACTTGAGGCGGGTCGAGACCTGGATGAGCTCGAGCTTCGCCCCCTCGCAGCATGTGTCCCGGGCGGTGAAGTCGAAGTAGAACTCGAGCGAGTCGAGCACCACCTGGCGCATACCGCCGACCCGGAGGGTGATCAGGGTGACCTTGCGATCGTCGGCGTGCTTGAGCACGGTGTCGACGATCGCCCCGGCCAGGGACATCTCATGCACGCCGCAGCTCCTCGATTCGCTCGAAGGCCAGGTCGAGGGCCGCGTCGGCGGCGTCCTGCCCGCCGTCGGGAGCGCACCCGACGATGACCACCTGACCCGGCCAGCCGCCGGTGTGCTTGATGAAGTGGAGCACGGTCGGCGCGTCCATGCCCAGGTGGTTGAGCTCCTGCCCGTCCTCGATTGTGGCGTCGACCTCGGTCTCGTCGGCCACGCTCGCCTCGGCCGTCCCGTGGTGGCGGCGGTCGACGTCGATGAGGACGACCGCGTCGTAGGCGCGCATCACGTCATAGGCGATGTCGAGGGCGCCGGTTCCGAGCTCGTGCACCGAGACGCCGCTCGGGAGCTCGCGCCCGCCGAGGGCAGTGGCCACGGCATCGCTGTTGGCGCCGTCCTCACCCCACGCCTCGCCGATGCAGGCGACGAGGATCTGGCGCTCCGGCGCCACCGGGACGGGTCCGGTCTCGGGGGAGCGGCCGGGAGTGCTCATGGGACCTCTACTTCGCCGAGGAAGAAGAACAGATAGCGGCCGGACTCGCGGAGGATCTCCTGGGCGGCGTCGTCGTCAACGGTCACCCCGAGGTAGACCTTCTCGTTGGTGTCGACGTAGATCCGCTCGAGGGTGGCCACCCGGCCGTGGAGCATCTTGTCGTAGGGGTCGCGGTCGACGCCCGGACGGAGGATCAGCTTCCCGCCGAGGGCGACAGTCTGCCCGTCGATGTCGACCGTGTGCTCCCCGGGGATGACCACCGGGCCGCCCCCGGGCGGGGGACGGAAGCCGCCGGCGCTCTTGGCCCCACCTTCCGAGCTAGGTGCCACGAAGAACCTCGCTGGTCGGCTTGAGCCCTCCGTGGAGACGGATCATGTCCTCGGGCGTGGTGGCCAGGGCCCGGGCGATCATCTCGCGCACCGCTGGATCCTGATCGGCGATCGAGTCCCGCTCGGCTTCGCTGAGGGCGTGCACGTGGAGGAGGAGGGCCTCCTCGATCTCCGAGTTGTCGAACAGGTTGACCCGGCTCTCCTCGGAGATCCGCGGGTGATTGGGAAGCACGATCGCCGCCCCGAGGATGGCATCGTCCTCGACGGTGGCCAGCACCGGGAAGGAGTTGATGCTCTGGCAACCGTCGCTCTCGAGCGGCGAGATGAACCGCCCGCCATCCACCTTGACCACGATATGGGTCGAGATCAGCGAGTGCATCAGGGCGCCCCCGCGGTCGAGCCCGTCGGGGACGTCGACCGTGTTGTGGATCGCGCACGTCACGTGCCAGAGCCCACCGTCGGCCGGCTTGGACGCCAGGGTGACATGGCCTTCGGCGAAGGCAGCGGTCGCCTCCTCGCCGAGAGTCAGGGGGCCGACCGGCACGCTCCGCTCAGCGGCCTCGTGACGCTCGCCGCTCGGGGTGAGGAACCAGACGGTGGCGCTGAGCGTGGCAGCCTCGGACCCCGGCTCGACCAGGCACTCGACCTGGGCCAGGTCGAAGGTCGCGCCGCTGTCGGCGGCATAGCGGGGCGGATAGACGATGCCGAACGGGGTCGGCGTGGCGTTCTTGGTGGCGCCGGGGGTGTAGGGGTAGAGGGCGTAGCCTTCGTAGAGGAGCGAGCTGACCAGCTCATCCAGCATTGTCGAGCAGCTCCGTCACGCACGCGTCGAAGGTGGCCAGTCCGCGGACCCCGCGGAGCGCGTGGAGGCGGCCGAGCGTCTCCTGGTGCAGGCGAACCCAGCCGCCGTTGGGATAGAACTCGGAGATCATCTTCTTCCAGGCCGAGATCGGCATGTGGAACTGCGCCCGCGTGCTCCAGTCGATCTGGGTGATCTGGAGGTCGCCGTCCTCGTTCTTGTAGAAGACGCTCCCGCTGAAGTGCAGGCTCAGCGGCACGCCCCCGTCCGAGAGGCCGTAGAAGTACTTGGCCGAGGTGACCTCGAGGTCATAGGTGCAGGGAACGTGCACCTCGAAGGCCCGGGCCCCGGTGAAGGACTGGACCATGCTGTCGATCCGCGCCCATTCGAAGCTGTGGGTGGTGGCGCCCCAGCGCTCCGGCTCGCCGAACAGCTCGGCCAGGCGCTCCCGCGTCTCCGGGTCGTAGGTCCGGCGGGCCGGATCGATGTGGATCTGGGTACTCAGCGCGATGGCGAACACGTCGTGCCCCTTGGGCTCGACCGCGTTGATGGTGAAGACCATCGTCGGCACCGCGGCATACGCCAGCGGCGCCACGCTGATGACCGAGAATTCGGGCAGCGGTGTGACGACCGCCGCATCGGGGTGGTGAACTCCGGCCATATCTAGCCTCCCTGGTACGCGCCGTTCTTGGCGCGCAGCTCTTCGAAGAATGCCGGGACGGTCTTCTCGATCGCCGTTCCGCCCGAGATCCCCTCCCAGTTGGATTTGATGAGACCGACCAAGCGGTAGCAGTCATCGATGGGGGCGATGGCGTACTGGTGCTCGTCGCCCATCCGATTGACGATCAGGGCCTCCCCATCGATGTCGAGGTCGCCCAGCTTGGGATTGGCGGCGACCAGGCGATCCCAGGCTTCGAGGTCGAGCTCGCACTCGGTGGCCCCGGCCGGGCTGGGATACATGCCGACGACCCGATCCTCCAGGCCGCTGCGCATGAAGAAGGCCAGGCCGATGGGGATGGCGAAGTTCGCCCACATGTCATCGGTGCACTCGAAGTCCTCGAGCCAGACCGTCCGCATGCCGGCCGGCCGGTACTCGGGATCACCAGAATGCTTGGCCCAGCACACCTCGCACGAGCAGACGATCCGGCGCTCGACGAGGTGGAGAAGGTGGCGGTGATCGCTGGGTACCGTGGTCTCGCACAGCTCGCAGCGCTCGACATCGGGCGCCGGCGGGGGCTTGGCGAGCCCCCGCATGCGCGTGACCAGTTCCGCCCGCTTGCGGGCGGCGATCATCGCTTCCATTTTGCTCATACGGCTACTTTACCATCGAGCAAAGGCACCGGTTCGAGCTGCAGAGGCTCGTTTCCGGCCGCCCGCCCGGCTCGCGGCAGGTCGAACTCGACCCCGCATTCGCCGCAGCGCAGCATCCGCCCGTCGAGCTCGCCGCCGTGGAGCGCCGCCCCGCAGGCGGCGCAGGAATCGCGGTAGGCGAGTAGGGAGCCGGCCACGTTGGCCACGAGCAGCGCCGTGCCGCCGGCGTCGAACGCGACCAGTTCACCAGGAGAGATCTTGGCAGCACCTTCGAGTGGAACCCAGCTCGGGGCTTCGACCTCAGCCAGGGGCAACTCGAATCCGGTGGGCGCCGGGCCCTCGGCGATCGGCGCCTGCTCGATGACGCCCTCGACCTCGAGACCTTCGAGGTCGGGCGCATGCTCGTCGAGCGCCTGCTTGATCGCCAGCTCGAGCGTCGCCTGGGAGGCGGAGCAGCCGCTGCAGCTGCCCTGCAGCCGCAGCCGAGCCACGCCGTCCACCAGCGAGAGGAGCTCGACGTTGCCACCGTGCGACTCCATGTAGGGCCGCACGCTGTCGAGCGCCTCGGTCACGCGGTCCTCGAGGCTGACGGGGTAGAGGTCGTGGATCAGCAGCAGGCTGGCCACCGACCCGTCCTCCACGAGCTCGTCGCGGATGGCGCCACCAGCAGGTCCAGCCTGCTCCAGCACCGCCATGATCCGCTCGAGTCCGTCCCCGTACAGCTCGATTACCGCAGAGACCATCTCCTGAGCGAGCTCACGAGCATGGACATCCGACAGTCCCTCGATCTGCTCGCTCAGGATCTGGACACGGGCGACGAGTGCTTCGCCGCCCGTGACCTCATGATTCCTTCCTAGCACAGGCCCGTCGGCGTGTGAACGACCTTCTTCACCTTGCCGTTGCCCAGGTACATGTGCGTACCGCACGGGAGGCACGGATCGAAGCTCCGCACTGCCCGCATGATGTCGATGCCCTTGAAGTTCTCCGGGCCGTTCTCCTCGAAGATCGGCGTGTTCTGCACCGCGTCCTCGTAGGGGCCAGGAGTTCCGTAGGAGTCCCGCGGGTTGCCGTTCCACGGCGTCGGCGGGTAGGGCTGGTAGTTGGCGACCTTGCCATCCCGGATCACCATGTGGTGGGAGATGACACCGCGGGCGGCCTCGTGGAACCCGCAGCTGACGGCGTCGTCCGGAACCTTGAAGCTGTTCCAGCTCTTCGTCCGTCCGGCACGCACCTCGATGAGGGCCTTCTCCAGGCAGTACAGGCCGATGCAGGCCGATGTTGCCTGGTGGTAGGTCCGGGCGCGGTCGCGCTCGACCGCGTTGGACCACGGCGGGATCTTCCACTCGAGATCCATCTCGGGCATGTTCGCCGTGCGCGGCAGGGTGATGAGGATGCTCGAACCGGTCGCCTTCATGTAACCGATGTCGACCAGCCCGGCCTTCGCCGTGCACCACTGGCGGGCGAACGGTCCGCCGCCGGTGTCCGTCGCGACGTACGTGTCGTTGCGCTTGTCGTACATACGCGGCGAGGCGACCCACGAGTACTTGTCGTTGAAGTTGCGCTTCTGTGGCTTGGGCAGGGTCTGCTTGTTCCACGGGTGGCGCTTGTCAACCGGGTTGCCCAGCGGGTCGTTGTGGACGAACGTCGGCTCGTTCTGCCAGTCATCGAAGTACGAGCTGCCGAGCAGGATCCGCATGGCGAGGTTGATCTCGACGAGATCCGTCGTGATCAATTCGCCGTCGAACACCAGGCCCGGCGTGATGAACCGGCGACGACCCCAGTCGGTCATCGTCTTGTAGTTGTAATCGACGTACTCCGGATCGTCGAAGGCGCCCCAGCAGATGAGGTCCGTCCTGCGGAAGCCGACCTGCTCGTATCCGGGCATGGCCTGGTAGAAGAAGTCGTACAGATCGTCGTGCATCGGGACGGTCCGCTTGACGTACTCCATGTAGCGCATCAGCCGCACGTAGTAATCGGTGAGCGTCTGGTGCGTGATGTCCGCGCTGCAGCCACCCGGCATGATCGTCGAGGGGTGCGTATGACGACCGCCGAACAGGCAGTACATCTCGCGGGTGTAGCGGGCGACCTGCAGCGTCTCGAGGTAGAAGCTCCCCGTGAACGGGTTGAGGGCGCGCATGATGTCCGCGACCGTCTTGTACCCGTGGATGTCGCTGTGGGCAGCCGGAGTGTTCTCGGCCTGGGCCAGAACGCTCGGGTTGGTGTCCTTGACCATCTGCTCGCAGAAGTCGACGTTCGCCATGCAGTCGTTGAAGATCGCGTGGTCGAACATGTAGTCCGCGGACTCGGCCAGGTTGAACGCGTAGTCGCCGAGCTTCGGCGGCTTGACGCCATACGCCATGTTCTGGTTCAGGCACGACACCGTGCAGTGGTTGTCACCGCAGATGCCGCAGATCCGGCTCGTGATGAAGTGCGCATCGCGCGGGTCGATCCCCTTCATGAAGATGTCGAACCCGCGGAAGACCATCGACGTGCTGTAGCACTTGTTGACCCGCTGGTTGGTGAAGTCGATCTCGGTGTGAATTCCGAGGCTGCCGACGATCCGCGTGATCGGATCCCACGACATCTCCTTGACGATGACCTTCTGGTCGGTGGTGGTGGCCATGCTGGCTCCTTCGTGACGGTGGACGGGGCGGCGGTCGGTGGCTGCGGGCTACCAGCGCTTCTGGTAGCCGGTGGTGAGCACCGGCCCGGGACGCCGCCACTCGGGCTCGACGTCGTACTTGGTCTTGATGTAGCGCTTGCGGAAGAAGTCGATGATCGGCCCGTAGCTGAAGCGCTCGAAGTTGGCGGCCCGCTTGCCCCACACGTCGGGGTCCATGAACGGCATGTACTTGACGGGGAACCCGGGCATCGAGCAGGCCATGCAGATGCCGCCGACGTTGGGGCAGCCGCCGATCCCGTTGACCCAGCCGCGGACCGGCACGTTGCACTTGACCACCGGGCCCTTGCAGCCGAGCTTGACGAGGCAGCGATGGTCGGATCCGTACTCGGTGGCGAAGCTGCCCTCCTCCACGAAGCCGGCGCGGTTACAGCCCTCGCGGACCGTGCGGCCGAACAGCCACTTGGGCCGCAGCTGCTCGTCGAGCTCAGGCACCGGCGCCATGCCGGCCAGGTGGAACACGAGGTACATCAGCACCTCGGTCATGTTGTCCGGCTGCGCGGGGCAGCCGGGGATGTTCACGATCGGGATGCCCGCCTTCGACTTCCAGTTCCAGCCGAGATAGTCGCGCACGCCCA
>JAXDHJ010000008.1:0-23427 GCA_034664565.1 Solirubrobacteraceae bacterium
GGCTACGGCGGCAACGCCCTGCTCGGCAAGAAGTGCTTCGCCCTGCGCATCGCCTCGGTCATGGCCCGCGACGAGGGCTGGCTCGCCGAGCACATGCTCATCCTCAAGCTGACCTCGCCCGAGGGCGGCGTCAAGTACATCGCCGCCGCCTTCCCCTCGGCCTGCGGCAAGACCAACCTGGCCATGCTCATCCCGACCATCGACGGCTGGAAGGTCGAGACCATCGGCGACGACATCGCCTGGATGAAGTTCGGCGAGGACGGCCGGCTCTACGCCATCAACCCCGAGGCCGGTTTCTTCGGGGTGGCCCCCGGCACCAGCGACCTGACCAACCCCAACGCCATGCGCACCGTCGAGGAGAACACCGTCTTCACCAACTGCGCCAAGACCGACGACGGCGACATCTGGTGGGAGGGCATGACCACCGACAAGCCGGCCCACCTGATCGACTGGCACGGCGTCGACTGGACTCCCGAGTCCCCGACCACCGCCGCCCACCCCAACGCCCGCTTCGCCACGCCCGCCGCCCAGGACCCGGCCATCGCCGACGAGTGGGAGGACCCGGCCGGGGTGCCCATCGACGCCATGCTCTTCGGTGGGCGCCGGGCCGGAGTGGTGCCCCTGGTCAGCGAGTCCTTCGACTGGGAGCACGGCGTCTTCGTCGGCTCGACCATGTCCTCGGAGATGACGGCAGCGGCCGCCGGCACCGTCGGCAAGCTCCGCTTCGACCCGTTCGCCATGCTCCCGTTCTGCGGCTACAACATGGCCGACTACATGGCCCACTGGCTGAAGATCGGCGGTCAGACCGATCCCGAGAAGCTCCCCCGGATCTACTACGTCAACTGGTTTCGCAAGGACACCGACGGCCACTTCCTCTGGCCCGGGTTCGGCGAGAACAGCCGGGTGCTGGCCTGGATCTTCCGCCGCCTCGAGGGCCGGGCCGACGCGGTCGACACCGCCATCGGCCGCCTCCCCACCGAGGGCGCCATCGACACCGAGGGCCTCGACATCAGCCCCGCCGACATGGCCGAGCTCCTGCGTGTCGACGAGGATCAGTGGCGGGCCCAGCTGCCCCAGTTCCGCGAGCACTACGCCGCCTTCGAGCGCCTGCCCGAGCCGCTGGCCAAGCAGCTCGACGCCCTCGAGGAACGGCTCTCCTAACCAGCTGCCACGCCACCGCCCGGACGGCCTCGAGCCGTCCGGGCGAGCGTTGGGCCGGGCCGGGGGGGGCCGACGACTGGGTTC
This sequence comes from Solirubrobacteraceae bacterium, assembly GCA_034664565.1. Taxonomy (GTDB): domain Bacteria; phylum Actinomycetota; class Thermoleophilia; order Solirubrobacterales; family Solirubrobacteraceae; genus Palsa-513. Next base: position 1,246 of record JAXDHJ010000008.1, read on the forward strand.
AGTCGCGGGAGCCGCCGCCGAAGAGCTGGAGCATGAACAGGAAGACGTTGAAGATGTCGAGGAAGATCGACGCGGCGATGAGGACGGCTCCGTCCATCTCCGTCCGGCGCAGCCGGTTGAAGTCGAAAATGGTGAAGGCTCCGAACACGCCGAGGCCGAGCAGGGAGTAGATGAGGTTGGCGCCGGGGATGGCCACGAACAGGGTGATCAGCCCGAAGAGGAGCAGGGCGAGGATCGCCCAGAACAGCGTTCGCGCCCAGCTGCTCAGATCCCGGCGGGTGGCGTAGCCGTAGGCGCCGAGGGCGGAGATGAAGATCGCCGTGCTCCCCGCCGCCTGCCAGAGGGCGCTCGGGTGGGCTTGGGCGTAGTAGTTCAACAGGCCGCCGACCCCGATTCCGAGCAGGAGCCCGACGCCGAAGAGCAGGCCGATGGCCAGCTCCTGGGACTTGCGGGCGGCGAAGTTCAGCCCGAAGACGCAGCCCAGGGCGAGGATCATGCAGATGAAGCCGGTGCCCGACGTCGCGTTGCGCCCGAGATAGGCGCCGAGCGCGGTGAAGCCCACGGTGACGGCGACGAGACCCATGACCTGGCCGAACACCGCACGGGTCGCAGCCAGGCTCTGCCGGGCGGCGGGTGGAGCGTAACCTCGATAAGTGGACATACCAGTGTTCTCCGTTGAGGACGGACGCCGAAGGCGGTCCGAGTTGCTTTGTATTCTGCGATGCCTCGATAAAGCCTGCGTGAACCCTAGCGGCGCCGTAAGACGGCGTTCACTTCTCTAGGCCACCCCCGACCGATGTCCACCCCCGCGCCGACCCCCGGCGCCTCACTCGACGGCGCCTGCGCCCCGCCGGGCGCCCCCCCGGCGCCGACCGCCCCCACCGCGGCCGGGCATCCCTCGCGGGGGGCCCTGGCCGCGCTGACCCTCGGCGCCCTCGGGGTGGTCTTCGGCGACATCGGGACCAGCCCGCTCTATGCCCTCCAGGCCGTGTTCTCCGCCGACGGACACATCGTCCCGGTCACCGAGGCCGGGGTCTACGGCGTCATCTCGCTCGTCTTCTGGTCGGTCACGGTGATCGTCTCGATCAAGTACCTGACCTTCATCATGCGGGCCGACAACGGCGGCGAGGGCGGGATCATGGCCCTCATCGCCCTCGTCCGCGGCGCCTCCCTCAAGGGACGCCTGGCCAAGGCCGCCCTGGTCGCCGTCGGCATCTTCGGGGCGTCGCTGTTCTACGGCGACGGGATGATCACCCCGGCCATCTCCGTCCTCTCCGCGGTCGAGGGCCTGAAGATCGCCGCCCCCGGCCTCGGTGAGTTCGTCGTCCCCATCGCCCTCGTCGTCCTGGCCATCCTCTTCGCCATCCAGCGCTTCGGCACCGGCGCCGTCGGGCGGCTCTTCGGGCCGGTGATGGGCGTCTGGTTCGCCGTCCTCGCCCTCGCCGGGGTGAGGCAGATCGTCGATCACCCCGCCGTCCTCAAGGCCCTCTCCCCGTCCTACGGGGCCGAGTTCATCCTCCACGACGGCGGCGTCGCCTTCATCGCCCTGGCCTCGATCGTCCTCGCCGTCACCGGCGCCGAGGCCCTCTACGCCGACATGGGGCACTTCGGGCGCTCGCCGATCCGCCGGGCCTGGTTCCTCTTCGTCTTTCCGGCCCTGACCCTCAACTACCTCGGTCAGGGGTCGCTGATCCTCCACTCGGCCGGGGCGGTGGCCAACCCCTTCTTCCTGCTCATCCCCCACTGGGGCCGGATCCCCATGGTCCTCCTGGCCACCGTGGCCACCGTAATCGCCTCCCAGGCGGTCATCTCGGGGGCCTTCTCGGTCACCCGTCAGGCGGTGCAGCTCGGCTTTCTCCCGCGGTTGAACATCCGCCACACCTCGGCTCACGTCGGCCAGGTCTACGCCCCGGCGATCAACTGGGCCCTGTTCGTCGGCGTCGTCGCCCTCGTCGTCGGCTTCGGCTCATCCCAGCACCTCGCCTCGGCCTACGGGGTGGCGGTCACCGGCACCCTGGCCATCGACACCCTGCTCTTCTTCGTCGTCGTGCGGACCCTCTGGCACAAGCCGATCTGGCTCGTCGGCCTCGGCGCCACCGCCTTCCTCGTCGTCGACCTCGCCTTCCTCTCGGCCAACCTCGGCAAGGTGCTCCATGGCGGCTGGTTCCCGCTCTCGGTCGCCCTCGTGGTGTTCACCATCCTCACCACCTGGCAGAAGGGCCGGGAGATCGTCACCCGCAAGCGGACCGAGGAAGAGGGGCCGCTGCGCGCCTACGTGGACCGCCTCCACGACTCCGAGCCGCCGGTCTACCGGCCGTCGGGAACGGCGGTGTTCCTCAACGCCAGAGCCGATACCACCCCGCTGGCGCTGCGGGCCAACGTGGAGCACAACCACGTGCTCCACGAGAACGTGGTCATCGTCTCGGTGGCGACCCTCAACGTCCCCCACGTGCCACCGTCGGAGCGCCTGGTCATCGACGACCTCGGCTACCGCGACGACGGGATCACCCACCTCACGGTGCGCTTCGGCTTCCAGGACGAGCCCGACATCCCGGCCGCCCTGCGCCTCGCCGTCGAGGAGGGCCTCGAGTCGGAGCTCGACGTCGAGAACGCCTCCTACTTCGTCTCGCGGATATCCCTGGTGCGCACCGGCGCCCCCGGCATGTCGGGCTGGCGCAAGCGGCTCTACATGGCCATCTACCGCAACGCCGCCAACCCGGTCGAGTACTTCGCCCTGCCCGGCGAGCGTACGGTGATGACGGGCGGCCAGATCGAGCTCTGACGCCGCCCGGGCGGCGGCTCGCCGCGGCAGGCTAGGCGGCGCTCTGCTCGGGGTCGGGGTGCAGACCGCCGTTGGCCGGCGAGTAGACGGTCTCGCCGCCGGCGTCCCAGCGGATGCGGTAGCGGGGGTTGGGGTCGCCGCGCAGCACCTCGGCGACGACGCCGCCCCGGCGCGGTCGCATCGCTCCCAGCTGTGAGCGCTTGCGCCGACCGCTGATCTCGGCGAGCACCCGGTCTCCGACTTCAAAGGCCAACTCGATCCTCCGTTCGTTGCCGCTGTCGAGGTCCGATCATAGGCTCTCGGGTCGCCGGGGCGCCCGCCCCGTCAGTGCGGATCCGCCCCGGGCGTGGCCGCCGGCGGGCGGGACTCCTCGGCCAGGGAGGTGATGGCCAGGGCGCCGCGGGCCGCCTCCTCGAGCACCTCGGTGGCCTCGTCGAGTGACCGGGCGTAGAGCTCGACGAGGAGGTGGACGACGATCCGGTTGTCGTCCTCGTGCTTGTGGAAGCGCACGTGGGTGAAGAACTCGCGCACCCCGTGGTCGCCGAAGGCGGCGTAGGAGAGGGCGTCGCCAGCCTCCGGCCCCGAGCAGCTCTCGACCTCGTCGGCGTCGACGGTCACCGTGCACGAGGCGACCCACGGGGTTCCCGCCACCATCCGCTCCCACCGATCCTCGATCGGCTCCACCCGGCCGTCGTGGAAGCCGAGATGGGGCTGGTCGTGCATGCAGTCCAGGCACTGGACGACCGCCTCCTGGAGCTCGTCGACCACCTCGGCCCGCTCGCCGGTGTCCGGGTCGATCTTGTGGATCCCCTCGTAGTGGACCTGGACCTCGAGATCCTGGGACCAGCAGCGGTAGCAACGCAGCCAGCTGCGGGGGTCGGCGTGCACCGCAGAGAGTCTACGACTCAGCCGAAGGTGAACGAGAACCCGCGGGTCCCCGGCGAGAAGCTCAGGCTCAGACGGTGGCGCCCGCCGGCCGGGAGGGAGGCCAGGGTGTAGAGGCGCTGGCCGGTGACGGTGACCGCGCCGCCCCGCACGTCGCCCCCGGTCGGGGCCGGGCGGCCGTCGAGCGACACTGTCACCCGGCCGGTGGCCCGCCCGGCCGGGGGGCTGAGCACGAGGTAGATCGCCTTGGCCTCGACCTCGGCGTCGATCCGCGCTCCCGCCCCGGCCGTCGCCTGCTCGGGATCGATGGTCCAGCTCCCGCCGTAGGCGAAGGCGTTCACGGCGATCGCCCCGGCGTGGACGGCGTAGGCGTGGGTCCCGTCGCTCGGATTCGACGGCACCCAGCCCTGGGCCCGGGCCGAGCCCAGGTAGGTCTCGGGCGTGGCCTGGTCGGACGGGGTGACCACTCCCACCGGGCGGGCGTCGGGTCCCCCCGGGCGCCGCCCGGCCTCGGCGAGCAGCGCCCGGATGTCGGCCTCGGTCCTCCCGTAGGCGCCCTCCCCGAAGTGCGCCTCCCGCACCTGGCCGGAGGCGTCGACGAGGAACTCCGCCGGCCAGTACTGGTTGCCCCAGGCGTTCCATGTCGCCATGTCGTTGTCCTGGACCACCGGGTAGCCGATCCCCAGCGAGCGCACCGCCCTGGCCACGTTGCCGGCGTCGTGCTCGAAGGAGAACTCCGGCGTGTGCACGCCGACCACGGTCAGACCCGCCTGGCGGTAGCGCGCGTCCCACGCCTCGAGGTAGGGGAGGGTGCGCAGGCAGTTGATGCAGGTGTAGGTCCAGAAGTCGATCAGCACCACCCGGCCGCGCAGGCCGGCCAGCGAGAGCCGCCCCCCGCCCGGCGTGTTGAACCAGCGCTCGGTCCCGGTGAAGTCGGGCGCCGGGCCGAGGACCGGCAGGGTCGGTGCTCCGGCGGCCGCGCCGCCCCCCGACCCGGCGGCCGCGCCGCCCCCCGACCCGGCGACCGCCCCGGCCACGGCACCGGACCCCGACGCCGGGGCGAAGCGCGAGGGCGCGCCCCGCAGCCGGGTGAGCTCGGTGGAGACGGCGTGGCTGCGCTCGAGCCCCGCGGTCAGGCTGAAGTTCGGGATGTGCAGGGCGATCTGCTGGTCGAGCTTGACGTCGAGCTGGGTGGCGATGACCACCGCGGTGAGGATCATCACCACCCCGAGCCCCCGCTGGACCCGCGGACCTCGGCCGGCCGCGCGCAGCCGGTCGATCACCCGCCGCCCGCCGGTGGAGAGGGCGAGGAGGACGAGCGCCGAGCCCACGGCGTAGGCCAACCCCACCGCCAGGGTCCGGCCCGAGGCGGCGCCGACGGTGATCACGGCGACGAGGATCGGTCCGGCACACGGCGTGTAGACGAAGCCGAGCGCCGCCCCGACCACCAGGCCCGAGGCGAAGCCCTCGCCCCGCGTCCGCGGCCCGAGGCGGGAGAGGGCGGCGAGGGGGCGCTCGAGCCGGGCCCCGACGGCGGGGACGGCCACGGCGAGGCCGAAGACCACGAGCACCACCACCGCGACCTGGCGCAGCGGATCCGAGCCCAGCCCCACCCCGCCGGCGACCTTGGCCAGGCCGACGATGGTCACCGTGAAGGTGACGGTCAGCCCGAGGACGATGCCCACCGGCCGCCGCCGTCCGCCCGATCCGCTGGCCGAGAGCAGGGCGGGCAGGACGGGCAGCACGCAGGGGCTGAGCGCCGTGCCCGCCCCGGCGAGGAGCGCGAAGATGATGAGGACGAACACCGGCCCACATCATCGGGCACGCCGAGCCCGGTCACGCCGCCACCGGCTTACGGATCGGTGAACGCCCGGCCGCCCCTATGCTCACCGCGTGCCCCCGGTCGCCGACGCCAGGCGGATGAGCGCGACCACCCCCCGGGTCGCCGGCCTGGCCGCCACCCCGGTCAAGGGCCTGCGCCTCCTCGCCCGCCAGGAGCTGACCCTCGCGTCCGGCGGGGTGGTCGACGACCGCCGCTTCTACCTGATCGACGAGGCGGGGCGGATGGTCAACGGCAAGCAGCTCGGCGCCCTCAGCGCCGTCATCCCTGACTACGACGCCGCCGCCGGGACCCTCGCCCTTGCCTTTCCCGGCCGGCCGACCGTCACCGGCCACGTCGAGCTCGGACCGGTGCTGGCCACCCGCTTCCACTCGCGCCCGGCCGAGGCCCGCCTCGTCCTCGGGCCGTGGTCGGCCGCCGTCTCCGAGCACGCCGGGCGAGAGCTGCGCCTCGTCACCGGCCACGGCCGGCGGCCGGGCGTCGACCGCGGCCGGGCCGGGGCGGTCACCCTGGTCTCCCGCGCCTCGCTCGACCGCCTGGCCGAGGACACCGACGGCGCCCGGCAGGTCGACGTCCGGCGCTTTCGGATGACCATCGAGCTCGACGGCCCCGACGCCCACGCCGAGGACGGGTGGGTCGGGCGGCGGCTGCGCGTCGGCGAGGCACTCGTCGCCGTGCGCGGCCACGTCGGCCGCTGCCTGGTGACCACCCGCGACCCCGACACCGGCGAGGTCGACCTCCCGGTGCTCGATCTCCTGCGGGGCTACCGGTCCGGCCTGGCCACCACCGAGCCCCTGGCCTTCGGCGTCTACGCCGAGGTGATCGAGCCCGGGAAGGTGCGGGTGGCCGACCCGGTCGCCCTCCTCTGAGCCGCTACCCTCCCGGCGTGCGCAGATTCCGGGTCCTCGGGCTGGTGGTGGTGGTCGCCGTGGTCGCCGTCTTCCTCCTCACCCGCGGCGGGGGCGAGAGCCCCGACGCCAAGCAGGTCCGGGCCACTCTCCTCGGCTACACCCAGGCCAGCGCCCAGAAGGACTACGCCACCATCTGCCGGCGCTACCTGGCCGCCAACATCCTCGACAAGATGCGGGAGATCCACCTGCCGTGCAAGATGGCCCTGGCCCGCGGCCTCGCCGGCCTCCAGTCGCCGACCCTGGTGGTCAAGGGCGTCAAGGTCGACGGGACGACCGCCCTGGCCGACGTCCACACCGCCGCCGCCGGCCAGCCTCCGCTCGACGGGACGATCGAGCTGGTCAAGGCCGGCGGGCGCTGGCAGATCCGCTCGCAGACCGCGCAGACCGAGCCGGCCACCAAGACGACGAAGACCGCGCCCTGAGCCCCGCACGCGCGGTCGCCTTCGCCCCGGGCCGGGTCAACCTGATCGGCGAGCACACCGACTACAACGACGGCCTCGCCCTGCCCCTGGCTGTCGCCCAGGGGGTCACGGTGAAGGCCGAGCGGATCGACGGCGACGGCGACGAGGTCGAGGCGCTGGCCGGCGACCTCGGCGAGACCGACCGCTTCCCCCTGCGCCGCCCCGCCCCGGTCGACGGGTGGCGGGCCTACGTGCGGGGTGCGGTGGCCGAGCTCCGGGCCGCCGGGCACCCGATCCCGCCGGCCCGCCTCGAGATCACCGGAACCATCGCCGCCGGATCGGGCCTCTCGTCCTCGGCGGCGCTCGAGGTCGCCCTCTGCCTGGCCCTGCTCGCCCTGGCCGGGGTCGAGGCTCCCGACCGGCTGGCGCTCGCCCGCCTGTGCGCTCGGATCGAGAGCCGGTGGGCCGGGGTCGACAGCGGCCTCCTCGACCAGATGGCCTCCCTCTTCGGCCGGCCGGGGATGGCCCTGCGCATCGACTTCCAGAGCCTCGACTGCCGCCCGGTCCGTCTGCGCCTCGGCGACTGGAAGCTCGTCACCGTCGACTCCGGCCAGACCCACGCCCTGGCCGACTCCGGCTACAACGAGCGCCGGGCCGAGTGCGACCGCGCGCGGGAGCTGCTCCGAATGAAGAGCCTGCGCCAGGCGACGGGCGCCGATCTCGTCCGGCTCGCCCCTCCCCTCGACCGGCGGGTGCGCCACGTGATCGAGGAGAACGCCCGGGTGGAGGCGGCGGTGGCCGCCCTCGAGGACGGCGACCTCGCCGCCGTGGGGCCTCTCCTCGACGCCTCGCACGCCAGCCTGCGCGACCTCTACGCCGCCAGCACCGAGCGGGTCGAGGAGGTGGTGGCCGAGCTCAAGGCGGCCGGCGCCGCCGGGGCCCGCATGGTCGGCGGCGGGTTCGGCGGCCACGTCCTCGCCCTCTTCGCCCCCGGGGGACCCCCGCCGCCGGGCATGCCGGTCGAGGCCGCGGCCGGCGCCCGCCTGCTCGAGGCCGACTAGGTCGCCGGGGCTCGCCGGATCCGCCCGGATCCCTCGCCGCGGGTCTCGACCGGCTCCGGGCCGACCGGGCGCACGAGGGCCCAGGCGATCATGAACACCCCGACCACGAGCATGGCGGACCCGGTCCACAGGTCGATGTTGATCCCCGAGGCCTTGGTCTTGACCGTGTGGTCGCCGAGGGCGCCGGTGAGGATGAGGATCACCGCGTAGAGGCAGAACAGCCCACCGATGATCCGCCGGATGTCGAAGCGGTTGGCCGCGCGGGCGGCCGCCGCCTCGTCGGCCTCGCTCACCCCGGTGGGTTGGGCCTCCACCGGGGCGCGGAACGGATGGTCGTGGGGATAGTCGGTCATGCCTGCCTCCGGCTCAGATGAAGAGGATGTTGAGGATCACCACGAGGCCGATGGCCACGCCGCCCATGAGCCACGGCGAGCGAAACCACGCCTGATCGCCGCGGACGAAGTCGTCGGCCTCCTCCTCGCGGCGGCCGTGCCCCCACACCAGCCCGCGCAGGTCCTCCTCGGGCTTGGGCCGGGTGACCAGGGAGACCGCCACCGTGACCACGGCGTCGGCCAGGAAGGCGACGATGGCCCCGCCGAAGTTGGCGCTCTGGGCCGAGCCGAATGACAGGTGGTGCATGGAGTAGAGCTCGTGGGTGACGAAGGCGCCGAGGGTGCCCGCCACCAGGCCGGCCAGCCCGGCCCTCGGGGTCGACCGGGCCCAGAACATGCCGATGATGAAGGTGGCGAAGAGGGGGGCGTTGAAGTAGGAGAAGAGGAGCTGGATGTAGTTCATGATGTTCGAGTAGCCCTTGGCGATGAACGCCGTCCCGATCGCCACCACCAGCCCGCCGAAGGTGGCCAGCCGTCCCACCCGCAGGTAGTAGGCGGCGTCGCGGTCGCGCCGCACGTAGGACTGCCAGAGGTCGTAGGTGAAGACGGTGTTGAACGCCGTCACGTTGGCCGCCACCCCGGCCATGAAGGCGGCGAGCAGGCCGGTCACCGCCAGGCCGAGCATCCCCTCGGGGAAGTACTTGCCGATGAGCAGGGGCACCGCGTTGTTGTAGGCCAGGTTCATGTCGCTGCCCCCGAGGCCCTTGATGCTGACCAGGGCGACCAGCCCGGGGATGATGGTCAGGGCGGGGAGGAAGATCTTCGGGTAGGCGCCGATCAGGGGCGTCCGCCGGGCGGCCGACATGTTCTTGGCCGAGAGGGCCCGCTGGACCTCGGCGAAGTTGGTCGTCCAGTAGCCGAAGGAGAGGACGAACCCGAGCCCCATGACGATGCCGATCCAGTTGGCCCCGATCGAGTTGTGCGACCCGATGCCGAGGCCCTGCCAGGCGTGGAGGCCGGCGTCGTGGAGCGGCGACTGCCTGACCTTCTGCTCGAGGCCGTGCCAGCCGCCGACGCTGTGCAGCCCGACCACGGTCAGGGGGATGAGGCTGGCCATGATGACGAAGAACTGGAGCACCTCGTTGTAGATCGCCGAGGTCAGGCCGCCGAGGGTGATGTAGAGGAGGACGACGGCGGCGGCGGCGACGATCGCCACGTCGATCGACCACCCGAGCATCAGGTGCACGACGAGGGCGAGGGCGAACAGGTTGACCCCGGCGATGAGGACGGTCCCGACCGCGAAGGTCAGGGCGTTGAAGAAGTGGGTCGACTCGTTGAAGCGCAGCCGCAGGTACTCGGGCACGCTCCGGACCTTGGCCCCGTAGTAGAAGGGCATCATCACCAGGCCGAGGAAGACCATGGCCGGGACGGCGCCGATCCAGTAGAAGTGGACGGTGGGGATCCCGTACTGGGCGCCGTTGGCCGCCTGGCCGAGGATCTCCAGGGCCCCGAGGTTGGCGGCGATGAAGGCCAGGCCGGTGATCCACGCCGGGAGCGACCGTCCCGAGAGGAAGAAGTCGATGTCGGTCTTGATCGACAGCCGGGCCACCAGGCCGATGCCGAGTACCACGCAGAAGTAGATCGCCAGGATGGCGTAGTCCAAGGTGCTCGCGTTCAGGCGCAGCATCACCAGACCTCCTCGAGTTCTCCTCGCCGTCTCGCTACCCGCCGGCGCCCCGAGCCACACCTCGATCCCCGGCGGTGGCCGAGCCTCGCCGGCCGCCGGCGCCGCCCCCAAGCGATCCCCGGATGGCATGCTAGGCTAAGAACTTGACGTTCACGTAAGCTCCGCGAAGAGAAGGAGGGTCTCCGTCCATGGCCGCCAGCAGCACCCGGGAGGCGACGGTCGCCTCGGCGACCCGCCGGCGCCCCGGCGTCGGCGCCGACCACCGCCACTACCGGTGGTGGGCCCTGTCGTGCACCAGCCTCGGCATGCTCCTCGCCGCCACCAACTCAGGCACCCTGATCATCGCCCTGCCCGACCTCGAGCGCAGCCTCCACGCCAGCCTGCTCGCCCTGGTCTGGGTGATCCTCGCCTACATGATCGCCTCGACCGTGCTCGTCCTCAGCGCCGGGCGCCTGTCGGACCTGTTCGGGCGCAAGCGGGCCTACGTGGCCGGCTTCGTCCTCTTCGCCCTCGGCTCGCTCGGCGCCGGGTTCTCGGCCGACGTCACCCAGCTAATCCTCTGGCGCGTCCTCCAGGGCGTGGGCGGGGCCTTCCTCTTCGCCAACGCCGCCGCCCTGGTCACCGACGCCTTCCCCCGGGAGCAGCTCGGCCTGGCCATGGGGGCCAACACCATGATCGCCGCCGTCGGCCTCGTCCTCGGCCCGGTCCTCGGCGGCGTGCTCGTCTCGGTGTCCTGGCACTGGGTGTTCTGGTTCAACGTCCCCTTCGCCCTGATCGGCGCCGCCTGGGGGGCGGCCGTGCTGCGCGAGCTGGCCAAGCCCGACGCCACCCGCGGCTATGACCTCGGGGGGAGCCTGACCTTCCTCGTCGGCCTCACCGGGCTCGTGCTCGGCGTCTCCCGGGGCGGGCTGAGCGGCTGGTCTGATCCGGTGGTCATCGGCGGCCTGGCCGCCGCGGCGGTCCTCCTCCCGCTGTGGGTGGTCATCGAGGGCCGGGTCCGGGCCCCGATGCTCGACGTGAGCATCTTCGGCAACCGCCTGTTCGCGGCCGCCGCCGGCGCCTCGTTCATCAACGGCCTCGCCCGCTTCGCCCTGATGTTCCTCTTCGTCTTCTACTTCCAGGGTGCCCAGGGCGACGACGCCATCACCGCCGGAATCAAGCTCATCCCCCTCGCCCTGGGCATGCTCGTCGCCTCGCCCCTGGCCGGGATCTACGCCGACCGCCGCGGCTCCCGCGGCCTGGCCGCCCTGGGGATGCTGGTGGTCGGCGTCGGCCTGGCCCTGATGACCAGCCTCGAGGTGCACACCCCCTACTGGCAGAGCACGCTGTGGCTGGCCATCGTCGGCGTCGGTTCGGGGATGTTCAACAGCCCGAACACCGCCGCCATGATGGGCACCGTCCCCGCCCAGCGGCGGGGCATCGCCGCCGGCGCGCGCATGCTCCTCCAGAACACCGGCGCCGTCCTCTCCATCGCCTTCGTCCTCGCCGTGGTCACCGCCGCCGTGCCCAAGCCCATCCTGTTCAAGATCTTCTCCGGGCTGACCCAGGGCCTCAGCGACCAGAAGCTCGCCCCCTTCATCCACAACATGCACCTCGCCCTCTGGGTGCTGGCCGCGACATCGCTGATCGGGGCGGTCGTCTGCCTCCTGCGCCCCCGCCATGTCGAGGCCCCGGCCGTCTACCCTGGGTCGGTGGCCACCCGATGACCGAGACCCGGGACCTGCGCATCGGCGACGTGGCGCGCCTGGTGGGGACGACCCCGCGCACCATCCGCTACTACGAGGAGATCGGCCTGCTCCCCGACGCCGGGGCCGACCGCCTGGCCGGGGCCCACCGCCTCTACGGGGAGGCCGAGGTCGAGCGCCTGCGCGAGGTCATGCGGCTCAAGGCCCTGCTCGGCGTCTCCCTCGACGAGCTCAAGGAGCTGATCGCCGCCGAGGACGCCCGGGCCGCCCTGCGCAGCCAGCTGCGCCGCGACGACGTCGACCCGGCCCGCCGCCGCCAGCTCCTGGTGGAGGCCCTGGGCCACCTCGAGCGCCAGCTCGAGCTCGTCCACCGCCGCCAGGGCGAGCTCGGGAAGCTCGAGGCCGACCTCGCCGAGCGCCGCCGCCGGGTCCGCCGGCGCATGCGTGAGCTCGATGACGAGGGGGTTGTTTCGGAGCCGGGTCCGGCGGGTGGGGCCGGGCCGCCCGACGCCGAGGCGGCCGAGGTCGGCCGGCGTTGAGGTTCGCCGCCGTCGTGGCTAGCATCACCACCTAGATGGGAGACATCGGCAAGCCCCTCCGCGAGACCGAGCGTCCGGCGCCGGCACCCGTGCAGGTGCCCGATCCGGTGGCCCCGCCGCCGGAACCGGCGCGGCCGCAGGTGACGCCGGTGCCCGACCGGCCGGTGCCCGCCCCGGCGTGAGGCCCGAGCCGGTCGCCCAGCCGCTCGTCGGCTTTCGGCACTGGGGGGTCCGCCGTGGCGGCCTCTACTCGGGCATCTTCGTCGCCGGCCGCTTCGTCCCCAACCCGGCGCTGGCCATGATCGCCCCCCGGGCCCTGCCCTCGCCGTGGCCGACCGATCACGATCGCCACGCCAAGTGCTTCGCCCTCGGCGGCCACGATGCCCCCCAGCGAGGCTGCACATGCGGCTTCTCGGCCTACAACCTCCTGCCCGAGGATCCCGACCTCCCGGCGCCGGAGGCGGCCTGGGGGGCGGTGGTGGCCTGGGGCAGGGTGGTGGAGTGCGAGCGGGGGTTCCGCGCCGAGTTCGCCCGCCCCCTGGCCCTCCTCGATCGCCGCAGCCCGCTCGACCGGGGCGAGGGGGGCCGGCGGCTGGCCCGGGCGGCCGACGAGTACAGAATCCCGCTGCTCGAGCGCGACGAGCTCGTGGCCTACGCCGCCTGGCACGGCGAGCTCGCCGCCTGAGGCGTTCGCCGCCCGGCGGCCGCCGGGCGGCCGGTCGTCCCCCCGTGGGTACGACCGCTCGACCGCGGGCAGGCGCAGGTGTACCGCCCCCGGGGCGCCACCCTCTATATTCACCCTCGCCGAAGGCCCGGGCGATGGGCGGACGATGGGAGCGATCGACATGGTGGAGAGCGGACTTGGCAGCACCACGCGGCGGCGGTGGGCCGGGGTACTCGCGGGGGCGGCGGCGGTGCTCGCCAGCCTCCTGGCCGGCGCGGCTTCGGCCGCCACCCTGGCCACCCCGACGCTCACCACCGTGGCCTCGGCGTCGGCGCCGGTCGGTGGCTCGATCACCGACCTCGCGGTGCTCGTCGGCGGTGCGGCGCCCACCGGCACGGTGACCTTCGCCCTCTACGACGTGAGCGACACCAAGTGCGCCGGCACCCCGGTGTTTACCTCCACCGTCCCCCTCAGCCAGCCCACCACCTCGGGCGCCTACACCCCGACCAAGGCCGGCACCTACAACTGGATCGCCACCTACAACGGCGACGCCGCCAACAACAAGGTGAGCGGCAAGTGTGGCGACCTCAGCGAGACGGTGGCGGTCACCGCGCTGACGCCGACCGTCACCACCGTGGCCTCGCCGTCGGTCGCCCTCGGGGGGAGGATCGGCGATACCGCCGTGGTCAGCGGCGCCTACAAGCCGAACGGCACGGTCACCTTCCGCCTCTACGGCCCCGGTGACCCGAGCTGCGCCGGGGCGCCGGTGTTCACCTCGACCCTCGGGGTGTCCACCCCGACGGTCTCGGCCGCCTACACCCCGACGGTGGCCGGCACCTACCGCTTCGTGGCCACCTACAACGGGGACGCCGCCAACAACAAGGCCTCCGGTGCCTGCTCGGATCCGAGCGAATCGGTGGTCGTGGTCGGACCCGGGGTCAAGCCCCCGCCGCCGGGACCGGGGTGCGACGCAGCCGGGATGGCCAAGGCCCTGGTCAACTCGCTGGTGGCCGCCCTCACCGGAGCCCCGGGGGCCGCGTTCAAGGCGACGTGCAGTGCCGGCGTGCGCATCGTCCTGCGCGCCCGGGAGATCCGCCCCGGCAACCCGGGAATCCCCCACCACGACGGCTTCACCACCATGGCCAACGCCCTCACCCACACCACTCCCGACGGGCAGGTCGCCTTCTCCCTGAACAACCAGGGCGTCGCCCTGCGCAGCTACGCGCAGAGCAACGGCGCGAGCCTCGTGGTCTTTGCCATCGTCCACGTCCGCCCCGACAAGACCTCCCAGTCGGCCGAGGCGATCCAGATCTTCAACCTGCGCTGAGGCGGGGCGGCTGCCCCCGACTCAGGCGCCGGCGGGGGCGGCCGGTGCCGGGGCTCGGCGCACCAGGAGCCAGGTCAGCCACAGGCCGAGGGCGAACAGCGGCAGGCCGAGGGCGGTGCGGGCGACGCCGAGGGCGAGCACCGCGCCGGCGAAGTAGAGGGGGAGCTCGACCACCAGGCGCAGGCTGAACAGGCCGGCCCAGAGCCAGCTCGCCCGGGTGAAGGCGCGCAGCCGCGTCGGGTCCTCGCGCCAGCCCGGGCCCTCCCGGTCGAGCTGGCTGACGATGAGCCCGACCAGGGGGCGGCGGACGATGATGGAGATGACGAAGGCGGCGGCGTAGCCGGCGTTGAGGAGCAGCCCGAGGACGTAGAAGTTCTCCGCCCGCCCGCTGCGTACGGCGATGAAGGCGGCGACCCCGACCCCGACGAGGCCCGAGAGGGCGTGGCGGGGCGACTGGCGGCGGGCCAGCCTGCCGATGGCCAGGGCCACGGCCAGCGCCACGGCGACGATGGCCGCGAGGTCGGTGGCCGACCCCGAGATCGCGTAGGCGACGATGAACGCCGCCCCGGGCAGCGAGGTCTCGACCATGCCGACCGGGCCGCCGATGGCGTCGGCCAGATCGAAGGGAGCGCCCGGGCCGGTCTCGGTCTCGGTCTTGGTCTCGGTCTCGGTCTCGGCCGGAGGAGCATCCACTCCGGCGATGATGACGCATGGTGCCGGCGGGGGCCGCCGGCGGTGCTAACCTGGCGGTAGTTGTCTACACAACTGCGCATCGTGTGAAGGGAGACGCCGTGGAGGTCGAGATCTGGTCGGACATCGCCTGCCCCTGGTGCTACGTCGGCAAGCGGCGCTTCGAGGCCGCCCTCGCCGGGTTCGAGCACCGCGACGAGGTGCGGGTGACCTGGAGGAGCTTCGAGCTCGACCCGGGCGCCCCGGCCGAGCGCGCCGTGAACGGCGCCGACCACCTCGCCGCCAAGTACGGGATGACCCGGGCCGAGGCCCTGGCCATGCAGGCGCGCCTGACCGCGGTGGCGGCCGGCGAGGGTCTCGACTTCCGCTTCGACCGCGCACGGGCCGGCAACACCTTCGACGCTCACCGCCACCTCCACCTCGCCGCCGAGCACGGCCTCCAGGACGCCCTCAAGGAGCGGATCATGCGCGCCTACCTCACCGAGGGCGAGCTGATCAGTGACCTCGCCGTGCTCGAACGCCTGGCCGTCGAGGTCGGGCTCCCGGCCGACGAGGTGCGGTCGCTGGCCGCCGGCGACCGCTTTGCCGCCGAGGTGCGCGAGGACGAGCGCACGGCGGGCAGCCTCGGCATCAACGCCGTGCCGTTCTTCGTCTTCGACCGGACCTTCGGCGCCTCCGGGGCCCAGTCCCCGGAGATCCTCGGCCAGTCCCTGGCCCGGGCGTGGGAGGCCAGGGCCGCCCTTCCGGTGAGCGCCGGTGGGGAGACCTGCGGCGTCGACGGCTGCTGAACGAGGGCCGGCGGACGCCGGGCACCGGGGCGGGCTCAGACGCCGATCTCGCCCCGGCGCTCGAGCGCGGCCACCAGCCCGGGGACGTCCAGCCCCGGCGGCTGGGCGGCCAGCCACCGCTCGGCGGCGCGCCGGCCGCCCAGGCGGCGCAGCCCACCTTCGCCGTGCTCGACGAGATAGTCGGCCAGAGCAGCCGCCCGGCGCGAGCGCAGGCGCCGGGCGGCGAGGTCGATGCCCAGGCGATGCTCCTCCAGGGCGTCGGCCAGGTCGCCGATCCCCTGCGGCGGGGGCAGCCCGGACACGGCCAGGGCGCGGGTGCCCGGCGAGCCGACCGCGCCGAGGGCCGAGCGGGCGTCGCTGAGGGTGGCCCGCGCCAGGGACCCAAGGTCGGCCTTGGTGACCACGAGGAGGTCGGGGATCTCCATGATCCCGGCCTTGAGGAACTGGAGGACGTCGCCGGAGCCGGGCTGGAGGACGACGGCCACGGTGTCGGCGAGGTCGGCCACCTCGATCTCCGACTGACCGACGCCGACCGTCTCCACCACCACGAGGTCGAACGCCCCGGCCAGGGCGTGGGCCGCCGCCCGGGTGGCCGGGGCCAGACCGCCGGGGCGGTGGCCGGTGGCCGTGGAGCGGATGAACACCCCGAGGTCGGCGGGGTCGAAGGCGATGCGGGCCCGGTCGCCGAGGAGGGCGCCCCCCGACCGCCGGGAGGACGGGTCGACGGCGAGGATGGCCACCGTGCGCGCCCGCCGCCGCCACTCGGCGACCAGGGCGCCGAGGAGGGTCGACTTGCCCACCCCGGGGGGCCCGGTCACCCCGATGATGTGGGCGCGGGCCTCGCCGCCGAGCACGGCCGGGGAGACCGCGCGCAGGAGGGCGGCGGTCTCGGCCCGGTCGGCTGCCGTGCTGCTCTCGACCAGGTTGAGGACGGCCGGCGCGGCCGCGAGGTCGCCGTCGCGCAGGCGGGCCCCGAGCTCGGCGCCGCTCACGCCGGGGCGGGCGCCTGGTGGTGGCGCTCGGCCACCAGGGCGACGATGTCGCCGATGATCTTCGAGAAGCGGAAGTCCTTGGGGGTGTAGACCGCGGCGACTCCTGCCCGGCGCAGGGGCTCGACGTCCTGCTCGGGGATGATCCCCCCGACCACCACCGGGGCCTCGACCCCCCGCGCCCGCAGGGCGGCCATCACCTCGGGGATGAGCTCGCGGTGCGAGCCGGAGAGGATGGACAGGCCGACGACGTGCACCCCCTCCTGGAGGGCGGAGGTGGCGATCTGCTCGGCGGTGAGGCGGATGCCCTCGTAGACGACCTCCATCCCGGCGTCGCGGGCGTAGACGGCGATCTGCTCGGCGCCGTTCGAATGGCCGTCGAGGCCGGGCTTGCCCACCAGGAGCTTCAGGCGCCGCCCGAGGCGGGTCGAGAGCGCGTCGACCTGGAGGCGGACCGCCTCGAGCTCCTCGGTCGGCGGGCCGCCGACCGCTCCGCCCACCCCGGTGGGAGCCCGGTAGTCGCCGAAGGAGTCGCGCAGGGTCTGGGCCCACTCGCCGGTGGTCACCCCGGCCCGGGCGGCGGCGATGGAGGCGACCATGATGTTGGCGTCGCCGGCCGCCGCCTGCGCCAGGTCGGCGAGAGCGCCGTCCACCGCCCCCTGGTCGCGTTCGGCCCGCCAGCCCGCGAGCGCGGCGACCTGCTCGGCCTCGAGCCCGGGATCGACGACGAGGATCCCGCCCTCGGCGTCGGCGGTCAACGGCGAGGGCTCGGTCTCGGTGAAGCGGTTGACCCCGACCACCGTCTGCTCGCCGGCCTCGATGCGGCGGATCCGCTCGCGGTGGGAGTCGACCAGCGCCGCCTTCATGTAGGGGACGGCGGCCACGGCGCCGCCGTGCTCGGCGACCACCGCCATCTCGGCTCGGGCCCCGTCGAGCAGCTCGCCGACCAGCCCCTCCATCACCGTCGAGCCGGCGAAGATGTCGGGGTACTCGAGGAGGTCGGTCTCGAGGGCGAGCACCTGCTGGATGCGCAGCGACCACTGCTGGTCCCACGGGCGGGGCAGGCCGAGGGCCTCGTTCCAGGCCGGGAGCTGGATGGCCCGGGCCCGGGCGTCGCGGCCGAGGGTGACGGCGAGCGCCTCGAGCACGATGCGCTGGACGTTGTTCTCGGGCTGGGGCTCGGTCAGCCCGAGGGAGTTGACCTGGACGCCGTAGCGGAAGCGCAGGAGCTTGGGATCGCTCACCCCGTAGCGCCGGCGGCCGAGCTCCTGCCAGAGGACCGACATCGCCCGCAGCTTGGCGTGCTCCTCGACGAAGCGCACCCCGGCGTTGACGAAGAAGGAGATCCGGCCGAACACCGCCGCCATCCGGGCCTCGTCGCCGTCAAGGCGCAGGCGGACGCTGTCGAGTACGGCGATGGCGTTGCTCATGGCATAGGCGATCTCCTGGACCGGGGTGGCCCCCGCCTCCTGGAGGTGGTATGAGCAGATGTTGATCGGGTTCCACTGGGGCACGTGCTCGACGGTGTAGGCGATGGTGTCGGCGATCAGGCGCATCGACGGCGCCGGGGGAAAGGCGTAGGTCCCGCGGGCCAGGAACTCCTTGATGATGTCGTTCTGGGTGGTCCCCTGGAGGCTTGGGGCCTCGACCCCCTGAGCCTCGGCGGTGACGATGTAGAGGGCGAGCAGCCAGGCGGCGGTGGCGTTGATCGTCATCGAGGTGTTCATCTCCCCGAGGGGGATGCCCCGCATGAGCTCGGCCATGTCGCCGCGGTGGGAGATCGATACCCCGACCTTGCCCACCTCGCCCCGGGCCAGCTCGTGATCGCAGTCGTAGCCGGTCTGGGTCGGGAGGTCGAAGGCGATCGACAGGCCGGTCTGCCCCTTGGCCAGGTTCTTCAGGTAGAGGGCGTTGGAGGCTTTCGCCGTCGAGTGGCCCGAGTAGGTGCGGATCAGCCACGGCCGGTCCGGCTGCGCGAGCCGATGGGCGTCGCCGCTCATGGAGCAATTGTAGGCTTCGGGGCAGTGACGGCCACGGGCCCCCGGTGACGAGCGACCAGCCCCGCCCGATCGACGTCCGCCATCTCGGACTCGATCGGGTGATCTGCGCCTGGCTGGTCGGGGACGTGATCGTCGATCCCGGTCCGACCTCGGCGCTCCCCGGCCTGCTCGCCGGCCTCCAGGGGACGCGACCGCGCGCGCTGGCCCTCACCCACATCCACCTCGACCACGCCGGCGGCGCCGGGGCCCTGGTCGAACGCTGGCCCGAGCTCGAGGTGTGGGTCCACGAGCGCGGGGCCCGCCACATGGCCGACCCGGCCCGGCTCATGGCCAGCGCCCGGCGCCTCTACGGCGAGGACATGGATCGCCTGTGGGGGGAGATGGTCCCCGTCCCCGAGGAGAACCTCCGCGTGCTGGGCGGCGGAGAGACGCTCGGGCCATTCGCCGTGGCCTACACCCCGGGCCACGCATCCCACCACGTCTCCTACCTCCACGAGCCGAGCCGGCGCGCCTTCGTCGGCGACGTGGCCGGGGTGCGGATCCCGCCGTCGGACCTCACCCTCCCGCCGACGCCGCCTCCCGATGTCGACCTCGAGGCGTGGGCGGCGTCGCTCGACACCATCGAGGCGTGGCGGCCGCGGAGCCTCGGCCTGACCCACTTCGGCGCCGTGGACGACGCCGGCGACCACCTGGAGGCGATGCGCGGGCATCTCACCCGCTGGGGCGAGCTCGGACGCACGCTCGGGGAGGAGGAGTTCTGCGCGCTGATCCGCGCCGAGGCGGCGGCGGCCGCCGACCCGCAGACGGCATCCCGCTACACGGTGGCCCTGCCGCCCGATCAGAGCTGGGCCGGCCTGCACCGCTACTGGTCAAAGCGCGAGCTAAGCTCAGCGGACGGATGAGTCAGACGATCGAGCTACCCCGGGTGGGCGGGCCCGGCACGGGCACCGGCGGCTCGTGGAAGGTGATCGTCCGCAACGACAACCACAACACCTTCGACCACGTGGCCGCCACCCTGGCGCGGGTCGTCCCCGGGGTCAACCTCGAGCAGGGCTACGCCATGGCCGAGCGCATCCCACACCAGCGGGCTGGCCATCGTCTGGACCGGGGAGAAGGAGACGGCCGAGCTCTACTGGGAGCAGCTGCGCGACGCCGGTCTGACCATGGCCCCGCTCGAGCGTTAGGCGCTCTCGCCCTCGTTGACCGCGGGGGAGCTCGTCGGGGCCTCGCCGTCGCCTGCCCCCGGGCCGAAGCCCCGGCAGACGACGTCCTGCCAGCCGTAGACGACCGGCACCTGGAACCAGCCGGAGCAGTTGACCCGGAACTCGATGAGCTCCCGCCCCTCCCAGTAGCGCTCCCAATCGAGCTTGGTCTCGAACTCGAGCACCTGGAGGAACTTGTAGCGGTCGTCGCGCGCCCGGTAGACGACGTAGGAGCGGGCGTTGTAGCGCAGGGCGATGGTCGAGACGTGCTCGAGCGCCTCGGCGAGGTCGTCGCCCCGGAAGCCGGTGGCATACCACGGGATGTGCACGACGCCGGCGGCCATCAGGCTCCGACCTGCGCCCTGATCGCCCCGGGCCCGTCGGCCGTCCTGCCCTCGCCCTCGCCGGCGGCGCCGACGAGGATGGCGATCTTGCCCAGGTGCTTGTTCTCCCGCATCAGCTGGTGGGCCTCGGCGACGCCCTCGAAGGCGAAGGTCCGCCAGAGGACCGGGCGGATGAGGCCCTGCTCGATCAGCTGGTTGGCCTTCATGCACTCGTAGGCGTTGGCGAAGTGCGAGCCGATGATCTGCTTCTGGCGCATCCACAGGTAGCGGACGTCGAAGTCGAGGTCGAAGCCGGTGGTCCCGGCGCAGATGACGACCTTCCCGAAGGGGCGCACCACGTAGACCGAGGTGGGGAAGGTGGCCTTGCCCACGTGCTCGAAGACGATGTCCGGGGCCTCGCCGAGGATCTCCTTGACCGCCTTGGCAAAGCGCCGGCTCTCGGCGAAGCGGGCCTTCTCCTCGGCCGGGTCCTCGCCGCCCCGGCGCATCATCCCGGCGTAGTCGTTGCGGTTGATGTAGCCGGTGGCCCCGAGCTCCATGACCAGGCGGCCCTTCTCCTCGGAGGAGACCACCCCGACGCACTGGGCCCCGGCGCTCGCGCAGAGCTGGGTGGCGAAGACGCCGAGCCCGCCGGCGGCACCCCAGATGAGGACCCGGTCGCCGGCCTTCAGGCGGCACTGGTCGATGAGCATGCGGTAGGCGGTGAAGTAGACGAGTCCGTAGGAGGCCGCCTCCTCCCAGGTGAGGGCCGGCGGCTTGGCCAGCAGCTGCTGGGCCTGGACCTTGGTGAACTGGGCAAACGAGCCCCAGGTCGTCTCGTAGCCCCAGATCTTCTGCGACGGGGCGGCCATCGGGTCGAGGCCGTGCACCTCTGGGTCCTCGTAGGAGGCCTGGTTGCAGTGGATAACCACCTCGTCGCCCGGCTGCCAGCGGGTCACCCCGGCGCCGACCTTCCAGACCACGCCGCTGGCGTCCGAGCCGCCGATGTGGTGGCCGTACTCGGGATGGTCACCGTAGCCGAAGATCGAGACCGGCTTGCCCAGGGCCGCCCACACGTTGTTGTAGTTGACCCCGGCGGCCATGACCCGGACGATCACCTCGAAGGCGCCCGGCTTCGGAACCTCGATCTCCTCGATCTGGAAGGCGTCGAGCGGCTCGCCCTCGCGCTCCTGGCGGATGACCCAGGCGGCCATGGTGTCGGGCAGGGTCCCGGGTTCGACGTCGAGGTGGGCGGCGGGGAGGGGTTGGGCGGCCACAGCCGGGCAATCGTATACGCCCGGCCGGCCCGAGTCCCGGCGGCCGGACCCCGCGCGCAGCTGCCGCCGGCGCCGGGCCGCGGCGCGGGCTGGGGCGGGGTGGCGCCGGACGTGGCTTCGAGACGATCAGAAGGCGAGCCCAAATTTCAACTATGCCAAGAGCGAGGGTGGCTGGGACGATGGCGCGAGCCCCTGGAGGCTCTATCCGCCCACTTCGATTCCCGGGGGGCCTATCCGGATCCTTGGTCGGCCTGGGCCGCTCGAGGACCCGAAAGCGAGCCTAGGGTCCCAACGATGACTTCTTGCGCGGTGTGCCTTAGGCGTTCGTCGTAGGTGAGGAGTTCGCCGGCGAGGTCGCGGGCGCACGCCAGGACGATCGCGTCCGGGAGGCGCAGGCGCTGGTGACGGGCGCGCAGTTCGGCGGCGCGTTCGGCGACCACGGCCGTGAGCGGGGCGATGCTGATGCCCATCCCGCCGATCGCGTGCCGAGCGTCGGCCAAGCGGCCGGCGCGCGCGAACGCGACGAGCGCTTCGCTGTAGGCGCTCGCGGGCGTGATCAGGTTCCGGTCGGCCGCATCGGCCGTCTCGACATCGTCGATGGCGCGCTGGTGGTGGACGTCGGCGCGATCCAGAAGCCCGATCAGGACGCTGGCGTCGAGGATCAGCGCTTCCACTCGTCGCGCAGTCGGTCGAGTTCGCCTGGCTCGTAGATTCCGGTGGCGATGCCAGCGTGGCGGCGTACCCGCGAACTGCGAGCGGCGATTATCAGCTCGCCGTCGCCGATCGGTCGGATCGTGAC
>JAXDHJ010000009.1:0-36105 GCA_034664565.1 Solirubrobacteraceae bacterium
CGATAGTGTCGCCACTCGGGCGGATGTGGCGGAATTGGTAGACGCGCACGGTTCAGGTCCGTGTGGAGGCAACTCCGTGGAGGTTCGAGTCCTCTCATCCGCATCGGAAGAATGGCCTGCTCAGCACAACGATCGCGGCCGGCCACGGTCTCGCCGCCCGGCTCATCAGCGCCGCCGAGGAGTCGGGCGGGCTTTCGTTCGACGGACGGTCGGCGGCTCCTCCGGTGGCGGTGGGTCCGCCGTCCGGGCGACGTAGCCCGACGGGACCTAAGCCGTCGGCAGCGGCTTCCACCGGAATCTGGGTGCCCCAACCGCTGGGGCTCGACGCCGTCCCAGCGCGCACCCGGTGACGCACCCGGTGAGTAGCCCACGCACGTCGTTGGCCTGACCACCGGCGGCCGGCGCCGGCGGCGACCGGTCAAGCTCACCCACCCCTCACCCCGACCCGGCGACGCCGCCGGCCCCGCCCGGCCGGCGTAGAGCAAAATGGGGCGGTGAGCACCGCCGCCCCCACCCGGACCCCCCGCGTCAACCCGGTCATGCGCGAGGACGCCCGCGTCACCCCCCTCGAGCTCTTCTTCGACCTCGTCTTCGTCCTCGCCCTCACCCAGTGCACCGCCCTCATGGCCGCCACCCCCACCTGGGACGGCCTGGCCAAGGGCCTCCTCGTCCTCGCCGTCCTCTGGTGGTCCTGGGTCGGCTACGCCTGGCTGACCAGCGTCGTCGACCCCGAGGAGGGCGCCGTCCGCCTCGTCATCTTCGGCGCCATGGCCGCCCTCCTCGTCGCCTCCCTCTGCGTCCCCGAGGCCTTCCACTCCTCGGCCCTCCTCTTCGCCGGCGCCTACGCCTTCGTCCGGGCCGCCCACATCGTCCTCTTCATCATCTCCAGTCGCGACGACCCCGGCCTCAGGCGGTCGGTCATCGGCCTCGCCGCCAGCACCGCCGTCGGCGTCGGCCTCCTCTTCGCCGCCGCCCTCCTCGGCGACGGCCCCCGCCTCGCCATCTGGGCCGTGGCCGTCCTCCTCGACGCCGGCGGCCCCTTCGTCTTCGGCATCGACGGCTGGAAGCTCGTCCCCGGCCACTTCGCCGAGCGCCACGGCCTCATCGTCCTCATCGCCATCGGCGAGTCCATCGTCGCCATCGGCGTCGCCGCCCAGGCCGGCCTCGGCCTCGGCGTCGTCCTCGCCGCCATCCTCGGCACCGCCGTCGCCGCCGCCTTCTGGTGGCTCTACTTCGACGTCGTCGCCCTCGCCGCCGAGCGCCGCCTCTCCCGCGCCGCCCCCGGCCGCGAGCAGAACTCGATGGCCCGGGACTCATTCTCCTATCTCCACTTCCCCATGGTCGCCGGCATCGCCCTCGTCGCCGTCGGCATGAAGAAGACCCTCGCCCACGTCGACCGGCCCCTCGACCTCGTTCCCGCCGTCGCCATGCTCGGCGGCACCGTCGTCTATCTCATCGCCCACGTCGGCTTCCGCCTGCGCAACATCGGCACCCTCAACAAGCAGCGCCTCGTCACCGCCCTCCTCCTCGTCCTCCTCCTCCCCGCCGCCCTCGCCGTTCCCGCCATCGCCACCCTCGCCGGCCTCGCCGTCCTCCTCGCCGCCCTCATCACCTACGAGGCCGTCCGCTTCGCCGCCGCCCGCGACCGCATCCGCCACCAGCTCGTCTCCCCCGCCCCCGAGTAGCGCCCTCCCCTACAGTCCCCTCATGAACCTCGTTCCCCTCTTCGGCCTCGCCCGCCTCGCCTACAGCGGCGGCCTCATCCTCGCCCCCCAGAGGCTCGCCGCTCCCTGGCTCGGCGACGACCAGGCCGGCGACTCCGCCACCAAGATCGCCCTCCGCGGCCTCGCCGCCCGCGACGCCGCCCTCGCCCTCGGCGTCGTCATCGCCCCCCTCACCCGCCGCAGCCCCCGCGTCTGGCTCCTCCTCTGCGCCCTCGGCGACGCCGCCGACATCGCCGCCACCCTCGCCGCCCCGCCCGACGACCTCCCCGCCAGCGCCCGGATCGGCACCATCGCCCTCGCCGGGTCCTCGGCCCTCGTCGGCCTCGGGCTCGCCTCCAAAGCCCGGAGCCGCTGATCCTCCCCACCCCGCTCGCCTCCCGCCCCGGCCGACCGCCGCAAGCCCTGCGATCATGACCTCACCCCCGTCCTCCCGACCCCGCTCCCCATGGACCACCCAGTCAGACCCGAGGCGCCGATGACCGCCGCCGACCGCTTTCGCGCCGCCGTCGAGCGCCGCGACCTCGACGCCATGGCCGGCGCCCTCGCCCCCGACGTCCGCCTTCACAGCCCGACCCTCCTCGCCCCCATCGAGGGTCGCGACCGCGCCCGCAAGATCTTCGGGGTCCTCGAGGAGCTCTTCGAGGACTTCGAGTACACCCGCGTCCTCGCCGGCGGCCCCGCCGACCGTCCCGAGGAGTCCTCCACCCACGCCCTCATGTTCCGCTGCCGCATCGGCTCTCAGCAGATCGAGGGAATCGACGTCCTCGATCTCGACGACGACGATCAGATCGCCGAGCTCACCGTCCTCGTCCGTCCCCTCGCCGGCCTCCAGGCCCTCGCCGAGCAGGTCGCGGCCCGGCTCGCCGCCCGCCCTGGTTAGGCCGGCTCAGCCCTCCCGGTCGGCCCGCTGCTTCTGGCTGGCCCGGATTAGCAGCACGGCGATGCCGATGACCAGGCTGAACATCGCCGCGATCCGCAGGGCCAGCGAGTGCACCCCCGCCAGGTCGACTCCCCCCAGGACCAGCGACACCACGATGCACGAGGCGAAGAACACGAGCGCCCGACGCTCGGCCGGAGCCACTCAGCCCTCCGCCGCCATCCCCACCGCCGCCCGCTCCCGCTTGCGCTCGGCCACCGCCCCCCGGACCGCCTCCCAGTCGATGTCCTTGAAGTTGTGCATCGGGCAGTACTTCGGCCCGCACATCGAGCAGAACTCCGCCGTCTTGAAGTAGTCGTCGGCCAAGGTCTCGTCGTGCATCGCCCGCGCCGTCTCCGGGTCCAACGCCAGCTCGAACTGCTTGTTCCAGTCGAAGGAGAACCGGGCCTCCGAGAGCGCGCGGTCCCATTGCGCCGCCCGCCGGTTGCCCCGGGCCAGGTCGGCCGCGTGGGCGGCGATCCGGTAGGCGATCAGCCCCTGCTTGACGTCCTCGGCGTTCGGCAGGCCGAGGTGCTCCTTCGGGGTGACGTAGCAGAGCATCGACGTCCCGTGCCACCCGACGATCGCCGCCCCGATCGCCGAGGTGATGTGGTCGTAGCCCGGCGCGATGTCGGTGACCAGCGGGCCCAGCGTGTAGAACGGCGCCTCGTGGCAGAGCTCCTGCTGCTTGCGCACGTTCATCTCCAGCTGGTCGATCGGCACGTGGCCCGGGCCCTCGATCATCACCTGGACGTCCCGGGCCCACGCCCGCTCGGTCAGCTCGCCCAGCGTCTTCAGCTCGGCGAACTGGGCCGCGTCCGACGCGTCGGCGATCGACCCCGGCCGCAGGCCGTCCCCCAGGGAGAGCGACACGTCGTGGCGGCGGCAGATCTCGAGGATCTCGTCGAAGCACTCATACAGCGGGTTCTCCGCCATGTGGTGCACCATCCACCGGGCCAGGACCCCCCCGCCCCGGGAGACGATCCCCGTCACCCGGTGCTGGCACAGCGGCAGATGCTCGAGCCGGACGCCGGCGTGGATCGTCATGTAGTCGACCCCCTGGCCCGCCTGGTGTTCGATGTTCTCCAGCAGGAGCTCCGCCGTCAGGTCCTCGATCCGCTTGACCTGCTCCAGCGCCTGATAGATCGGCACCGTCCCGATCGGCACCGTCGCCGCCCCGATGATCGCCTCCCGCGTCTCGTCGATCCGCTTGCCGGTCGACAGATCCATCACCGTGTCGGCCCCCCACTTCTCCGAGACCGTCAGCTTGGCGACCTCCTCGGCCAGCGACGACGACGTCGGCGAGTTGCCGATGTTCGAGTTGATCTTGACCCGCGCCTTCAGGCCGATGGCCATCGGGTCGAGCGCCGCGTGGTGGACGTTGGCCGGGATGATCATCCGCCCCCGCGCCACCTCCTCGCGCACCAGCTCGCCCGACAGGTGCTCCCGCTCGGCCACCCGCTCCATCTCCGGTGAGACGACACCCCGACGGGCGAGGTGCATCTGCGTGCGGCACTCGCGCTCGGAGGCGAATGCGCTGCGGTGTTCACGCGACATGGTTCCCTTCCTTCGCTGGCATGATCCAGATCAGGTGTGCGGGTCGGCGCGCCTCGCGCCCTCTCAGCCCCGGTCGGGACTCCCCGGATTGGTCCCCACCGATGCTAACGGGTGGCGCTCCAGTACCTCGCCGACGTGCTCGCCCAGCGGCCGCGGCAGCCTTCCCGCCCCGAACCACGCGACCTCGGCCAGCTCGACCGGGTCCGGCTCGACCGTCCGCTCGGCCAGCTCCAGCCCGAAGTAGCTGACGGTGGCGCTCCGCCGGCCCAGGTCCAGGCGCATCGCCCCCAGGCAGGCCAGATCCTCGGCGCCGACGGCCAGGCCCAGCTCCTCGCCGATCTCCCGGGCCGCCGCCGCCCGCGGCTCCTCCCCCCGGCGCACGAAGCCCCCCGGGAAGTCCCACCGCCGGCGATTCCCGTAGGTGTGGCGGACCAGCAGCACCTCCCCCCCCTCGGTGATCACGCACTTCGCACCGTCGTGATGGGCCCGGGCCAAACTCCACCACGCGTAGGCCAGCGGCGAGGCCACCCGGTAGGCCAGGCGCTTGAGGCGCACGCGTCGCATGCGCCCCAGCCTGACACAGGCCCCGACCGCCCGGTCCCCGCCGGTTATCGTTCGCCATGCGAATGCCCGGTGCCGTCACCGAACACGACACCGGCGCTCCCACCGAGATGATTCGTGTCGAGGGCCTGCGCAAGCGCTATGACCCCGGTGGCCCCGACGCCCTCGCCGGTGTCGACTTCCGTGTCCTCCGCGGCGAGATCTTCGGCCTCCTCGGCCCCAACGGCGCCGGCAAGACCACGACCATCGGCACCATGACCACCCGCGTGCGCCCCACCGCCGGCCGGGTCCTCGTCGACGGGATCGACGTCGCCCGCGACCCCGTCGCCGTCAAGCTCCGCATCGCCGTCGTCCCCCAGCTCAGCAACCTCGACCGCTCCCTCACCGCCCTCGAGAACCTCACCTTCCACGCCGCCTACTTCGGCGCTCCCCGGCGCGAGCGGCGCGAGCGCGCCTTCGAGCTGCTCGGCTTCTTCGGCCTCGGCGGCCGCGAGTCCGAGAAGGTCAACCGCTACTCCGGCGGCATGGCCCAGCGCCTGATGATCGCCCGCGCCCTCATGCACCAGCCCCAGCTCCTCGTCCTCGACGAACCCACCACCGGACTCGACCCCCAGTCCCGGCTCTTCCTCTGGGAGCGGATCCTCGAGCTCCGCGAGCGGGGGACCACCCTCCTGCTCACCACCCACGACATGCTCGAGGCCGACCGTCTCTGCGACCGCATCGCCATCATGGACCACGGCACCGTGATCGCCCTCGACACCCCCGGCGGCCTCCGCCGCCTCCTCCCCGCCGTCCACGGCCTCGAGCTCACCATCGAGGCCCCCGACGACCCCGTCGCCCTCTTCGACAGTCATCCCGCCGTCGAACGCGCCGACTCCACCCCGGCCGCCTCCGGCCGCTGGCGGGTCCGCCTCTACGGCGAGAGCCGGCGCCTCCCCGACATCGCCCTCGCCGCCCTGCGCACCGCCGACGCCGGCCAGCCGGCTCTGGTCGAGATGCGGCGCATCGAGGGCACCCTCGAGGACGTCTTCGTCCATCTCACCGGCCGCGACCTCCGATGAGACTCGGCGTCCAGGCCCGGGCCTTCCGCGCTCTCTGCGAGCGCGACCTCTGGGTCACCATCCGCCACGAGCCCTTCGGGTTCCTCGCCCAGTCGCTCCTCCAGCCCATCTTCTTCCTCTTCGTCTTCGGCCGCGTCCTCCCCGAGATCGGCGCCGCCGGGCGCTCCTACGGCGCCCAGCTCATGCCCGGCGTCCTCGCCCTCACCCTCGTGCTCACCTCGCTCCAGAACACCGCCCTCCCCCTGGTGATCGAGTTCTCCTTCACCAAGGAGATCGAGGACCGCCTCCTCGCCCCCCTCCCCACCGCCGCCGTCGCCCTCCAGAAGATGGTCATCGCCTCCCTGCGGGGAATCATCGCCGCCCTCCTCATCCTCCCCCTCGCCGAGCTCATCCTCCCCGGCGGCGTCAACCTCGCCAGCGCCGCCTGGGCGCCGTTCGTCGGGCTCCTCATCCTCGGCTCCCTCGCCGGCGCGGCGATGGGCCTCGTCCTCGGGACCGCCGTCCCCCCCAACCGGATCAGCGTCGCCTTCGCCATCGTCCTCACCCCGTTGATCTTCACCGGCGCCGCCTTCTACCCCTGGCCCAGCCTCACCCGCCTCCAGTGGTTCCAGGACATCACCCTGATCAACCCGCTCACCTACATCAGCGAGGGCATGCGCGCCTCGCTGACCGAGCTTCCCCATCTCGCCAGCGGCTGGATCGCCCTCGGCTGCGTCGCAGCCGTCCTCGCGTTCACCGCCCTCGGGGTCACCGGCTTCATCCGTCGGGCCGTCGACTAGGCGGGGCGACTCCGGCGGCTACCGCCCGCTAACGCACGCCGCCACTCAGGCTTCGACGGCCCAGGTGTCGGGGTTCTCAGCCGGCGCAGTCGATGTGGGAGTACTTGACCACGTCGATGATCCCGCGCACCTTCTTGACCACCACGGTCCAATTGCAGACCGACGCGCTGCTCGCGGCGTGGAGTTGAAGCCCGCAGGTGTAGGACGAACCCGACTTGCTGCAGCCGGTGACCCGAACCTGGTCGGCCGGGTCGAGGATCAGGGGCGTCGCCGACTTCAGCGCGGTGGCCTTGGCCACGGCCATGGTCAGATGCTTGGACTTGTGGGAGGCGGCGAGGGCCGGCGCGGCCACCGGGGCGCAACAGAGGAGAACTGTGGCGGCCGCCGAGGCGGCCAGGCGGGCTGGGGCGAATTTGGGCATGGTCGAGTTATCGGCGGCTCGGTCCCCATCCTGTCACGCAGTGGACGGATGTTCTAGTCCGAGCGTCCGCCCGGCAACCGGCTCGGCCCCCCGATCCCGCTGGTAGGCTGGGCGCCGCGGCAGAGACCGAGAGGACACGTGATGACGACCAAGAACAAGGCCCTCGCCGGCCTGGCAGCGACCACCGTCCTCCTCGGACAAGGTCTCGCCATGCCCTCGCTCGGCGCCTCCGCCACCCGCCTGACCAAGACCTCGGCCGCGGCCATCGCCGGACGTGAGGCCCGGGCCGGGGCCATCATCAGCTCGGGCGACAAGATCAAGGTCAGCAACTGTCGAAGCGCCGGTCACGGCGCCTTCAAGTGCCAGATCGAGCTGATCCCCGTCAAGAGCACCTCCCGCTGCCGCTGGACCGAGACCGTCCGCCTCGTGCGTGGCAAGCCGACCGTGGCCTTCTCGCGCGTCTCCTGCTCGGACTGACGCCGGGTCTCCGGCCGGCCCACGAGCGTGACGGCGACCGGAGACCCGGCATCCGCCCTCGCGGCTAACGGCCGTCCCCCGGCCGGGGCCTCCGGCGTGGCCGGCGAGCCCGCCCACCGGGACCGCCTGCTCAAGGTCATCGCCGCCGAGCGCCTGTTCCGGGCCCTCGTCCTCGTCGCCCTCGGCATCGTCCTCATGACCCACGCCCACACCGACTGGGGCCACACCGTCAACACCGTGGCCCACGACCTCGGACTCGACCCGAGCCGCAACGGCATCCAGAAGCTGGTCGACAAGGTCCGGGCCATCAGCCCCAACAAGTACGTCCTCTTCGGCATCGTCGCCGTCGCCTACGGCATCCTCGAGGCCGTCGAGGGCTACGGCCTCTGGCTGCGGCGGCGCTGGGCCGAGTACCTCACCGTCGTCGCCACCAGCCTCCTCTTCATCCCCGAGATCTACGAGCTGACCAAGCGGACGACCCCGCTCAAGGTCGGAGCCCTGATCGTCAACGCCATGATCGTCGCCTACCTCGTCTGGCGTCTGCGCCACCACGAGTAGCCCCGGCCGGCCGGCCGACCGACCGACCGGCCCGACCGGCCCGACCGGCCCGGTCCCCATCCGTCCGCCGGCCGCGCCCCCCGGCGAAACCCTCGGCGCGCTCTGAGAGGATGCACGCGCCCGATGCCGCTCGAGCCCCTACAGAGAGTCCCCGGTCCCTGGAAGCGCTTCCTCCTCGGCTGCGCGGCCATCGTCCTGCTCATGGCCGCGGCCACCGCCTCGACCGTCCTGCTCGAGGCCAAGCACGTCGCCGACCTCCTCGGACCGGCCCAGCTCCACCTCGGCAGCGACGTGATCAGCCCCGAGCAGGCCGGCGCGCCGGAGACGATCCTCATCATCGGCACCGACCGCCGCCCCCAGTCCAAGAACCTGCGCGACCGATCGAGCCCCGCCCACTCCGACACCCTCCTCCTCGTCCGCATGGATCCGGGCAAGAGCCAGACCTCGGTCCTCTCGGTGCCGCGCGACCTGCGCACCACCATCGACGCCGGGGCCAAGGGACGCACGCTCCAGAAGATCAACGCCGCCTACTCGATCGGCGGGGCCCCGCTCGCCGCCAAGGCCGTCGAGCAGGCGCTGCCCGGGGTGACCATCCAGCACATCGTCGACATCAACTTCCGCGGCTTCCGCCGGGTGATCGACGCCATCGGCTGCGTCTACGTCTACGTCGACCGCCACTACTACAACCAGAACGTCGGGACCCTGGCCACCAACTTCGCGAGCATCGACATCCCCCCCGGCTATCAGCGCCTCTGCGACCAGACGGCGCTCGACTACGCCCGCTACCGCCACACCGACAGCGACTTCGTCCGCGTCGCCCGCCAGCAGGACTTCCTGCGCCAGGCCAAGCAGCAGATCGGCGTCTCCGGCCTGATCAACAACGAGGACAAGCTCCTGCGCGCCGTGCGCCAGTCCGTCCAGACCGACATCCACGGCACCGCCACCATCTTCCACCTCTTCACTCTCGCCGCCTTCTCGCTCGGCCGGCCGGTCCGCCAGGTCAAGTTCCAGGCCGACCAGAACGTGATCATCGGCAACGGGAGCTACGTCGTCGCCACCCCTGCGCAGGTCCGCGCCACCGTCGCCGACTTCCTCCACGGCAATCCGCCCAAGACCGTCCACGTACCGGCGATCAACCTCAAGCGGGCCGCCAACGCCAAGATCGTCGCCGGCCTCGGCCTCACCCCCACCCCGGCCGCCGACATCGGCCTGGCCAACGTCGCCTCGGTCGGGCTGCCGTTCAAGCTCTTCGTCCCCCGGCTGCGCCTCCAGACCGGGGCCACGCCCGACATCGTCCGGGCCTACACCCTCCGCGACGAGCAGGGGACCCGCCACCGGGCCTACGTGATCTCGATCTCACGCGGCCTGGTCGGCGAGTACTACGGCGTCGAGGGCACCGACTGGAAGACGCCGCCCATCCTCGCCGGGCCCCACCAGAGCCGCGTCATCGCCAAGCGCACCTACGATGTCTACATCGAGGGCGAGCACATCCGCACCGTCGCCTGGCACCTCCCCCACGCCGTCTACTGGCTCAACAACACGCTCGACAGCCTGCTCACCAACCACCAGATGCTGACCATCGCCGAGAGCATCAAGCCCGTCAACTGAAAAGCCCCGGACTCCACCCGACCTACGGCGTGGAGATCAGCGTCGCCGAGTAGGTGAGGCGGGCGGTCCCGTAGAGGCAGTAGTACTGGACGGTCGACCCGACCGAGGTATGCGCCGAGGGCAGGCCGGTGTTGGCGCACCCGGTGCGGCTGCGGCTCGCCCGCCACGAGGTGTCATGGCCGTAGCCGAGGGCCAGGGCCGGCGTCCAGGTGGGGACGGTGAGGGCGATCACATCGCCCGGGCTGACGGCGAGGGTGGTCTCCAGCGGGAACTGGACGGTCTTGCCGAAGTAGGGCTGCAGGCGCATGACCGGGCTCTGCGACACCAGGGTGAAGTTTAGCTTCGGCCCCGGGCGAAGGACGGCGATGGCCGCCGCCGAGTTTCCGCCCTCCATGGCGTCGAAGAACTTGATCTGGGCCGGGCTCGGCTGTCCCTGGGTGATCGACCAGGCGACGATCCGTCCCGCCCGGGTCACGCTCACCGGAGCCTTCTGCGTCCCGATCTTGGCCTGGTAGCCGGTGGTCTGGCTCACGGCCAGGCACGGGCTGCCGGGGCAGCTCGGCGGGGTCACTGTCCCCGTGGTCATGCCGATCTCGGTGATCGCCGCCGCGGCGGCGCCGACCAGGCCGAGGAGCGATGCGCCGACAGCCAGCGCGATGAGCAGCCGCTTCATGATCATCTTGAACCCTGTCCCGCCGAGGAAGTCTCGGTCGTCGAGGCCGTCCTCGAGCTGAGGCGCCCGTCCGAGGCGAGCCGATGAGCGACACCCTACATCCGCGCCCCGAGCCAGGCTCCGGTCCTCCGCCACCCGCCCCGCCCTCCTGGCATCATCGGCTCTCGCGTCGGCCGGCCCGCCCCACAGCCGCCCGCCCGGCCGAGCGCCCGAGAGCCAGGAGCCCAGGTGAGCGACGACCCAGCCCAGACCCCGCCCGAACCCCCACCCCCGCCCGCCCCCGCACCCGCACTCCCACCCGAACCCACACCCCCGCCCGAGCCCACACCCCCGCCCGAACCCACACCGCCGCCCGAGCCGACCCGGCCGGTCGGGCCGGACCCGCCGCGGCTCCGGGCCCGGCGCGGGGCCTGGCGGGGGGTGGCTCGGGGATTCGGGTCGGTGGCGGCGGTGGCGGTGGTGGTGGTGGTGGTGGCGATCAGCCGGGGCGGACTGGGCTCGGGGGGAAGCAGCCAGCGGGCGACCCCGGGCGCGGGCGGACCCCGGGCCGGCGCCGAGGCCCTGCCCGGGCTCCAGGCCACGGCGGCTCCGTGGGCGGCCGAGTACGGACACCTCGCCCAGCGGATGGCCGTCCT
The DNA here is from genome assembly GCA_034664565.1 of Solirubrobacteraceae bacterium. Classification (GTDB taxonomy): domain Bacteria; phylum Actinomycetota; class Thermoleophilia; order Solirubrobacterales; family Solirubrobacteraceae; genus Palsa-513. The sequence continues at coordinate 10,971 of JAXDHJ010000009.1, forward strand.
CGGCCTCCCCGACCTGAGCGACACCGTCTTCCACGTCCACGCCATGCTCCGGGTCTACGTCGAGGGCCGCCCGGTGAGCGTACCGGCGAATATCGGACTCCCCGACCAGGGCAACGTGTTCTCGCCGCTGCACACCCACGACGCCACGGGGATCATCCACATCGAGTCGACGCGGCCCTACGCCTTCACCCTCGGCCAGTTCTTCGACGTCTGGGGCGTGGTCTTCACCGCGACTCAACTCGGGGCCTACCGGGCCGGGGGGGCGAACACGGTGAGCGTCTACGTCAACGGCCGCCGCGTCGCCGACGGTCCGGCCTACCGGATGCGCGCCCACGACAGCATCGCGGTCGGCTACGGCCGAGCGGGCTCCTTCCCGACCGACCTGCCGGGTGACTTCTCGGGCGGGCTCTGAGCCGACCCGGCCGGGGCCGGCCAGGGAGCCCGCCAACCGGCCCGTCGGCGCCGGGCGGCGTCTTCCTCCGCGCTGCAAGCCGGGCTGCATGCAAGGCGGCGTGCGCTGGGGGCGCCAGCCCCCGTGTTAGGTTGGCGCCCGTCCGGATCCGCGCCCCGGGGCGCCCCGGGACGCCGGGAACGGCGCTCCTGCCGGACGGCGGCGGAGCGTCCGTGGCATCCGAGCCGAACCCCCTTTTTGGTCGACACCAGATGATCAGCCGCCACTCTCCTCGGGCCCGCCGGGCCGGGGCCGCCGCGCTGGCCGCGGCCCTCGTCCTCGGGCCGGCCACGGCGGGGGCGGTGTCACCGGGCGCCCTCCAGGGGCGAATCGACGCGGCGAGCTCGCACGAGCAGGCGCTGCGGGCGGCGATCGCCCGGGACACCAGCCGGGCGGCGAGCTTCGACGGCCGCCTGCGTGACCTCCAGGCACGCCTCGACGCGATTCAGACGAGCCTCGACTTCGAGCAGGTCCAACTCGGGGACACCCGGACCAGGCTGCGCCAGAACCGGTCCCGCCTGACGTCGCTGAAGCTGCGCTTCGCCGCCGACCAGGACATCCTCCGCCTCCAGCTGGTGGCCGCCTACGAGACGCCACCGCCGGACGTGACCACGGTGGTCCTCGACGCCCACGGGTTCAGCGACCTGCTCGAGCGGATGAACTACCTGAAGCTGATCGCCCACCACAACGCGGCGGTGACCGCCCGGGTCAAGCGGGAGCGCGGAGCGGTGGCGGTTCAGACCAGCCAGCTGGCCGAGCTCGAGGCGCGCCAGAGCCTGACCACCCGGGCCGTCCTCCTCCAGCGCGACGAAGCCGCGCGCCTCCACCTCGCCGTGCTGCGCCAGCAGCTGGTCTATGCCCGCGCCCGGTCGGCCAAGGCCTCCGAGCTCGACTCGATCCAGGCCCAGCGGGCGGCGCTGCAGAGCCGCCTGTCGGCGATCCAGACCCAGGTCAACGCCGCTCCGCCGGCCACCGGATTCTCGGGGGCCGGGGCGCTGGCTCCGTTCAGCGGGGCGAGCGGGCTGTATGGGTTCTTCCCGGCGCCGGGGACCAACTACTCTGTGGGCAACGAGCCGGCCATCGCCGCCCGCCTGAACACCCTCGGCCGGGCGCTCCAGCTCCACCTGATCGGCATCTCCGGGTACCGGACACCCCAGCACTCGGTCGAGGTCGGGGGCTTCGCCAACGACCCCCACACCCGGGGGGAGGCGTCGGACACGCCGGGGGTGGAGGGGGTGCCTGAGGCCACCCTCAACCAGTACGGCCTGACCCGTCCGTTCCCGGGGGCGGCGGAGGCCGACCACATCCAGCTGCGCTGAGCCGGCCTGGTGGACAGGCGTCGAGCCCCGCCGGCGGCCGCCGCCCCCGGTCCGCCGCTCCGGCCCCCTGTGTTAGGTTTCCCTAAGTTAGGGTTGCCTTACCGGATGGACGGCGGGTCGACGGAGAGGAGCGGCGAGTGGGCATGGACTTCGGACGGGCGGGGAGATCGGCAGCGGCGACGGCAGCCGTCGCGGCCGCCGCCGTGCTCGCCGGATGCGGCGGCGCCGCGGGCCCGGGTGGGGGATCGGAGGGGAACGCGATCACCGTGTACAGCGGCCAGCACGAGCAGACGGCGACCCTCCTGGCCAAGGACTTCCGGGCCCGGACGGGAATCACCGTCAACCTGCGCTCGAGCGACGAGGCGGCGCTGGCCAACCAGGTCCTGCGCGAGGGGTCGGACTCGCCGGCCGATGTCTTCTTCGCCGAGAACCCGCCGGCCCTGACCGTGCTCGACCGGGCCGGTCTCCTCACCCCGGCGGCGCCGAGCGCCCTGGCCGAGGTCCCGGCGCGCTACAACTCGCCGAAGGGAGACTGGGTCGGCGTGTCGGCCCGGTCGGCGGTGCTGGTCTACAACACCACCAAGCTCGCCGCCGGCGCGTTGCCCGGGGCCCTGCAGGACCTCGCCGGACCGACCTGGAAGGGGAAGATCGGCTTCGCCCCGACGGAGACCGACTTCCAGCCCCTGATCGCCGCCCTGGTCAAGCTCCGCGGCCGCCCGGCGGCGGTGAGCTGGCTCGAGGGCCTGAAGGCCGACGGCAAGGTCTACGACAGCAACGAGACGCTGGTCAACGCGGTCAACCGGGGGGAGATCGCCGCCGGCCTGATCGACCACTACTACTGGTACCGCCTGCGCGACGAGGTCGGACCGGGCAAGGTCAAGTCGGCGCTCCACTACTTCGGACCGGGGGACCCCGGCGCCCTGGTCGACGTCTCGGGGGCGGCGGCGCTCAAGTCGAGCCGCCACCCGGCGCAGGCCCAGCGGTTCCTCGCCTACCTGGCCAGCGCGCCGGCCCAGCGGATCGTCGCTCGGAGCGAGAGCTACGAATACCCGCTGGGCTCGGGGGTTACCACCGAGAAGGCGCTGCGCCCGTTCGCCGACCTGCGTCCGCCGGCGGTGAGCATCGATGACCTCGGTGACGGTCGGGCGTCGCTGATGCTCCTCCAGCAGGTCGGTCTCATCTGATGAGACGCCCGGGCCCGCCGCGCCCGCGCGGTGGCCGGCGCGGGGGCCAGGGCCGGCGCCAGGGCCCGCCTCTGACCCGGACGACCGGGCCGGCCTGGGGGTAGGAGAAGGCGTGGCTTCCACCGCCTCGACGAGCCGGCCGCCGGCGGCGCGCCTGCGCCGGGCGGCCCCACCGCGGGGCCTGGTGGTGGCGGCGCTGGGGACGGCGGCGCTGGCCGTGATGCCGCTGGTCTTCGTGGTCATCGAGGCGCGGACGATCAGCTGGGGAGCGGCGGTCGACCTGCTCATCCGCCCGCGGGTGGCCTCGCTGTTGAGCAACACCCTGACCCTGCTGGCCGGGGTCACGGCTCTGTGCGTGGTCATCGGGGTGGGGGCGGCGTGGTGCGTGGAGCGGACGAACCTCCCGGGCCGGCGCCTGTGGACGATGCTCCTCGTCGTGCCGCTCGGGGTCCCGGAGTTCGTCAACAGCTTCAGCTGGGTCTCCCTGGATGCGGGACGGTTCCAGGGCTACCAGGGGGCCCTGCTGGTCACCACCCTGTCCTACTACCCGTTCGTCTACCTCCCGGCGGCGGCGGCGCTGCGGGGCGGGGACCCGGCACTGGAGGAGACGGCGCGGAGCCTGGGCCTGGGTCCGTGGCGGACGTTCTGGCGGGTCACCGTCCCCCAGTTGCGGGTGGCGATCCTGGGCGGCGGCCTGATCATCGCCCTGCACCTGCTGGCCGAGTACGGGGCGTTCGCCACCCTGCGGTTTCCGACCTTCGCCACCGAGATCTTCGCCGAGTACCAGCTGGGCTTCGACGGGGCGAGCGCGGCTCTGCTGTCCCTGGTCGTCGTCGTCCTGAGCGTGATCTTCCTGGGCGGGGAGCTCGGCCTGCTGGGGCGGGCCCGCTACGCGCGGATCGGGTCGGGCGCGGCCCGGGCCCGCCGGGGGCACGAGCTCGGGCGGGCGACGGGGCTGGCCGTGGCCGGTATGGGCGTGCTCGTCGTCCTGGCGGTGGGGGTGCCGGTGGGGACCCTGGTCTACTGGCTGGTGCGGGGCGGGTCGACGACCTTGCCGTCGGCCTCGATCGTCGGGGCGGCGGCGACGACGTTCGGCCTCTCGGCGGTGGCCGCCGTGGTCACCGCCGTCATCGCCCTGCCGGTGGCGGTGCTGGCCGTCCGCCACCGCTCCAGGGTGTCGATGCTGCTGGAGCGGAGCGCCTACCTGGCCCGGGCCCTGCCGGGCATCGTCATCGCCCTGGCGCTGGTGTCGTTCAGCATTCGCCTGGTGCACCCGCTCTACCAGACCGAGTCCCTGCTCGTGGTGGCCTACGCCATCCTCTTCCTCCCCCTGGCCCTGATCGCCATCCGGGGGACGCTGGTCCAGGTCCCGCCGCGCCTGGAGGAGGTGGCCCGGACCCTGGGCCTGCGGCCGCTGGCGGCGTTCCGCCGGGTGACCCTCCCGCTGATCGCCCCGGGGTTGGGGGCGGCGGCGGCCCTGGTCTTCCTGTCGGCGGCCACCGAGCTGACCGCGACCCTGCTCCTGCGCCCGACGGGGTCGGAGACGCTGGCCACCCAGTTCTGGACCTACCAGACGAGCCTGGCCTACGGGGCGGCGGCGCCGTACGCGGCGGTGATGGTGGGGATCTGCGCGCCGGCTACGTATCTGCTGATTCGCCGGCTCGATACGCTCGCAGCATGAACGCGATCGTCGTCGAGGACCTGTTCAAGGCCTACGGCAGCTCGCCGGTGCTGACCGGGCTCTCACTCGAGGTGGCGACCGGCTCCTTCGTGGCCGTGCTCGGGGCGTCGGGGTCGGGCAAGACCACCCTGCTGCGGGTGCTGGCCGGGTTCGAGAGCGCCGACCGGGGCTGCGTGCGGCTGTGCGGGAACGTGGTCGACGACGGCTCGCGGCGGGCGCCGCCCGAGGGGCGTCGGGTGGGCTACGTGCCCCAGGAGGGCGCGCTCTTCCCGCACCTGACAGTGGCCGCCAACGTGGCCTTCGGCCTGCCCCGCCGGCGGCGGGAGAGCGCGTGGATCGGCGAGCTGCTGAACCTCGTCGGCCTCGCCGGGCTCGATCGCCGCCGGCCCCACGAGCTGTCGGGCGGCCAGCAGCAGCGGGTGGCCCTGGCCCGGGCGCTGGCCATCGATCCGGCCATCGTCCTCCTCGACGAGCCGTTCGCGGCCCTCGACCCGGAGCTGCGAGCCACCACCCGGGCCGACGTGAAGGCGGCGCTGGCCGCGGTGGGGGCGACGGCGGTGCTGGTGACCCACGACCAGGACGAGGCGCTGTCGCTGGCCGACGAGGTGGCCATCCTCGCCGGGGGTCGGATCGCCCAGACGGGGGCCCCGCAGCGGATCTACCGGGCGCCGGTCGACTCGGACATCGCCCGCTTCCTCGGCGACGCCAACCTCGTGCCGGCACGGCTGAACGGCAGCCACGCGGAGACCGACCTCGGGGTCCTGCGCCTGACCGCGTCGCAGCCGGACGGAGCCGACGAGCAGGGCCTGGTGCTGATCCGCCCGGAGGAGGTCTGCCTGTGCGGTGAGGGCGAGTGCCAGGGGCTGTTGACGGCGCGGGTGGAGGCGATCGAGTACTACGGACACGACGCGCGGATCACCCTCTCGGTCGAGGGGCGGGCGGCGGGGATGCGACTGCTGGCCCGGACCTCGGGCGCCGAGGCGCCGCCGCTGGCCAGCCGGGTCGGCCTGACCCTGCCGGCCGAGGTCCACGCCCTGATCGACTGTCCGCGGGTCGACCCGAGCCGCGAGCCGGTGCTACCGATTCACATGAGCTCCCCGGCCGGCGGCTCACCTGCCGCCGCCGGCCCGCCGACCCGGTGAACGACCCCCGCTTCCGCCGCCGCCGGCTGTGGGCCGGGTCGATTCTCGTCGTCCTCGTCGCGGGACTGGTGGCGGTGATCTCAGGACCGGGGGACGGGTCGCGGAACGCCCGATCCTCCGCCGGGGCGCGCCGGCCGGGCGGGGTGGGGTCGATGGGGGCGACTCAGACGGGGACGGGCGACGGGCGGGCCGCCGCGCAGACCGGTGCGGCTGAGGCCGTCCTCGCCTACACCGGCTACCTCACGACGGGATCGCCGGCTCGGCGCGAGATCGCCCTGACCTTCGATGACGGGCCGGGGCCGTCGACCCTGGCGATCCTCGCCATCCTGCATCGAGCCCGGGCGCCGGCGACGTTCTTCGAGATCGGGCGGGCGACGCGCGAGTACCCGGAGATCGAGCGGAGGATCCTCGCGGCCGGGCTGCCGATCGGCGACCACACCGAGACGCATGCGCTCCTCTCGCGACTCGACCGGTCGGGGCAGGAAGCGGAGATCAGCCGGGCGGCGCTCGACATCGAGCGCCAGGGAGCCCCGTATCCGCACCTGATGCGCCCGCCCTACGGCGCCTTCGACGCCGATACGCTGGCGGTGACCCGAAGTCTGGGGATGCTGATGGTGCTGTGGACGGTGGACACCAAGGACTTCTCGCGGCCGGGGGTGAAGCGGATCATCTACACCGCGGTGAGCGGGGCCCGTCCGGGGGCGACCATCCTCTTCCATGACGGCGGCGGCGACCGCAGCCAGACGGCGGCCGCCCTGCCACGGATCATCACCCTGCTGCGCCGCCGCCACTATCACCTGGTGACGGTGCCCCGCCTGCTCAGCGACGACCCGCCGCCCCGCGGCCAGCCGGCGCCGCACTCGCTGGTGGGGGGCTGAGCGGCCTCGGGGCCCGGGGGCCGGGGCGGGGGGCCGCTGGCGCCACCCACCGGCGTCCGGCCCGGAGGACCTCGCCGCCGACCCGGCGGGCTCGCTCAGGAACGCCCGGCGCTCGCCGGCCGGGAGGTGTCGGTGGAGGGCTTGGTGAGGACGCGCTCGAAGGAGCCACCGGTCGTGTGCTCGGCGGCGCGCCGGTCGCAGTAGGCGGGCATCTCCGCGGGGAGAACCGGGTCAGGCGTTTTCGTGTTCGTCGTGGTCGTGCCCGTCATGGTCGTGGCCGTGGTGGTCGTGGCCGTCGTGTGGCTGGCGGTCGCGCTGGTCGTCAGCCTGGTGGTTGTGGTCGTGGTGGGGCTGGTGGCGGCGGACGGTGTGCCAGCTCTCCCAGGTGATGCGCAGGATGAGCGCGGTGATGGCCAGGCCGATGATCGGATCGGCGATGGGGACGCCGAGGGCGACGACGCCGGCGCTGAGGACGACGCCGACGGAGACGATGGCGTCGCTGCGAGCGTGGTCGCCGTCGGCGATCAGCGCCGCGCTGTTGAGCCGCCGGCCGCCGCGCAGGCGCACGCGGGCGGCGACGGCGTTCCCGAGCACCCCGACGGCGCCGGCCAGGCCGAGGGCGAGAAGATGGCTGGGGGCCAGGGGATGGACGATCCGCTCGACGGCGAGCACGCCGGCGACGACGGCGCTGGCCAGGATGGTGAGGACGACGGCCAGGCCGGCGCCCCGCTCGGCACGATCTGAGCGCAGGAGGAAGGCCGCGGCGAGGGGGATGGCGGTGAGGGCGTCCCCGGCGTTGTGGATGAGGTCGGCGAGCAGGGCGACGCTGTCGGTGGCCGCGTAGATCGCCCCCTGGACGGCGGCGGTGGCGCCCAGCAGTGCCAGCGAGACGCCGACCACTCGGAGGCCCTCGCGCGAGCGGGTGATCGAGGGGTCGACCAGCCCGTGGCTGTGTCCGTGGCCGCCGTCCCCCGGGGGGGCTGGGTGGGTGGCGCCAGGATCGGGCCGGGCGACCTCGCGTACGGCGGTCGGCGGGCTCATCCCCCCACCTCGATCGGTCGGCGATCGGCGCTGCGCCCGGCGAGCCCGAGGTGGACGTGCTCGACGTGGGACACCGCCTCGTCGAGGAGATGGGCGACGTGATCGTCGTGGAGGTCGTAGTGGATGTGGCGTCCGTGGCGATGGCCGACCACGAAGCCGAGGTGGCGCAGGAGGCGCAGCTGGTGAGAGACCGCCGAGGGCTCCATCTCCACCGCGCGGGCCAGCTCGCCGACGGTGGCCGGCCCCGACCGCAGCCGGGCGAGGATACGTACCCGGCTGGGGGTGGCCAGGGCCTGCATGGTGCTGGCCACGGCGGCGACGAAGTCGGCATCGAGTTGGTCGGCGGCAAGCCGGGCACCGTGAGCCATGGCCCGATTATAGCTGAACGCTCGTTCAGGTGTTCAGGGGAGGAGGGGTCGGGGCTGGGAGTTTCCACCCCTCTTGTCGAGGATTTCGGCGCGAAGACGGAGCCGCGACGCCGAAGCCCCCGGTTGGTGTCGAGCCGGCGATGTGACGACCGAGCGGTCGGCTCGGCGAGAAGGGCATCGATGCCAGGTCAGCGGCGCTCACCGTCAGCCACCGGCCCCCACAGGGATCGTGGCGCTTTCCGCATCAGCGGTTCGCCCACCAAGGCGGACGGGCTTGCCGTCGCGTGCCGTTCCCCGCCCGGGGACGAGTTCGAATACGCTGCCGTAGCCGGCGGCGGACCACTCGCCGGCTTGGCGCCGGCGGGATGAGGAGAACGAGCGATGCCTTCAGCTGAGCCGATCAGGGTGGGCGGTCCCTACTTCGAGGACTTCGAGGTCGGGCAGGTCTACGACGCCCCGGGCCTGACCATCACCTCGGGCCACGCCGCCATCCACCAGGCGCTGGTCGGCGACCGGATGCTCCTGCCCCTGGACGCCACCCTGTCGGCCGCGGTGACCGGCCGACCCGAGGCGCTGGCCCACCCCAACCTGGTGTGCGACATCGCCATCGGCCAGTCGACGGTGGCCACCCAGCGGGTGCGCGGCAACCTCTTCTACCGGGGGCTCGTCCTCATGCGCCCGGTGTTCATCGGCGACACCCTGCGCACCCGCACCGAGATCGTCGGCCTGCGCCAGAACCGCCCCCGGGCCGACGGGTCGGCCACCGGGCTGGTCGCCCTGCGCATCCGGACCGAGAACCAGGCCGGGGAGCGGGTGCTCGACTTCTGGCGCTGCCCGATGATCCCGCTGCGCGACGCCAGCGCCCAGACCGGCCACGCCGACCGGTTCGACGACATTCCGAAGGAGCTCGACATGGAGCGCGTGGCCTCGGCGGTCCCGGCCGCGTGGCGCTTCGAGGCGATCCACGAGCGGGCCGGCGACGACAGCTTCGCCTCGCTCGAGGCCGGTCAGGTCTTCGAGGTCGGGGGGCGCGACACGGTGACCGCCGCCCCGGAACTGGTCCGCCTCACCCTGAACGTGGCCGAGACGCACGTTGACGCCACCGTCAGCGCCCATGGCCGCCGCCTCGTCTACGGGGGGCACACCATCTCGGTGGCGGCGGCCCAGCTGACGCGGGCCCTGCCCGACGTGGTGACGATCATCGCCTGGCGCGAGTGCAACCACACGGCGCCGGTGTTCGAGGGTGACCTCCTGAGCACGGTGCTGACCATCGAGGGCAAGCACGAGCTCCCGCACACCGTCGCCGGCCTGGTCGACGTGCGGGCGCTTGTCCACGCCGAGCGCGAGGGAACCGAGGGCGGCCAGCCGGTGCTCGACTGGCGCCTGCTCGCGGTGATGCCATGACAAAGCCGAGGAGGCGCAGTTGAACGGGATTCTCGAAGGAATGCGCGTGATCGAGGGATCGGCGTTCGTCGCCGCCCCGCTCGGGGGGATGACCCTGGCCCAGATGGGGGCCGACGTGATCCGCTTCGACCCGCTGACCGGCGGCCTCGACCACACTCGCTGGCCGATCACCGCCGACGGCACGAGCCTGTTCTGGGCCGGCCTGAACAAGGGCAAGCGCTCCTTCGCCGCCGACCTGCGCTCGCCCGGGGGCCGCGAGCTGCTGACCGACCTGATCTGCGCCCCGGGCGAAGACGCCGGGCTCTTCCTGACCAACTTCCCGGAGAGCGGCTGGCTCTCCTACGACCGGCTGACCGAGCACCGGCCGGACCTCATCATGGTGGTGATCACCGGCAACGCCGACGGGTCCTCGGCCGTCGACTACACCGTCAACCCGGCGAGCGGCTTTCCGATGGCCACCGGCCCGCGCAACGTCTCCTACCCGATGAACCATCTCCTGCCGGCTTGGGACGCGGTCACGGGAACGCTGGCCACGACCGCCCTGCTCGCCGCCGAGCGCCACCGCCGCCGGACGGGCGAGGGCCAGCTGATCAAGATCGCCCTCTCGGACGTGGCCTTCGCCATGGTCGGCAACCTCGGGAAGATCGCCGAGGTCCAGATCAACCACAACAACCGCATCAAGGACGGCAACTTCCTCTACGGCGCCTTCGGCCGCGACTTCCTGGCCAAGGACGACCGGCGGGTGATGATCCTCGCGCTCACCCTCCGCCAGTGGAAGAACCTGGTCGAGGCGACCGACCTCCAGGAGGCGGCCGCGGCGATCGAGAAGATGCTCGACGTCGACCTGACCACGGAGGGCGGCCGCTTCGCCGGCCGCGACCTGATCGGGGCGGCACTCAAGCCATGGGTGCGCGCGCGCACGGTCGAGGAGATCCGCGAGATCTTCGACGCCAAGGGGGTCTCCTGGGGCCTCTACCAGACGTTCACGCAGCTGGTGGAGGAAGATCCGCGCTGCTCGCCGGAGAACCCGATGTTCGAGACGGTCGAGCAGCCGGGGATCGGCTCCTATCTGATGCCCGGCTCGCCGGTCAGCTTCGGTGCCGTCGAGCGGCTCCCGGTCAGGCGTGCCCCGCTCCTGGGCGAGCACACCGATGCGGTGCTGGCCGAGGTCCTCGGCCGCGGCCCGGCGGAGATCGCCCGGCTGCACGAGGAGGGCCTGGTCGCCGGCCCGGTGGCCGCGGCCTGAGCAGGCGATGGTGACCAAGTACGTCTACGACTTCAGCGAGGGCTCGCGCGACATGCGCGATCTCCTCGGGGGCAAGGGCGCCAACGTGGCCGAGATGACCCGCGTTCTCGGGCCGGCACGCGTGCCCGCCGGCTTCACCATCACCACCGAGGCCTGCGTGGCCTACATGGCCGCCTCGCGCACGGAGCCGGACGGGCTGGCGCAGGAGGTCGCCGCCGCGCTCGCCCGCCTCGAGCAGGCGGTGGGCAAGCGCCTCGGTGACCCGGAGGATCCCCTGCTCGTCTCCGTGCGCTCCGGCGCCCGGGAATCGATGCCCGGCATGCTCGACACCGTGCTCAACCTCGGGCTCAACGACGAGTCAGTCGAGGGCCTGGCCCGGGCCACCAGGAACGAGCGCTTCGCCTGGGACTCCTACCGCCGCTTCGTCCAGATGTTCGCCAACGTCGTGCGCGGCGTCCCCGGCAGCGCCATCGAGGCGGAGATCGCCGCGCTCAAGCGGGAGCGGGGGGTGAACCTGGACACCGAGCTCGACGTCGACGCCCTGCGGACCCTCACGGAGCGCTTCAAGGGGCTGTTTCGCGAGCGCACCGGCGAGGAGTTCCCCGAGGACCCCGTCCGCCAGCTCGAGCAGGCCATCCGCGCCGTCTTCGACTCCTGGCTCGGTGAGCGGGCGGTGACCTACCGGCGCCTGAACGGCATCCCCGACGCCTGGGGCACCGGGGTCAGCGTCCAGCAGATGGTCTTCGGCAACAAGGGCGAGACCTCGGGGTCGGGCGTCGCCTTCAGCCGCGACGAGCTCACCGGGGCCCCGGAGCCCTCCGGCGACTTCCTCACCAACGCCCAGGGCGAGGACGTCGTCTCCGGGGTGCGCAACACCCGGGACATCGCCGAGCTCGCCGAGGCGATGCCGCAGGCCCACGCCGAGCTCATCGACATCCTGCGCACCCTCGAGCACCACTACGGCGACATGCAGGACGTCGAGTTCACCATCGAGGAGGGGCACCTCTACATGCTCCAGACGCGCAACGCCAAGCGGCCGGCCCAGGCGGCGGTGCGCTTCGCCGTCGACGCCGTCGCCGATGGCCTGCTCGACCGGGCCGGGGCGATCGCCACCATCGACGCCGCCCGCCTCGACGCCCTCCTGCACCCGACCTTCGACCCCGACCACCAGATCGACGTCCTCGCCCGGGGAATCGGCGCCTCGCCCGGGGCGGCCAAGGGCGGGATCGTGTTCAGCGCGCCGGAGGCGGTGGCCGCGGCCGAGCTCGGGCGCAGCGTGATCCTGGTGCGGCCCTACACCGAGGCCGAGGACGTGGCCGGGTTCCACGCCGCCCGGGGGATCCTCACCAGCGAGGGTGGCAAGGCCTCCCACGCTGCCCTGGTCGCCCGCGGCATGGGTCGCCCGTGCGTGTGCGGGGCCCAGGCGCTCGAGATCGACGTCGAGCGGGGCGAGCTCCGGGTGGGCGAGCGGACGATCGCCGGGGGCGAGCAGATCGCCATCGACGGGACGACCGGGGAGATCACCCTCGACGATGTCCCCCTGATCGAGCCCGAGCTCAACCAGCATTTCGTCACCGTCCTCGGATGGGCCGACGAGCTGCGCCGGCTGGGCGTGCGCGCCAACGCCGACACCCCGGCCGACGCCCGCCGCTCGCGGGAGTTCGGCGCCGAGGGCATCGGCCTGTGCCGGACCGAGCACATGTTCATGGCCGCCGACCGCCAGCCCAAGATGCGGGCGATGATCCTCGCCCGCGACGAGGTGGCCCGGCGCGCCGTCCTGGCCGAGCTCGAGCCCCTCCAGCAGCAGGACTTCGAGGGCCTGTTCGAGGCCATGGCCGGGCTCCCGGTGACCATCCGCCTCCTCGATCCTCCCCTCCACGAGTTCCTCCCCCACCGCTTCGAGGTCCAGCATCACCTCGACCTGGCCCGCCAGGAGGAGGGGTCGACGGCCGAGGTCGAGGAGCTCGAGCGTCTGCTCGAGCGGGTGGTCTATCTGGAGGAGGTCAACCCGATGCTCGGCACCCGGGGCTGCCGCCTCGGCGTGCTCTTTCCCGAGATCTACGAGATGCAGGCCCACGCCATCATGCAGGCGGCCATCGCCGTGCGGGAACGCACCGGCGAGGCGCCTCACCTGGAGATCATGATCCCCCTCGTCAACTACGAGGAGGAGCTGCGGCTCATGCGCGAACTGGTGGTCCGGGTCGGCGACGAGCACGGGATGAGCCGGGGCGAGGACTACGCCGTCGGCACCATGATCGAGCTGCCCCGAGCCTGCCTGATCGCCGAGCGAATCGCCGTCGAGGCCGACTTCTTCTCCTTCGGCACCAACGACCTGACCCAGACCACGCTCGGCTTCTCCCGCGATGACGTCGAGAGCAAGTTCCTCAGCACGTACGTAGCGCGGAGGATCGTCGACCGCTCGCCCTTCGAGACGCTCGACACGCCGGGGGTCGGCGAGCTGATCGCCACCGCGGTGAGACGCGGCCGCCGGGGCAAGCCGAGCCTCAAGCTCGGGGTGTGCGGCGAGCACGGCGGGGAGCCCGACTCGATCGACTTCTTCGAGCAGATCGGCATCGACTACGTCTCGTGCTCGCCGTTCCGCGTGCCGGTGGCCATCGTCGCGGCCGCCCAGGCCGCGGTGCGGGCACGGGCGCGGGGGCGGACGGGTGGCGCATGAGACTCGGGCCGACGCGGCCGCTTCCCTAGAATGAGAACGTATGTTCGTACATTTCGAGCTGGGGGCGGCTGACCGGCCTCGTGAGCCGAAGATGCTCGCTCTCTGCGTCGTCGTTTGCTGGGACTGGGCCATCGCGGCGCGTATAGCGTGAGGCGAAGCATGGTCCCGTCGCTGCCCTACTCCTCCTCGCCAATCCTGGCCGCCCACACGATGGTGGGGTGTTCGACCGGATACATGACCGACATCCGCGGAGACTGGCCTACCTTGGTCGATCGCGCCGCCCAGACGTCGAGCTCGGCGATCGAGCTCTCCGCCCTCTCCGAAGACGAGCTTCCGGGCCTATTGGCTTATCTGGCCAACGCTCCTCGCCTTCCGCTCCACTTCGTGAGCGTCCAAGCAGCGAGCGATGCCGGATGCCGAGCTCGCTGAGCGTCTCGAGCGATTGCCGGCCTGGGTCTCGGCCATCGTCGATGACTGAAGTGTCGGCGTATGCGCCGCTCGGTCGGCGACTGGTCATCGAGAACATGGATACGCGCAAGGAGCTGGGACGGACCGTCGAAGGCTTGCTCTCCTTCTTCGAGCGACTGCCGCAAGCCCGTCTATGTCTCGACCTCGCACACGCGAAGGCTGTCGATCCATCGATGGAGGAGGGCGCCGCGCTGCTCTCTGCGTTTGCGACACGTCTGAGTCACGTCCACCTGAGCTCGCTCGACGCGGAGAGCCACCACGTGTCCCTCACGGGCGAGGACGAAGCACTCTTCGCGAGCCTGCTCAGCCGGTGCGAGGACGTTCCATGGATCTTGGAAGCGCCCCCCTCCTAGACGACCCGCGGGCGCGCTCGTCCTGTTGTCCGAGCCGTCGGGTGCGGCGTTTGGCGCACTGCAGGCGGCGCGCGCCCGGACGGAGCGTCAAGTCGAGGAGCGGACGGCGGCGCTCGCCGAGCACCCTGTCTGCGAGTCAGTCTCGACGGCCGTCTTCGGCTCATGGGCGCGCGGAGAGCTGACGGACGTAAGCGACGACGACTGGGCGGTGCTCGTCGGGCGGCCCTTCGTCCGGTACGACCGCAATGTGTGCCTCGAGGTCGTGGCGGCAACCGAGGTGCTCGGTGTCGACGACCGTCGCCCGGGCGAGCAGAACGTCTTCGGCTTGCCGTTCGACGTCACCGAACTCGTCCGAAATATCGGGTTGGACGCGGACACCAAACACCAACCTGACTCGGCGAATGCTGCTCCTTCTCGAGTCGCGGGAGCTGCACGGTGAGGTCAGGTCTGAGGTGATCGCGGCAGTGTTGGCGCGTTACTCGAACGAGGGCGTGAAGCCATTTCGGCCGCCGCGCTTCCTGCTGAACGACCTCGTGCGCTACTGGCGCACCATATGCGTGGACTTCGAGGGAAAGGGAAGGTCCGGTGCCGGCGATCCGAAGTGGGCGACGCGAAACGCCAAGCTGCGAACCTCGCGCAAGCTCCTGTTCGCCGGCGGCCTCGTGAGCGTTCTCCTCTGTCACCTCAAGGACGCGGCCGACATGCCGGGATTCCTCGGCCGCTGGTTCGACGCCGCGCCCGCCGACCGGCTCGCCGCCGCGTTCCTCTACGCGGGCGCGGTCGAGCCCGGCGCTCGGGCCCTGACGGCCTACGACCGGTGGCTGTCTCTCATCGGCGACGGGAGTGTCCGCGCGCAATTGCGGGAGGTGACGTTCGAGACCCGCGATGCGTCAGAGCTCTTCAACGAGATCCGCCGGATCGGCATGGACTTTCAAGCCGGCCTCGACGCGCTGCTGTTCAGCAGCACCCTCGGCCGGGTCACGAGAACCTACGCCATCTTCTGAGGCGCCGACTCGCCCGCCGCCGTGCCAGTCGGCTCCGCTCGCCTCCTGGTAGTCGGCCCCCAAGTCGACTAGGGGCCGGCCTCGCGGGCCGCGCCCGGCCCCCTGCACGGGCTCGCCGACCCGGCCCCGACCCCGACCCCGTCACCGTCACCGTCACCGGCGCAACCAATCACGCGCCGGGGCATCCTTCGCCCGTGTGGCGCCTGGCCATCAACCTCGACGCCCTGCGTGCCTCGCGCGACTTTCGCCTCCTCGCCGTCGGGCAAGCCGTATCCGGCCTCGGCACCCAGGCGGCGCTGGTCGCCGTGCCCTACCAGGTCTTCGTCCTCACTCATTCCGCCGGGTTGGTCGGGCTCCTCGGCGCCGCCGAGCTCGGGCCGATGATCCTCGTCTCGCTGCTCGGTGGAGCGGTGGCCGACCGCATCGATCGGCGCCGACTGCTGGTCGCCGCCCAGCTGGCCACCATCCTCGCCGCCGGGGTGCTCACCCTGATCACCGTGGCCGGCCGGCCGCCCGTCGCCCTCGTCTTCGTCCTCGCCGGCCTGCTCGCCGGGGGCGCCTCGCTCCAGCTCACGGCGCAGTCGTCGATCATCCCTGGCCTGGTCGGCGATCGCCTGCGCTCGGCGCTGGCCTTCAACTTCGGCACCTATCAGCTCACCGCCATCGTCGGCCCCGGCGTCGGCGGCGTGATGATCGCCACCCTCGGCGTCGCCTCGGCCTACGCCTTCGACGTGGCGAGCTGCTTCGCCCTGGTGGCCGCCGCCCTGGCCATCGCCCCCCAGCATCCGGAGGGCGCGGCCGGTACCGGGAGGGAGCGTGAGCCCATGTTCGCCTCCATCCTCGAAGGCCTGCGCTTCGTGCGCTCCAACAACGCGCTCCTCGGTAGCTTCGTCATCGATCTCGTGGCCATGACCTTCGGCATGCCCCGCGCTCTGTTCGCCGTGCTCTCCCTGACCGTCTACCACGCCGGCGCCGGCGGGGCCGGTCTCCTCTACGCCTCGGTGGCCGCCGGAGCGACGGTGGCCGCCCTGACCACCGGCTGGCTGGAGCACGCCCGGCGCCTGGGACGGATCGTCGTCTTCGCCGTCCTCGCCTGGGGGGCGGCAATCGCCGCCGCCGGACTGGTGACCAGCGTGTGGCCGGCGGCCGTCCTCCTCGCCCTGGCCGGCGCCGCCGACAGCGTGAGCGCCGTGTGCCGATCGACGATCAACCAGACGGTCACCCCCGACGCCATGCGCGGGCGCATGTCGTCGGTCTTCGGCCTGGTGGTGACCGGCGGCGTCCGCCTCGGCGACATCGAGGCCGGCGGTGTCGCCGCCCTGACCACAGCGCGCATCTCGGTGGTGAGCGGCGGGCTGGCCTGCGTGGTGGCGGGCGGCCTGGTGGCACTCGCCTTCCCCTCGCTCATGGCCTACGACGGCGGCCCGGTGGAGCCGATGGCGGCCGTCGAGTCCGAGCGCGTCTGATTCCCCGGGGGCGCCGCGGCGACGGCCTCACAGGCCGGCGCGCGCGCGGTAGTCGGCCACCAGGTCGAGGAGCGCCGGCCCGCGCGGCCGGCGCCCGGGACGGACGTCGCAGGTCGCCGTCTTGAACTCGGAGATGTGGACGTTCGAGTCGAGCGCCAGGGGCAGGAGGTCGTTGGCCGCGTCGCCGGTGGCCAGGCCCTTCCACCCCCAGTGGTAGGGGAGGCCGACCTGGTGGATGCGCCGGCCCTGGACCACGAGGTCAGGGATGCGCTCGGTGACCATCACCCGGGCCTCGATGGCCGTGCGGGCGCTGACGATGGTCGCCCAGCCGTTGTGCTCGAGGCCGCGCTCGGCGGCCAGGGCGGGTGAGATCTCGACGAACATCTCGGGGGCGAGCTCAGCCAGGTGGGGCAGGGTGCGCGACATGCCCCCGGCGGTGTGGTGCTCGGCGATCCGGTAGGTCGACATCACGTAGGGATAGACCTCGGCGCCAGCCTCGTCGCCGGCCGGGTGGTAGCGGTTGTCCGGGCGCCGGAACGACTCGAGCGTCGGGTTGGCCCGCTGGCGGTGGAGGCCGTTCTCGAACGGCGATTCCTTCGGCTCGTAGTGGGTGGGGAGCGGGCCGTCGGTCAGGCCGGTCGGCGCGAACAGCCAGCCGCGGCCGTCGGCCTGCATGATGAAGGGCTCGTCGCCGCGCAGCGCGTGCTCGGCACGTGCCCCGTCCGGCGGCCGGTAGGACGGCGCCATGTCGGCGACGAAGTCGGGGACGTCCTTGCCGGTCCACTTCCCCTCCTGCTCGTCCCACCAGACGTGGGCCTTGCCCTCCGACCATGGCCGTCCCCGGGGATCGGCGGAGGCTCGGTTGTAGAGGATGCGCCGGTTCGCCGGCCAGGCCCAGCCCCAGTCGGCGGCGACCTGATCCTGCTCGTGGCGGGGAACGCGGCGGTTGGCCTTGTTCTCCCCACCGGCGTAGACCCCCGAGTAGATCCAGCAGCCGCAGGCGGTCGTTCCGTCGCCGGTGAGCTCGGTGTACCCGGAGAGGGCCTTGCCCTCGCCGCACTCGAAGCCGGAGATCTCGCGCAGGACGGCCTCGGCGTCGGGCTCCTCGGTCGGGCCGTGCACCGGGTAGTCCCATGTCAGCTCGAGGATCGCCCGGTCGCGCGGGTCGCTCGACCCGGCGAGCTTGGCGCGGATGCGTCGCCCGAGGTGGAACATGAACGACAGCTCCGAGCGGCAGTCGGCGGGCGGCTCGACCGCCTTGTTGTGCCACTGGAGGAGCCGCTGGGTGTTGGTGAACGACCCGTCCTTCTCGGTGTGCGCCGCCGCCGGGAGGAAGAAGATCTCGGTGCCCACGTCCTCTGGGGTCAGCTCCCCGGTCTCGACCTCGGGCCCGTCCTTCCAGAAGCTGGCCGACTCGATCATCTGGAGGTCGCGGACCACCAGCCACCGGAGGTTGGCCATGGCCATGCGGTGGAGCTTGGCGTTGGCCGAGCCGACGGCCGGGTTCTCGCCCATGACGAAGAACCCCTCGACCTTGCCGTCCCGCATGCCCATGATCGTCGGATAGATCGAGTGGTCGCCGTTGATGCGCGGCAGCCAGTCGAAGCCGAAGTCGTTCTCCGCCGTGGCCGCGTCGCCCCACCACGCCTTCAGCAGCGAGACGATGTAGTCCCGGCTATGCCCCCAGAAGCCGCCGGGCGCGGTGGTCTGCTCGACGTAGCGCTCGAGCGTCAGGTCGGGGTCGGCCTTGGGCATGGGGAGGTATCCGGGGAGGATGTTGTAGAGGGTGGGGATGTCGGTCGATCCCTGGATCGATGCGTGCCCGCGCAGGGCGAGGATGCCGCCGCCGGGGCGCCCGATGTTGCCGAGCAGGAGTTGGAGGATCGAGGCGGCGCGGATGTACTGGACGCCGGTCGTCCGCTGGGTCCAGCCCACCGAGTAGACGAAGGCCGTCGTGCGCTCGCGGCCCGAGTTCTCGCAGAGGGCGTCGGCGACCTGGAGGAAGACCGCCTGGGGAACGCCGCACACGCTCTCCACCAGTTGCGGCGTGTAGCGGCTGAAGTGGCGCCTGAGGATCTGGAAGACGCAGCGCGGATGCTCGAGGGTGAGATCCTCCTCGGGCGGTTCTCCGCCCTCCAGCGCCGCCCCGTGGGCCCCATGGGCCTGTTCGGCGTCGGCCTGGTCGGTGGGCTCCCCGGCCGCGGCCGGCGGCTCCATCCCGGCGTAGCGCCAGTCAGAGACGTCGTAGTTGCCGGTCTGGGGGTCGAAGCCGCTGAACAGGCCACCGAGGTCGTCGGCGTCGCGGTAGTCCTCGGTGACCAGGGTCGCGGCGTTGGTGTAGCGGACTACGTACTCACGGAACTCGTGGCCGCCGCTCAGCACGTGGTTGATCAACCCGCCGAGCCAGGCGATGTCGGTCCCGGGACGCAGCGGGACGTGGAGGTCGGCCAGCGCGCTGGTGCGGCTGAAGCGCGGATCGACATGAATGACCTTCGCCCCCCGCGCCTTGGCCTCGACCACCCACTGGAACCCCACCGGGTGGCATTCGGCCATGTTGGAGCCCTCGATGAGGATGCAGTCGGCGTTCTCGAGGTCCTGGAGGTAGTTGGTGGCGCCGCCGCGCCCGAACGAGGTCCCCAGACCGGGGACGGTCGAGGAGTGTCATATGCGAGCCTGGTTCTCGATCGCCACCGCCCCCAGGGCCGAGAAGCACTTCTTGATCAGGTAGTTCTCCTCGTTGTCGAGCGTCGCCCCCCCGAGGTGGGCGAAGCCCCGCGTCCGGGCCAGGAGCGCGCCGTCCTCGTCGCGCTCCTCCCAGGTGCGCCGGCGGGTCTCGATCACCCGGTCGGCGATCATGTCCATCGCCCGGTCGAGGTCGAGGTCCACCCAGTCGGTGGCGTGGGGGGCGCGGTAGCGGACCCGGGTCTCCCGGGCCGGCGAGGTGACCAGGGAGAGCGAGGAGGACCCCCGGGGGCAGAGCCGCCCGCGCGAGATCGGTGAGTTCGGGTCCCCCTCGATGTGTACCACCTGCTCGTCCTTGACGTAGATCGACTGGCCGCAGCCGACGGCGCAGAATGGACAGACGGAGCTCACCACCCGGTCGGCGTCGGCCGTCCGAGGAACGATCCGCTGTGTCGCCTTGGAGCGAACGGCGGCTCCGAGACCGAGCCGGTCGCCGGCCAGCTGGCGCAGGAAGGGGAGCATCGCCGGCGAGCTACCCGCCCCCCGATCTCTCCACACCGCCAGCGGGTGTTCCTTGGCGCATTCGCTTCGAAGCGTGCAGGCGGTGGTTAGGCGTGTTAGGCTCGCCGCCGATGCGTCGCCTCCTTCCAGCGCTGGTCCTGCTCATGATGCTCCTCCCCGCCGGGGCGCAGGCGGCCGGCCCGCAGGATCGCTACGTCGTCTCCGGCGACGTGCTGGTGGCGAAGGGCGAGACGGTCGGCGACCTGGTGGTCCTCGACGGCAATATCGTGGTCCGGGGAGCCGTGCGCGGCGACATCGTCGCCATCAACGGCGACGTGACCCTCCGGGGCACGGTCAGCGGAGACTTGGTGACCATCGGCAAGCGGGCGACCCTCGGGCGCCGCGCCCGCGTCGGCGGCGACGTCAAGTGGGTCCAGGACCGTCCGGTGCTCGCCCCGGGAGCCGTCGTCTCCGGCAAGGTCAAGCGCTTCGACGCCGGGTCGTTCGGCACACCCGGGATCGAGGTGGCCATCGGCTTCTGGGTGATCGTCACCATCTCGTTCCTGCTCGGCGGGCTCCTCCTCCTCCTGCTCGCTCCCGGCCTCTTCGAAGGGGTGGTGCGCAGCGCCCGGGCGAGTCGCGGCGGGGCGATCATCGCCGGGATCCTCCTCTTCATCTTGCTGCCCATCCTCGCCGTGGTGCTCCTGGTCACCGTGGTCGGCACCCCGCTGGGCATCGGGCTCCTGCTCGCCCTCGGGCCGATCTACGCCATCGCCTACATCGCCAGCGCCATGGTCCTCGGGCGCAGGGTGGTCAAGACGGGCGGCCGGGCGGCCGCCTTCCTCGCCGGCCTGGTCATCCTCCGGGTGATCGCCCTGATCCCCTTCCTCGGCGGCCTGATCACCCTCTTGGCCACCATCTTCGGGCTCGGCGTCCTGTTCGTGGCCCTGCGCCACGCCCGCACCGTCTGAGCTCGGCCGCCACCGGCTGCTGATCGGGCAACCCTCGAAGCTGGCGCCCGCGGCGCCAGTGGCCAGACCCACCGCCCATGTCGCCCAGGAGGGCACCTTCGCGCCCGTGACCAGGGCGGAGCGCCGGCGACCAACCGGTCAGTCAGCCGCCCGGGACGATGGTCACCGTCCAGTGGCCGTCGGCATTGACCAGGAAGCCGTGGTAGGCGCCCTTGCCGATCTTCGCCTCACCGCTGTGCGCCCGCGAGTTGACCGGACTGCGCACCTTGATGCTGGCGGGGATGATCTGGAACACCGGCCCGTCGTTGGTCCACTTGATGGTCGAGTTGGTCGGGATCCGCAGGGGCGCCGGCTTGCCGACGTCGATCGGGCCGGTCCCGCTGAACTTCAGGGTGGTGGCCGGGGTCGAGGCCAGCGACGGACGCTTGGACCGGGAGGTCCGCGCCGCCTTGCCCTTGGCGGGGGTCGACACGGTCTCGGCGGTCGAGGTGGTGTTCTTCGCGGCCTGCTTGCCCCCGCCCCCGCCCCCGCAGGCGCCGAGCGCCATCGTCCCGGCGAGCAGAGCAACCGCCGTACGGCGTGGGTGGGTCATCGTGTACATCCCTTCCGACTGGGGGTGGCCGAGGCTGCGCGAATGCTGGTGCCCAGAGTACGCCACCAGCACCGCCCACCGGCACCCTTGCTCGCCGGCGGCGGCGGGCGGCACGGCCGGCCCCGCGTGGGGACAGGGTCCCGGGCGCGCCGGCGCCTGGCGCCGGCCCGGCGGCGGCTACTGGCGCTTTCCGGCCTCGATGACCACCGTCGAGGCGACGGCCCCGCCAACCAGTGCCACCAGCGCCTTGAACGCTCCGGCGTCGCCGCCGTTGGCGTCGATGATGGCCATCACCGCGGCGATCAGCACGGCGTTGTACTCGAAGCCGCCCTCCTGGAGCCATGGCCCGTGCTCGAGGTGCACGGTCCGCGCCGCGGTGATCATCGCCGCGATCAGCGGCACCCCGGCGAACATGGGAAAGAGCCCGGCGACGAGAAGGGAGCCACCGGCGAGCTCGCCGCCGGCCGCCAGCTGGGCGTTGAGCTTGCCGGGCTTGAGGCCCAGGGTCTCGAAGTAGGCCCCGGTTCCCTCCAGCCCATGACCGCCGGCGACACCGAACTGCTTCTGAACACCGTGGCCGACGAAGTACCCGCCGACGATGAGGCGGGGAATGAGGCGCCCGAGGGCGCGGCGTGACTTGCTGTTGTTGCTCATGGGTCTCCTTCGGGTCGGAGCGACTGACCGGGATCAGGGCGAATCTAACCGTTGTCCCCGCCCAGCGGTGACTCGTGCCGCCCGCAAGTCAGGCGGGAGTGATGCCCTGGGCGAAGCGGAAGACCGAATGCGGGTCGTAGCGGGCCTTGATCCGCTGGAGGCGCGGGTAGTTGGCGCCGTAGTAGGCGTGCTGCCAGTCGGCAAGCTCGGCGTCGATGTAGTTCTGGTAGGCGTAGCCCGAGACGTAGGGGCGCATCGCCGCGTGTATCTCCCGCGCCCAGGCGACGTTGGCCGCGGCCACCGCCGGCGGATCCCCCGGGCCCCAGAAGCTCAGGTAGACGATGTGGCAGAGGGCGTCCCGGTGGACGAAGGCGGTCGCCTCGGGCGCCACCCGGTTGACCGCGCAGTCGCCCAGGGCCTCGATCTGGACGCCCCCCTCGTGGGCACCGAGACCTCCCGGCCAGCGCTCGATCTCGGCCAGGAGGGTGCGGATCGCCGCCGCCGGCAGGGGGTCGCTCACGAAATCCGAGCGCTGGTAGTTGGGATAGCGGGCGACGTTGCAGTTGACCGCCCCCGCCGCCGCCGCCCGGCAGCCATCGGGGAGGGCAGCGACGGCGTAGGGCACGGTGGCGATGCTCGCGCGCCGGGGGCCGAGCCCGAGCAGCGGCCCGAGGATGGTGCGCAGCTCGGCCTCGCTGCCGTAGAACTGGCCGCTGGCGGTGGCGCTCAGCACCGGCGCGCCCCCGGCGCCCGGGGACTTGAGGGCCCGAAAGCGCGAGTCGGCGAGGTTCTCGGTGGCTCGGGGGATGGTGCGCTGCCAGACCTCGAGCGCCCCTGCCGCCCCGGCCCAGGTGAAGTCGAGAGCGAAGGTGGTGACCGGGGCGGCCGGCTGAGTGGTGAAGGTGAACTCGGTGGCCACGCCGAAGTTGCCGCCCCCGCCGCCACGGCACGCCCAGAACAGGTCGGGGGCGGTGGTCGCGCTGGCGCGGACGGCGCGGCCGTCGGCCAGAACGAGGTTGACGGCCACCAGGCTGTCGCAGAGCAGCCCGGCCCGGCGCATGAGGCGCCCGAACCCGCCGCCCAGGGCGAGCCCGGCCACCCCGACCGTGGGACAGGTACCAGCGGGCAGGGCCACCCCATGGCGGACCACGAGGCCCTCGTAGACGTCGCGCAGGTTGGCCCCGGCCCCGACCCTCACGGTGCCGGCGACCGGATCGAAGAGCACATGGCGCAGGCGCGAGACGTCGGCGACGATGCCGCGGGTGTTCGAGTACCCGGCAAAGGAGTGGCGTCCGCTGCGCGCCGCGATCGGCCAGCGCCGGGCCCGGGCGAAGGCGATCACCCGGGCGACGTCGCGCGCGCTCTCGCAGAAGGCCACGGCCCGCGGCGCGATGTCGAGGCGAGGGTTGGCCAGCGCCTTGGCCGCTGGATAGGCGCGCTGGCCGGGGAGGACGAGCGATCCGCGCAGCCCGCGGGCCAGGGCCCGGGTCGGCGGGACGGCGGCCAGGGCCTCGAGGCCGAGCGGGTCGCTCACGGCCAGCAGCGAAGCGGCGCCGGCGCCGGCCAGGAACTCCCGCCTGGTCTGGGATCGCACATCCGCGAGGCTAGCGGCCGGGTCGACCCCGGGCGCCGATTCCTCGCAGACCGGCCCCCGCTAGATTGGCCACGCGATGTGGTGGCGCGACGCCGTGATCTACCAGATCTACCCGCGCTCCTTCCAGGACAGCGACGGGGACGGCGTGGGCGACCTCGCCGGCATCACCTCGCGCCTCGACCACATCCAGAGGCTCGGCGCCGACGCGGTCTGGCTCTCCCCCATCCACCCCTCGCCGCTGGCCGATTTCGGCTACGACGTGACCGACTACACGGCCATCGACCCGACCCTCGGCACGCTGGCCGAGTTCGACCATCTCCTCGCCTCGGCCCACGCCCGCGGCCTGCGCCTGCTCATGGACCTGATTCCGTGCCACACATCGATCGAGCATCCATGGTTCCGGGCCCATCCCGACTGGTACCTGTGGGCCCGGGACGGTCCCCCCAACAACTGGGTGGCGAGCTTCGGCGGCTCGGCCTGGTCGCGTGACGAGGCGAGCGGCCGCTGGTACCTGCATTCCTTCTTTCCCGAGCAGCCCGACCTCGACTGGCGCAACCCGGCGGTGGCCGCCGCCATGGCCGAGATCATCGAGCTGTGGCTCGGGCGCGGTGTCGACGGCTTCCGCCTCGACGCCCTCGACCGCCTGCTCAAGGACGCCGAGCTCCGCGATGACCCGCCCGCCCGGGTCGAGCCGATCCTCCCCGTGCATCCCGAGCTCGCCCGCCTCGATCGCCGTCACTCGACCGACCAGCCCGAGGTCGGCCGCCCCCTGGGCGCGCTGCGCCAGGCGATCGGCGAGCACCTGATGGTCGGCGAGGTGTACCTGCCGACCAGCCAGCTCGGCCCCTACCTCGAGCACCTCGACGTGGTGTTCGCCTTCGAGCTCCTCCACGCCCCGCTGGAGGCCGGCCGCCTGCGCCGGGTGATCGAGGCCGCCCTCGCCATCGCCAAGGCCGGCTGGGTGGTCTCGAACCACGACTTCCCCCGGCTGGCCAGCCGCGTCGGGGCCGAGAACGTACGCGTGGTCTCGATGCTCCTGCTCACCCTGCCCGGCCCGGCCTTCATCTATCAGGGCGACGAGCTCGGCATGGCCGACGGCCCCATCCCCGACCCCCCGCTTGACCGCTTCGGCCGGGACGGGGCGCGCACCCCGATGCAGTGGGAGCCCGGCCCCGGCGGGGGCTTCACCACGGGGACGCCGTGGCTGGCGCCGGCGGACCCCGGCGAGCGGAACGTCGCCGATCAGGAGCGCGACCGGGGCTCGGTGCTGTGGCTGTACCGCGACCTGATCGCCCTACGCCCCCAGCTCGGACCCGGGCTGCGCTTCCTCGACGGCGCGGAGACCGTGCTGGCCTACCGGCGAGGCGAGGTGATGGTGGCGCTGAACCTGGGCGACGCCCCGGTCCGGGCGCCGGCCCACGGGGAGATCCTGCTGGCGAGCGACGGCGGCGGGGCGGCT
>JAXDHJ010000010.1:0-7295 GCA_034664565.1 Solirubrobacteraceae bacterium
GGGTGTGCATGCCCGAGCCGTTCTCCCCGTAGAGGGGCTTGGGCATGAACGTGGCGTGCCAGCCGTACTTGAGCGCGTACTCCTTGACCGTGATCCGGTAGGTCATGCAGTCGTCGGCCATCTTCAGGGCGTCGGCGAACCGGACGTCGATCTCGTGCTGGGACGGGCCGACCTCATGGTGGCTGTACTCGACGTGGATGCCCAGCTGCTCGAGCGCCAGGACCGTCTCCCGGCGGACGTCGGAGCCGGCGTCGAGGGTCGTCAGGTCGAAGTACCCGCCCTGGTCGAGCGGCTCGGTCGCCTTGGCGTCGCGGAAGAGGAAGTATTCGAGCTCGGGACCGACGTTGAACACGTCGAAGCCCATGCTGTGCGCCCGGTTGAGCGCCCGGCGGAGGATGTGCCGGGGATCCCCCTCGTACGCGGTCCGCTCCGGGGTCAGGACATCGCAGAACATGCGCCCGACGCCCTGCTCCTCCGGGCGCCACGGGAGGATGGCGAACGTGCTCGGGTCGGGCATGGCGATCATGTCCGACTCCTCGATCGCGTTGAACCCGGTGATCGAGGACCCGTCGAAGCCCGTGCCCCCCTCGAAGGCGTCCTGGAGCTCCTCGGCGTTGATCGAGAACGACTTCAGCTGACCGAGGATGTCGGTGAACCAGAAGCGGATGAAGCGGATCTTCCGCTCATCGACGATCGCCTGGACGTCCGCAGCCGTCTTTGGGGTGTCCGCCATCGGCCGTCAGCCTAGATCATGCGTCGCCGGGACGCAGCCATCTTCCGCCCGGCGGGTGGAGCATCCAGGCCCGACAGTCCACGGTGATCGCGGGTCCGTTCCGGGGCCGGCGGCCCGCGTCAGGCGACCGGCCGACGGCTCAGACGGCGAGCCAGCGCTGCGCCCAGGCCCGGAGCTCGCCGACCGCGGGCCCGAGGGCGAACCCCATCCTGGTCAGGCTGTACTCGACCCGCACGGGCCGACCGGCGTACACCGTCCGCTCGACCAGGCCCCGCGCCTCGAGCTCCTTCAGGCGATCGGAGAGCATCCGGTCCGAGAGCTCGGGCACGGCGGCCGCCAGCTCGGAGAAGCGCAGAGCCCCGGCCTGGAGCAGGATGGCCAGGATGGCGCCGGTCCAGCGCCGGCCGATCAGCTCGACCGCCTCGTGATAGTGGGGGCAGCAGCCCGGGGATGCCTGGCTATGTCCTGCGGGGTGAGGCGCCATCGCAAGCGGATGCTACGCGGCTCGGAGCGTCCTGGACTCCTCGACCGATCCGTCGATCGGCACGTCGCCGGCGACGTTGATCATCGCCGTGAAGCTCTCGATCGAGAGATAGGCGATCGCCTCGATCAACTGCTCGTCGCTCCACCCGGCCTCGCGCGCCTCCTCGTGGAGGTACATCGGCGGCCCGCCCTCTCTGGCCACGATCGCCTTGAGGTAGCGCAGGAGCGCGGCCTCCTTGGGCTCACCCGAATCGAACTCGCGGGCCGCGGCGACCTCGTCGAGGCCGAGCCCGGCCGACCGGGCGGTCCGGCTGTGGAGGGCGACGCCGGGTTCGGACCCGTAGTGCTCGGCCACGGCGAGCGAGATCCGCTCGAGCGTCGGGAGCATGAGCTTCCCGCGACGGAGCTCCGACCGGAAGCGGGCGTACCCGCGCAGGGCAGCCGGGGATCCGGCGAGCACGCCGAGGAAGTTGGGCAGCTGCCCCCCCGTGGCCAGGGCCCCGCGGAGCACCGGAACCGACCCCTCGGGGGCGGTCAGGTCGTCGTGGATCTGGAACCTGCTCATCGTCGTTTTCATCACAGCCCGCTTTGGATCTCGATTGGCGCTTTACCTTTTGCCATTCACTTACGATTGATAAGGGTACTCGGATCACCCGAGCTCCGCAAGTGCCGTAGGTCGGACGTCCGTCCAGTCCAGGGTCAGCCCTACAGCCCTACCCACCGGTCGGGGAAGGAGCGCCAGGGCCCGTGCCGCCTCTGCCCGTATCCCGTCTGCAGGGCGTGCACCCCCGGCCGGCCCCGATCAACCCGCCGGACGCCGTACCCCTGCGGTGACTCAGCGCGGGAGGACGACCAGAGCCGACGGGCGGGCGGCGGGGGCCGGCGCGGTCAGGGCGGGCGCCGAGCCGGCGCCGAGATGCCGCACCGGGAGCGTCGCGCTCTTGGCGGTGGCGGCGGCGACGATCGCCATCAACAGGCCGAAGACGACGGCCCAGGCGGCGATCCGGTCGGGGCGGGAGCCGAGGCGCTCGGGAGCGCTGCGGCGCGGGCGCTCCCGCGGGAGGGGGTCGAGGCGACGGGGCGGCGGCGCCTCGGCGGCGTGGAGCCGGCGGGCGCTGGTACCGGCGATCGCCTGGCCGCGGATCCTCACCGTGCGACGGACGGCGTCCGGCTGACGGGCCGCCCGCTCGCGCTCGAGCGGCTCGCGGAGATGCTCGACCTCAGCCCACCATGCCCGCCCCTCGGCCTGCGCCATTCAATGGTCTCCTTCTCGATGCTTACGGGGTCAGCTGCCTGTGCCCCGAACGGGGTAACGGGCTCGCGCCGAAAAGAGCTGCGCTACGCACGGATGCGATTCGCCCCGACACCTGGGTCCCCCGCTCTCCGCCCGGCGGCGGAGACTCAGCGGAATGGCTGCCATCCTAACTCCTCCACCGGCGAAACACCTGCAATTCGCGTTGCAGACGGCCTTAGTTGCAGGAATTTGCGAGGGAACGGCGACGCGGCCCGGCAACCGGCTTCGGCGCCGGCCTCAGCGACCGGCTACGGCGCCGACGAAATCGGCGACGTTCTTGGCGTCGCTGCCCTGAAAGAGGAGCGCCGGCATCTGGCCCATGCCGCGGGCACGGCCATGGGTGATGGCGTCGATGACCAGGGCCGCCGGCGGGCGCAGGACGTCGAGGTTGGGCCCGACGCGGCCGACCGCCCGGGCGGCGTGCAGGGTGTGGCAGGTGGAGCACTTGCTGGCGAAGAGGGTGCGTCCGGCCGCCTCACCGGCGGTGAGGGTGATCCCGGCCGGGCCGGTCTTCGCCTTGTGCTCGCCGTTGGAGACACTGACCAGGAGGGGAACGGCGAGGCCGGCGACGAAGACGGCGACGACCACCACCCCGCGGACCCGGCGCCCGACCTGGCCCTCGGTGTGCAGCGTCGCGCGCACACCGGCCGGACCGCCGCGAAGGGCGATGATGAAGACCGCCGTGCCGAGCACGACCCAGAACGCCGTCACGGCGATGAGCACGGCCGGCAACATATCCGATGCGCCAGACTTCCGACTGTGCCGGGAGGCGGGGAGACGAGCGGGCCGCGGACGGCGGGGGAGCTGTGGAGCCGCCGCCAGCTGCGCGGCCTCCTGGCCGGCCGTTTCGCCCCCCGGGCGCTCGCCGCCTTCCTCGTGGCCTCCACGGCGCGCGCCGCCGAGGTCAGGGCGCAACGGCCAGAGCTGACACGGCAGTCGCGCCGCTGGCTCGCCGCCGGCGCCCTGGTCTGGCTGGCCCTGGCCGGCGCCCGTGTCCCGCCCTTCCGCCGGGCGGCGCCGCTCGGCCTGGCCTGGTGGGCGGCGACGGCGGTGATGCTCGACTGGCACCTGGGGATGTTCGAGACCGAGGATGGCCGCCCCCGACCGCTCGGCCTGGCCGATGCCCTGACCCTGACCCGGGCCTGGCTGGTGCCGGTGGCCTACGCCGCGCCGGGACCGCTGGTATGTGGGGTCGGGGCGGTGACCGACGCCCTCGACGGACTCGCCGCCCGCCGGGCCGAGCCGACCCGGGCCGGACGGGACCTCGAGGGTCTGGTCGACGTCTGCTTCGCCGCCGCCTCACTCGGCGGCCTGCGCCGGGCCGGGCTGATCGGTCGGTTCCCGGCCGGGGCCGAGCTGCTGCGGCTGGGGGCCGGCTTCGGCTACGCCGTGTGGCGCTACTTCGCCCGGGCCGCACCCCCCGACCGGGAGCTGGTCGGAGCGGCTCGGGCGAGCACGGCGATGCGGGCCGCCGGCCTGGCCGTGGCCGCCGGCGGGCGCCGGCGGGCCGGCGACTTCCTGGTCGGCGCCGGCTGCGCGGCCAGCCTCGGGCTGCTCGCCCGCGAGGTGGTCGACCGGTAGCCGAGCCGGGTGCCGCGAAACCAGCTCGAGCCGGGCAGGCGCAGGAAGACGCGCCGGGTCCGGCGCTCCTCGGCGGCCACCATCCGCTCGAGCAGCACCGCCTGGCCGAGGCCGACGACCAGGCAGCCGAGGGTGACCCGCAGGCCGGCGTCCCAGCCGCCGAGCACCCCGGCCACCCCGCTGAGCGCGACCACGGCGAGCGGGGCCTGCCACAGCGGCGTCGGCTCGCCGCCGGCCGGCTGGCGGGCGGGGAGCGGCTCGCTGGCGGCAATCGAGCGGCGCAGGCCGCGGGGACCGAGCCAGCCGAGGAGGACGGCGACGAAGACGAGTTGCCCGGCCGTACTCAGGGGGCGGCGGCCGGCCTGGTCGGCGAGGACGAGCAGGAGCACCGAGCCGAGCGCCCCGCACCCGGCCAGGGTGAGCCCCTCGGCCCGCAGGCGGCGGCGATAGGTGAACTCCACGGGGCCACCGTACACCGGCGCCCACCCTCCGCCGCCGGCGCGCCGGCGGCGAGGGCGTAGGATCGGGGGTCGAGTCAGCGAGGAGCCCGATGCCCTTCCGGCGCATCCGAGACGAACACGAGCAGGCGACGGCACGACGCCCATCCGGCGCCGAGAAGGCGGCGCCGGCCTCGGGCTCCGTCCGCCAGCCGCCGGCCTCGCTCGCCGTACGCCTGACCCGCTACGGGCTGCCGGCGGCGATCCTCCTGGCCGGGGCCATCATCGCCGTGGTCGTGCCCGGGGAGACCGGCGTCGACGCCGTGGTCGGCCTGAGCGGCGTCTGCGCGTGCGTCGTCCTCCTCAACCTGCTGCTCCGGCTCGGGGCCAGCGGCGACCGCGACCGGGTGCGGGAGTCGGCGGCCCGCGAGTACTACGACGAGCACGGCCGCTGGCCCGAGGAGCCCGGGCCGGCCAATTAGCGGGGCGCCGGCGGCTCGGCGCCCGCCAGGTCTTCGCCCGACGGCCGCCGACGGCGTACCGTAAGGGCGATGACCGCCGAGGAGATCCGCCGCCTCCTCGCCGGGCTCGAGGGGATCACCGGCGAGGACTGGCTGATTCGCGGCGACGACCTGGCCAACGCCAACTGCAAGGCGGTCCGGCGCGATGAGGTACCGGAGGCGGCGCGCCAGGAGGTCGAGGCCTGGCTCGCGGCCCACCGGGGCCGCCTGGTCTCCCACCGGGAGGCCCTGGTCGCGGCGGGCGGGGGCCGCGGCCGCCTGCGGGTTCTCTACGAGGTTCCGCTCAAGGCGCTCTGGCCCCCGCCGTCGGACTGAGCCGCCGGGGCGGCTGGGGTGTCCGGCGCGGCCGGTCAGGTGCCGGCCGCCCGCCGGCTCTGCCACTGGTCGAAGGCCACGGCGATGAGGATCAGGGCCCCGATGATGATCTGGAGGTAGAACGAGTTGATGGCCAGGAGGTTGCCGCCGTTGTTCAGGGTGCCGACGATCAGCGCCCCGGCCGCCGCCCCGAAGGCGCCGCCCTTGGCCCCGAAGAGGCTGGCCCCGCCGATCACGCAGGCGGCGATGGCGTTCAGCTCGTAGCCGGTGCCGCCGGTGGGGATGCCGGCGTTCAGGCGCGAGGTGAAGAGCACGCCGCCGACGGCGGCCAGGAGCCCGGCGATGGCGTAGACGGCGACCAGGACCCGGGTGACGGGCACCCCGGCCAGGCGGGCCGACTCGGGGTTGGAGCCGACGGCGTAGACGTAGCGGCCGAACACGGTGCGCCGCAGGACGAAGGCGGTGCCGAGGACCACGGCGGCGAAGATCCACAGCAGGTTGGGCAGCCCGAGGAAGGAGCCGTTCGCGATCTGGCCGAAGGCGTCGGGCAGGGGTTGGACGGTGTTGGCGTTGGTGAGGACGAGGACCGCCCCCCGGGCGATGCCGAGCATGCCGAGGGTGACGATGAACGGGGGCAGCTTGCCGTAGGCGACCAGCGCGCCGTTGAACACCCCGATGGCGGCCCCGGCGGCCATGCCGCCGAGGATGGCGGGGACGATCCCCGTGCCGTGGGCGAGGAGCTCGGCGGTGATGCAGCCGGTGAGGCCGAGCACCGATCCGACCGAGAGGTCGATCCCGGCGGTGAGGATGACGAGGAGTTGGCCGACGGCGATGATCCCGAACACCGCCACCTGGCGGGCCAGGTTCTCCATGTTGGGCCCGGTGAGGAACTCGCTCGACCCGAGGGTCAGCGCCCCGAAGAGGATGAGCAGGACGATCAGCCCGCCGGCGTCGCGGCCGAACACGTTGCCGAAGGTCAGGACCCGGTCCTCCCCGACGAGGCCGGGCGAGGTGGCCCCGGCGGGCAGCGGCTCGAGCGGCGCCTGGCCGCGGATGTTTGGCAGTCTCATGCTCCGGTCTCCTCTTCTGACGTGACACCGCCGCCGACGCTGGCCAGCCGCAGCACGTCCTCTTCGGTGGCCCCGGCCGCGGGCAGCTCGCCCGCGACCGTGCCGCCGCTCATGATCAGCACCCGGTCGGCGAGGCCGAGGACCTCGGGCAGGTAGGACGACACGACGATCACCCCGAGCCCGTCGGCCGCCAGGTCGCCGATGACCTTGTAGATCTCGGCCTTGGCGCCGACGTCGACGCCCTTGGTGGGCTCGTCGAACATCAGGACCTTGGCCTTGGTGGCCAGCCATCGGGCGAGCAGCACCTTCTGCTGGTTGCCCCCCGACAGCGAGGACACCGGCTGCTCCCAGGAGGCGGCGCGGAGGCGCAGGCCGCCGAGGTACTTGTTGACGATCCCCCGCTCCTCCTTGCGGTCGACGAGGAAGAAGCTGGAGAGCTCGTCGAGGTCGGCGATGGACGCGTTCTCGCGGATGGTCAGCTCGAGCAGGAGGCCGAGGCGCTTGCGGTCCTCGGTCAGCAGCCCGAGCCCGGCCTGGACCGCCCGCCGGGGATCGCCGCCGCGGACGCGCTTGCCGTCCACGGAGATCTCACCGGTCTGGCGACCGTCGGCCCCGAAGATCGCGCGGACCAACTCGCTTCGTCCCGACCCGAGGAGCCCGGCCACGCCGACGATCTCCCCGGCGCGGACCTCGAAGGAGATCGGCGTCGAGCACCCGTGGGGGAGCAACCCGTTCACCCGGAGCCGGGGCTCGCCGATCGTCCGGTTGGACGCCGGATAGAGCGACTCGATCTTCCGCCCGACCATGGAGGCGATCAGGCTGTCGCGGTCGAATTCGGCCATCGGCGCCGTCAGCACCAGG
>JAXDHJ010000011.1:0-19126 GCA_034664565.1 Solirubrobacteraceae bacterium
GAGGGGATCCGGGCGAGGTGGCGCTCGGCGAGCTTCTCGACCGTCTCGACCATCACGTCGGCGTCGCGGGCCCCGGAGATCAGCCGGGCGGCGTCGCGCAGGGTGCGATTCTCGCTGCGGTAGACCCGCTTGGGGAGGCCGGGGCGGACGAGGCGCAGGAGGGCGCGGGTCTTCTTGATGCTCTTTCGGGCTTCGTGGACGGCGTCGACCGGGTCCTCGTCGAACCCCTCGCGCAGGAGGGCCCTGGCGGTGACCAGCTCCTCGCGGACGCAGTTGCGCACCGAGTCGGGAACCTCGTCGGTGAAGCTCAGACGGTAGGCCATCCGGGAACCTCCTCTTTGATCTCGACCGTCACCGCCGGTCGGCGCCGCCGGGGCGGGCGTGCTCAGGGTAATGCCTACCCGCCCGGGCCTCCACCCATTCCGTGCTCTGGGTGGACGGATGACCGTCTGGCTCGAGGCGGCATGGGCCGCCGGCCGCCGGGCGCGGGCGCGGTGGGGGGAGTGGCGCTAGGGGCCGGCACTCGTCGAGGCGGCGCGCTGGGCGTCCTGCTGGCTCTGGGCGACCGCACCGCGGGCGGCGTCGACCGAGCGCTCGAGGCCGCTGACCCCCGGAGCCCGGGGGGGCGTCGGCGGCGACCCGCCGCCGCCGCAGCCGGCGAGGACGAGGCAGAGGAGGGGGGCGATGAACAGGGAACGGCGCATCCACCCAGAGCATCGGCACGGCGGGGGGCGCGGTTGAGGCGCCGCCGGATTTCGTCTAGGAGACGGTGATCGACCCGGTCATGAAGGCGTGGAACACGCAGTGGTACTTGAAGGTACCGGCGGTACTGAAGGTGACCGCCTTGCTCTGACCCTGCTGGAGGGTGCCGGTGTCGAAGCTCGGCCCGGTGTCGGCGGTCGCCGTGTGGGGCGTCGGGTCGCGGTTGGTGAAGGTGACGCTTCCGCCCCGCTTCACCGCGAAGGCCGGGGGGGCGAACTTGTAGTTGGCGATCCCGACCTTCCCGCTCGCCGCCGGCACGGCGCCGGAGGCCGGGGCCGGGGCCGGGGCCGGGGTCGAGGTCGACGAGGTCGAGCCGGCGGTCTTCGATCCACTCGAGGAGCTCGACCCGCAGCCGGCGAGGAGGACGGCGAGGAGGATGGGGAGCCCGGGGCGCAGGAGGGAGCGGGCTCGCGGCCGGGAGATCATGCGCCGATCCTAGCGCCGCGGGTGGTGGCGGTGGTGATTTCGCCGATCCTCGGCACGGGGCCGGCCCGGGTCGGGGCCGCGGTCTAAGTCGTCCGGATCGAGAGCTCGGCGAGCTGGCGGGCATCCACGGGAGCCGGTGCCCCGGTGAGGGGGTCGGAGCCGCTGGCCGTCTTGGGAAAGGCGATGACCTCGCGCAGCGAGTCGCGGCCGGCGATGAGGGCGGCGATCCGGTCGATGCCGAAGGCGATGCCGCCGTGGGGCGGGGCGCCGTAGCGGAGGGCGTCGAGGAGGAAGCCGAAGCGGGCCTCGGCCTCGTCCGGGCCGAGACCGATCGCCGCGAACACCTGGCTCTGGACCTCGGGGGTGTGGATGCGGATCGACCCGCCGCCGAGCTCGTTGCCGTCGACCACGAGGTCGTAGCCGCGGGAGCGCAGTCGCCCGGGGTCGGCGAAGGAGAGCTCGGTCTCGCCGGCCGGCGGCGAAGGCGCGGTGAAGGGATGGTGGAGTGGATCCCAGCGGTCGCCGGCCTCGTCGTAGCCGAACATGGGGAAGTCGACCACCCAGAGCGGATGGTGGGGACCGTCGGGGATCAGCCGGTAGCGGTCGGCGAGCTCGAGGCGGAGGGCGCCGAGGGCCTGGGCGGCGACCTCGGCGCGGTCGGCGACGAAGAGGAGGAGGTCGCCGTCGCCGGCGTCGAGGGCCAGGTTGACGGCGGCGATCTGGTCGGGGTCGAAGAACTTCTCGAGGTTCGAGCGCCAGCCGCCGTCGGCGAGGTAGATGGGGGCGACGGCCTTGGCCCCGTAGCGCTGGACGATGGCGCTGAGCCCGTCGAGCTCGGCCCGGCTGAGCTCGAGGCGGCCGGCGTTGAAGGCCCGGACGACGCCGCCGCCGGCCAGGACTCGCTCGAAGACCTGGAAGCGGCTGCCGCGGACGGCGTCGCCGACGTCTGAGATCTCGAGGCCGAAGCGGGTGTCGGGGCGGTCCGAGCCGAAGCGGAGCATGGCCTCGTCGTAGCCGAGCCGGGGCCAGGGGGCCGGGGGGACGGTGAAGTCGCCGACGGCGAAGACGTGGGTCATCAGGCCCTCGACGAGGTCGATGACGTCGTCCTCGTCGACGAAGGAGAGCTCGATGTCGAGCTGGGTGAACTCGAGCTGACGGTCGGCGCGGAGATCCTCGTCGCGGAAGCAGCGAGCGATCTGGAAGTAGCGCTCGTAGCCGGCGATCATCAGGAGCTGCTTGAACAGCTGGGGCGATTGCGGGAGGGCGAAGAAGGTGCCCGGGCTCATGCGGGCGGGGACGAGGAAGTCGCGGGCGCCCTCGGGGGTCGAGCGGGTGAGGATCGGGGTCTCGATCTCGAGGAAGTCGCGGTCGCCGAGATGGCTGCGCATGGCGGCGATCAGGGTATGGCGGAGCTCCATGGCCTGGCGCATCGACTCGCGGCGGAGGTCGAGGTAGCGGTAGCGCAGGCGGAGGGTCTCATCGACCGGGCCGTCCTCGTCGAGGGGGAAGGGCGGGGTCAGAGCGCCGGCCAGGGGCGAGAGGTCCTCGACGGCGATCTCGACGGCGCCGGTCGGCAGGCCGGGGTTGACGGTCTCGGGGCTGCGGCGGACGACCCGGCCGCGGGCGCTGACCACGTGCTCGGAGCGGAGCTCGTGGGCGGCGGCGTGGGCGGCCGGGGCGGTCTCGGGGTGGAAGACGAGCTGGACGAGGCCGGAGCGGTCGCGGAGGTCGACGAAGACGAGGTTGCCGTGGTCGCGGCGGCGGTGGACCCAGCCGGCGACGCGGACCTCGCTGCCCTCGTCGTCGGGGCCGAGCTCGCCCGACCAGTGGTCGCGGTAGGCGTTGGGGCGGGGCGGACGCTTCACGAGGCGACCAGACGCTCGATGAGCTCTCCGGAGGAGACGGTCTCCTGGGTGGCGGCGCGGGTGTCCTTGAGGCGGATGCCGTCGGCGTCGACGATGGCGACATAGCGGGCTCCGAGGCGCTCGGCGTGCTTGAGCTGCCCCCTGAGCGAGCGGCCGGTGGTCTCCATCTGGACCCGCAGGCCGGCCCGGCGAGCGTCGAGCAGGGCGCCGAACGCCTCCTGGCGGGCGGCGTCGTGGGCAACGTAGAGATCGACGGCGGGCGGCGGGGGGCTCGGGGTGCCGGCGGCGAGGAGGATCCGCTCGACGCCGGCGGCCCAGCCGACCCCGGGGGTGGGCGGGCCGCCGAGGGCGGCGACCAGGCCGTCGTAGCGTCCGCCGCCGCCGACCCCGGACTGGGCGCCGAGGGCGGCGCTTGAGAACTCGAACAGGGTGCGGGTGTAGTAGTCGATGCCACGGACGAGGGTCGAGTCGATCTCGTAGGGGACGCCGGCCCGGCGCAGGAGCGACTGGACCTCCTCGAAGTGCTCGGCATCCTCGGGGCTCAGGCGATCGAGGAGACGGGGGGCGCCGGCCATGACCCGCTGGGTGGCGGGATGGTCGGAATCGAAGGCGCGGAGGGGATTGAGCTCGATCCGCGCCCGGACCTCGGAGGATAGTTCTGCTGATCTGTCGCGCAGATATGCCTGGAGTTCGACTCGGTATTGGGATCGCGCAGCGGGGCTTCCGAGGCTCGCGAGGCGAAGCCGCAGCCCGCGGGCGCCGAGGCGGTCGAGGAGGGTGTGGGCGAGGACGATCGACTCGGCGTCGGTGGCCGGATCGTGGGAGCCGAGGACCTCGGCCCCGACCTGCCAGAACTGGCGGTAGCGGCCGGCCTGGGCGCGTTCGTAGCGGAAGAACGAGGAGAGGTAGTAGAGCTTGACCGGGGCCGGGAGCTTGTGCATCCCGTGCTCGACGAAGGCGCGGCAAACCGGGGCGGTGCCCTCGGGGCGGAGGGTGAGGGAGCGGCCGCCGCCGTCGTCGAAGGTGTACATCTCCTTCTGGACGATGTCGGTGGCCTCGCCGACGGTCCGGCTGAAGAGCTCGGTGGCCTCGAAGGTCGGGGTCTCGATGCGCCCGTAGCCGGCGCCTTCGAGGATGTCGCGGGCGGCGTCCTCGATCTGGGCGCGGAGGGCGGCGGAGTCCGGGAGGATGTCGAACGTCCCGCGCGGGGCCTTGATGTTCGGGGTGCTCACGCGGAGCGGGCCGGGCGTCCGGCGCTCTGGCCGGACCGGGGGGTGGGCAGACCGGCGAGGAAGGGGTTGCTCGCCCGCTCGGCGGCGAGGGTGGTCTCTGTCATGTGGCCGGGGTAGACCCTGGTCTCGCCGGGATAGCGGTCGAGGAGGGCGGCGATGGAGGCGATCAGGGTCGGGGTGTGGCCGCCGGGAAGGTCGGTGCGACCGACCGAGTTGCGAAAGAGGACGTCGCCGGAGAACAGGGCCTGGTGGGCGGGAAGGGCGAAGGTGACGTGGCCGGGGCTGTGGCCGGGGGTGAAGACGACGTCGATCTCGAGACCGGCGAGGTCGAGGCGCTCGCCGCCGGCGACGGTGTGCTCGGCCTCGTAGCTCTCGAACGGACCGAAGCCGGGCCAGGGGACGAAGCTGTTGATGTCGGCGAGGACGTGGCGCTCGAGCTCGGGGACCCAGACCTCGGCGCCGGTGGCGGCGGCGAGGGGGGCGACGGCGCCGACGTGGTCGAAGTGGGTATGGGTGAGGAGGATGGCGGCGACCGAGAGCTCGAGCTCGTCGAGGGCGGCGATGAGCCGATCGGCCTCCTCGCCGGGATCGAAGACCAGGGCCTGGCGGGAGCCGGTGGGCCAGGCGATGTAGCAGTTCTCCTGGACGGGGCCGACGGCGAAGCTGGCGACCTCGAGGCTCACGGCCCGGCCTTCTGGCGCTGGCGGCGGCGGTAGATGAAGAGATCGGTGTAGTAGCCGAGGGGGACGTAGACGGCGAGGATGAGGGGGAGCACGGCGATCATCTGGGCCGGCTTGAAGCCGAGGACGAGGATCGAGAGGCCGAGGACGAAGGCCGAGGCGATGAGGGCACGGTTGAGCGCGCCGCGCCAGGTCGGCGGGGTGTCGTACTTGTCGGCCTTGGGGCCCTTCGCCTTCTGGGTCTTGCCGGCGGCCGGGGTCCCGGTGGCGGGGCGCTTCTCGCCGGGGGTCGGCTTGCGTCCGGTCCGGCCGCGAGCCTCGATCATGCCGGCGGCGTTGCCGCGGTGCTTGCTCGGACGCTTGCGCTTGGTCTGGGCCATGGAGGTAGCGTACCGGCGCGGCGGGCCGGCACGAGCTCTGGCTTTCGGGGTGAAGAGGCGGCGGACGAGGAGGTTCTCCGATCAACCGGCGAGGACGTTCTCGATGATGTGGCGGGCCGGGTCGAAGCCGGCGAGGGGCAGGTCGTCGGGGAACCCGTGGAAGGCGGCCCGCGGGGCGAGGCCGACGAGCTCGGCGGCGGCGAGGGGGGCGTGGCGGGAGACGGCGCGGACGACGGCGGCGAGGGGGACGGCGTCGGCGTCCTCGACGTTGACCGAGACCTGGGCGCGGCCGCCGCGGGCGGCGAGGGCGAGGCCGATGGCCCTCACGCCGGGGAGGCCGTCGGAGCCGCCGTGGCGGATGGCGGCGGCGATGCGGCGGGCGGTGTCGAGGCCGGCGGGCGGGGCGAGCTCGAGGTTGAAGGCGACGAGGGGGGGCCGGGCGCCGACGAGGACGGCGCCGGCGCGGGGATGGGGGCGGTGGGGGCCGAAGTCGGGTTGGAGCTCGCCGGCCAAGACCCGGCGCCAGAGCTCGGGGGCGCCGCCGCGACGGAGCTCGGCCCGGGTGCGCCCGCCGGCGAGGACGCCGTAGAGGAAGACGGGGAGCCCGAGCTCGCCGGCGAGGAGGTCGGCGGTGAGGAGGGCCTCGACGACGGCGGCGCCGCGGAGGGTGGGGTCGAGATGGACGACGGGGACGACGTCGATGGCCCCGACGTGGGGATGGATGCCGCGGGGCGTGTCGAGGTCGATGGCCGAGACGGCTTGCCGGGCACCGGCAAGGAGGGCGAGGGCGAGCTGGCCAGGCGGTCCGGCGAGGGTGTAGACGGCACGGTGGTGGTCGGGGTCTGCGTGGCGGTCGAGGAGGCGGACCGGGGGGTTGGAGGCGAAGGCCCGCCCGATCGCCTCGAGGACTTCGGGATCACGGCCCTCGGAGACGTTGGGCACGGCCATGAGGGGGGTCATCGGGGGCGGTGGCCGGCGATCTCGACCGCCTGCTGGTAGGTGGGACGGTTGACCCAGGGCATGAGGGGGAGGGTGGCGATGCCGATGGGGCGGAAATTGATGGCGTCGAAGCACTCCTGGTCGCCTGGTCGTCCGGCGGCGGTGCAGGCGGGGTCGGCGTAGAGGGTGGGACGGTCGGCGGCGGCGGCGACGGCCTGGCGGAGGGTGTCCTCGAGCATGGTCCGGCAGGCGGCGCCGCTGCCGGCGCCGCAGTAGACGCGGTGGTAGCGGCCGGCCTCGGGCTGGCCCTGGAGGTTGCGCAGGTCCTTCTCGACGTAGCCGAACCAGCCGGTGTCGTAGGCCGAGCCGACGTGGGGGGTGCCGCTGCCGCGGTTGGGCGGATCGTCGATGGCGAGCTGGTCGGTCAGGAGGCGATAGAGCGACGGGCCGAGGACCGGCTCGAACTCGCCGCGGACGAGGAGCGGCCACCAGGCGTCAAGGATGGCGATGGCTTCGCCGTGGGCGTAGGTGCCGGAGGCGGCGCGGTCGATGCGGTGGGAGCCGTCGGCTCGCCAGGCGCGCAGCTCGTCGACGGCCCGGGCGAGCGTCGGGTCGGTGGGCTGTCCGAGGACGGCGAGCAGGGCGGGTAGGTCGCGGTCGGCCCGCAGATCGACGGTCCCGGCGTCCTCCATGGCCCCGACCAGCTCGGTGAGCGTGGTCTTGCGCCCGTCGCCGATGAGCCGGGCGATGCGCTGGTCGAGGAGCTGGGAGCGGTAGACGGAGGCGTACTGGGAGTCGGAGGCCGAGTAGTCGAGTGCCTGCTTGTTGTTCCACGAGGTGATGAAGGCCTGGTTGACGACCTGGGGGTGCTGGTCGAACGGGGTGTGGTCGGCGGTCTGGGCGGCGGGATCGAGGTTCCGCCACTCGTAGGGGGCGGCGACGGGGAGGATGGGATCGACGCGAGGGTCGGCGACGGGGTTGGCGCCGGAGTTGAAGTAGGCGATGTCGCGGTCGTCGGTGTAGAGCCAGTTGTAGGTGTAGCCGATGCGGTAGGCGGCCCGTTGGAAGCTCTGGGCGTCGCGGACGCGGGCGGGGTTGTTGAAGTCGCTGAAGCCGAGGGCGGAGTCGATCTCGTGACCGTAGGTCGAGCGCAGGCGGGTGTAGGCCACTGGGCGCCCGGCGACGGTGGCCCGGGCGAGAACGATGCCGAGGGCGGTGCGGTACGCGGTGAGCGTCTCCGAGCCGGCCGGGGTCTGGTCGGCGAGGCTGGGCGTCCAGCTCTCGGTCTGGTGGAGCACGTCCATCGGGGTACAGCGGCCGCGGAACAGGTAGGCGTTCGAGTCGATGGTCGGGGCGGATCCATCGGGGTTGCAGAGGGGGACGGCGAAGGTGTGGACGATGTCCTGGCCGGCCGAGGTCGCGCTCCAGGCGTAGTCGCCGCCGTGCCCGAGCTCGACGTAGAGGCCGAGGCCGGCGACGGCGGCGCCGCGGGCGTCGAGGCCGGGACCGTGGAGATCCTCCTCCATGAGGATCTGGGGGTTGAAGTAGCCGACCTGGGGTCCCATGACGGCAAGGGGATGACCGGAGGCGGAGTGACCGGCGGCGACGAGGAGGGCGTTGGAGTCGCTGCTGGGGAGGCCGAGCCCGCCGGCGAGGGCGCGGGACGCGGCGGGGAGACGGCCGCCGCGGGAGGCGGCGAGGCTGGCCGCAGCGGCCGGACCGGCGGAGGCGGCGGCGGCGTCGGAGGCGGCGGCGCCGTCGGCGGCGGTGACCACCGGCTGGGGGTGGACGCTCCCGGGATCGGGTAGCGCGGCGGCGTCGGGGGCGGGTGCGGCGGGCGGGAGCTCGTAGGGGAAGCGCCGCCCGGTGGTGACGGTGGTGGGGGCCTCGGGGTCGTTGCGCTCGCGCCAGTCGGCCCAGAGGGTGCTGCCGGCCTGAGTCCCGAAGCGCTGGCGAAACCCCTGGAGGATCTCGGCCCAGGAGAGCTGATTGCCGCCGCCCTGACCGAGGATGCTTCCGATGAGGGCGGCGGTGGCGATGAGATCGGTCGGCTTCCAGAGGTCGGGGCCGAGCGGACGGCCGAGGGCGAGGTACTCGGCGGGCATGCGGAGGATGTCGAGTCGGGCCTGGTTGATGTAGGCGTTGATGCCGGCGACGTAGCTGGTGGCGTCGTCGATCAGCTGCTGCCCGTCGGCGCCGTAGAGCTGGGGGAGGCGGTCGATCTGGCGCTGGCGGTCGGCGTCGGTGTAGGGAGCGTCGATGAACGCGCTCTGGTCCATGGCCCGGTTGGCCGGGGATCCGCCGGCGAAGGCGGCGAGTTGGCCGCGCCCGGCGTGGCGGAGGGCGTCCATCATGAACAGGCGGTCCTCGGCGGCGGCGTAGCCGGCGCCGAACTCGGTGCCGGCGCGGGTCGCGCCGTAGACATGGGGGACGCCGAAGTCTCCGTCCCGGACGATGGCGACATCGTCGCGCGGGCGTTCTACCGAGGCGACATGGCCGGGGGGCACGCCGAAGCTCGAGTCCTTGAAGAAGCGGTCAAGGTCGGCCGGCGCGAGGCCGGGAGGGGCGTAGAGGAGGTCGCGGTACATGGCGTACTGGTCGAAGCTGTGGGCCGGCCGGGTCTGGGTGAGCTCGTAGAGGACGAGCCCGACGGGGTTGGTGAGTCCGTTCTCCCCGGGGGGAAGGACGTCGTGGAAGCCTCCGGCGCCATAGTCGGCTGCCCGGTAGGGCTGAGGCTGGACCTGGGCGCCGGCGGCCACCGCGGGGGCGACGGCGTGGACGAGGGTGGCGCAGAGGAGGGCGGCGAGCCCGAGGCAGCCTCGGCGAGTGGCACCGGCGGCGGGCGGGTGCGGGCGCGCTCGCCGTGTAGGGCGGGACGCGCAGGCAAACGCGACGCGACGGGTGAGCCGCCTCCTGGACCGAACGATCACCATGCTGCTAACCGCCTCCTCTGACTCCGGGTCGATCCTACCCGAGGTGGTCGGGACGTTGGTCTGGGTAGACTCGCGTCCCCGCCGGAGTAGCTCAGTCGGTTAGAGCAGCGGAATCATAATCCGCGTGTCGGGGGTTCGAGTCCCTCCTCCGGCATCTCCCCCAGCCTGGCGACACGAGGCGAACATGGCCTGCTCCGGCCCGACCCTGCCCGGCGTGGTCGCGGCACGCGCGGCCAGGGGAAGGCCCCGGTTCCGGCCCCGACCAGCGGCGCCGGGGTAGGAGCCGGCTCCGGGCGCGTTGAAGAGGTCGGTCGGCTCCCGGCGTCGAGCGAGACCGCGGATTCGCCGCCTGATCGTCTGTTACTCTTTCGACCGGAGTTGACCTTTATATAGCGTAAGTCTACGAGACCCTCGACGATCGCAACTGGCGGCGGGGATCGGTGAGGAGTTGGTTGTTATGGGTCGTAGCACGGGGACTCGCCGCGTCGTCCTGCTGTCGGTGTCGGCGGTGGTGGCTGCCGGCATAAGCGGTTGCGCGATGAACGGATTCGGCGCCGGGACGATCGGATCGAGCGACGGGGTCGCCACCGATCGTGCCGCCTTCACTATTAACTATCACATCACGAACTACCACCCGTCCACTGGCGTGGGCAGCGGAGTCCTCAGCGGCGTCTACGTCGATAGCCGTGCTGCCGGAGGGCCGGTCAGGCTGAAGTTCGACGGCCTCACCGGGGGGCTCGGTCCGTGCACCGATCAGGCGCGAGCCCTCGGGTTGCCGGCGTCCGTCTGTGCCATCGTCGGTGCTGACGAGCAATGCTTCGCCGGCACCGGGAGATACGTGTCGCTCGACTCGGCCAACCCGGGCTCCGGCCAGGTCGGCGTCGTCGGTTGTGACAACGGCCGGGCGGGAGCGCCGTCGACTGACACTCTGTCGGTAAACGTGATCTCCGGTCCTTACAGCGGTTACTCGAACGGCCCGAAGCCAGTCGTCGGCAACCTGACCACCAAGTAGGTCATCCGGGGGAGCGTCGCCCATCTGATCTGAGCGCGGCGGCCGCTAGCGCCGCCGCGCCGGACTCGGTAGGTAGGGCGCTCCGCTCGCCTGCCGCTCAGTGCTCGGGGATCTCCAGGAACCCGGTCACCGACCGCATCCTCCCGTCCTCGGCCAGGGTGGCGAAGTCGTGGCCGGTCGCCACCGGGTCGCCGCCGGCGCTGCCCAGGAGATGCCAGGAGAAGCGCACCCGGTCGTTGTGCCCGTCGGGTCCGGCGGCCAGCGCGAAGCGGTAGTCGGCGTACTGGGCCTGGACGCCGGCGATCATCGCCTCGATGCCGTCCTGGCCCTCACCGTGCATCAGCGGGTCGAGGTAGTCCGCGTCCCCGGTGAACGTCTCCGCCACCAGGGCCCGGCGGCGCTTCGGGTCCTTCTCATTCCACGTCGCGATGTAGCGGTCAACGAGGCTCGGCAGGTCGGTCATTTCGCTACCTCCAGTCGGGGTGAGTGCCGACGTCAGGCTCCCAGCGCCAAGGCGGCGCGTCGATGACCTGGGAGGTAAGTGCCGGCGGCTACCTCCCAGGTAGGTGCCGTCCCCCCATCGCCTCGCTACCCTCGGCGCCATGGTCGATGTCCTCAGTCCTCCCCGCGTCGGAACCCTCCTGCGTGACTGGCGCCGCCGGCGCCGGCTCAGCCAGCTCGACCTCGCGCTGGAAGCCGGCGTCTCGGCCCGCCACCTGAGCTTCGTGGAGACCGGCCGGTCCCGGCCGAGCCCGGAGATGGTGCTCCTGCTCGCCGAGCACCTCGACGTTCCCCTCCGCGACCGCAACCAGCTCCTCCTCGCCGCCGGCTACGCTCCCGTCTACCGGCAGCGTCACCTCGAGGAGCCGGCGATGGGCCCGGTCCGCGACACCCTCGACCTCGTGCTCCGAAGCCACGAGCCCTACCCCGCCGTCGTCCTCGACCGCCACTGGGGGATGGTCGCCGCCAACCGCGCCGTCGCCCTCCTCACCCCGGGGGTCGCCCCGGCGCTGCTCGAGCCCCCGGTCAACGTCCTGCGCCTGAGCCTCCACCCCGACGGCCTCGCCCCCCGGATCGTCAACCTCGCCGAGTGGCGCGCCCACCTCCTCGACCGGCTCGGCCGCCAGGCGGTCTCCACCGGGGACCCGGCCCTGGCCGCCCTCTACGACGAGCTCAGCCACCTGCCCGGCGGCGGCCCGCCCGGTCCCATCGACCTCGCCGCCGGGGAGATCGCCGTCCCCCTGCGCCTGCGCGCCGGCGACGTCGTCCTCTCCTTCATCAGCACCAACACCACTTTCGCCACCGCCACCGACATCACCGTCGCCGAGCTCTCGATCGAGTCCTTCTTCCCCACCGACGCCGCCACCCGGGGCTTCATCGCGGCGTCTGGCCCCGCCTGAGCCGCCGGTCCACTCCGGCGCCCGTCACCCCGGCGGGCGCCCGCCGGCGGCGATGGCCGCGCACGGCGTCGCCCCGCCCGCCGCCGCCGGACGCTCCCTCACCCCGCCGAGCACCGCCTCGAGCGGCTCGCGCGCGCGGCGCGGCAGGAGCGGCGTGGCGGCGAGCATGGCCGCCATCAGACCCACCTGCCACCACAACGTCCGCCCCAGCGCCCCCACGAAGTCCCCCCCGGCGGCCGCGGTGAAGAACACGGTGCCGAGCACCGCCACCCCGAGCGCCGCCGCCAGCTGCTGAAGGGCGTTGAGCACCCCGCTCGCCGACCCGATCTCCCGGTCGGTGACCGCGGCGAGGATGGTGTCGAAGAGGGGCACGATGAAGAGGCCCATGCCCAGCCCGACCACCAGCAGCCCCGGGGCCAGGGCCCAGCTGGTCACCCCGCCGTCACCGCCGCCGCCCCCGACCGCGGCCAGCACGAGGCCGTAGCCCGCCAGGCTGACCACCCCGCCGACCTGGATCACCCAGCGCCCGAGACGACGCTGGAGCACGGCGCCGCTGAGGCCCGCGGTGATCGCC
Organism: Solirubrobacteraceae bacterium; assembly: GCA_034664565.1. GTDB lineage: Bacteria > Actinomycetota > Thermoleophilia > Solirubrobacterales > Solirubrobacteraceae > Palsa-513. Next base: position 12,204 of record JAXDHJ010000011.1, read on the forward strand.
GTGCCCAGCGAGAACGGCACCAGGGTCAGGCCGGCGTGGATCGCGCTGTAGCCCTGCCCGATCTGGAGGAACAGGGTCACGGCGAGGACGCTCCCGACCATCCCCCCGAAGAACAGCATCAACACCACCAGACCGCCCGAGAAGCCCCGGTGGGTGAACACGCTCGGCGTCACCAACGGGTCGAGCCCCCGGCGCGCCCGCCGACCCAGGTGGCCCGCGAAGAGCACGCCGAGCGCGCCGCTGGCGGCCATGGAGACGAAGGTCCATGCCGGCCAACCGAGCTCGCGGCCCTGGATCAGCGGGTAGACGAGCAGGATGGCTGCCATGCTGGCCAGTCCCACCCCGACGAGGTCGACGCGCACCGGATGCTCCGCGCGGGACTCCGGCACCAGCCGGACCGCGCCGGCCAACGCGGCGATCCCCAGGGGGAGGTTGACCAGGAAGACCAGGCGCCACCCCGTCCCGAACAGGTCGAGCCCGATCAGCCCGCCGCCGACGATCGGACCGACGAGGGCCGCCGACCCCATCACCGGTCCGAACACCCCGAACGCCTTGGGCAGCTCATCGGGCGGGAACACCTCGCGCAGGATGCCGAGACCCTGGGGCAGCATGAGGGCGCCGAACCCGCCCTGGACCAGCCGCGCTCCAATCAGCACCGCCGTCGACGGGGCCACCCCGCACACCGCCGACGCCGCGGTGAAGCCGAACGCCCCGACCAGGAAGAGCCGGCGACGACCGAAGACGTCCCCCAGCCGCCCGCCGGTGATCAGGCCGACGGCGATGGCCAGCGGGTATCCCCCGATGATCCACTGGAGGGCGGTCGACGAAGCCCCGAGGTCGCCGCGGATGGTCGGCACGGCGACGTTGACGATCGTCCCGTCGAGGAGGTCCATGCATTCGGCGGCGAGGACGACGAAGAGGATCAGCCAGCGGCGGGGATGAGCGGCTTGCATTGAGCGGACCTCGCTTTCGCAGATTTGCGCGAACAATGTTCGCGTATGACGAACATTGTTCTACACGAACGCCGTTCGTGTCAAGTCCGAGTAATCTCCGCCCATGGGTCCCCGCCCCGAGGCCGCCCCCGGATCCGATCCCTCCATGCCGCCGGCGCCGCGGTTTCGCCCCGGCGGACTCGCCGGAGAGCCGCGTCGCCGCGCCCCGCGGCGGGCCTCCCTCAACCGGGACTCGATCGTCGCGGCGGCGCTCCGGGTGGTCGACGCCGACGGCCTCGACGCCATGACCATGCGCCGGGTCGGCCAGGAGCTCGACACCGGCGGAGCTTCCCTCTACGCCCACGTCGCCAACAAGGACGAGCTGCTCGAGCTGGTCATCGATCAGGTGATCGGGGAGCTCGAGCTTCCGGATGCGCCCGATCCCGACCGCTGGTCCGAGCAGGTCAAGGAGATCGTGCGCTCGATGCGCGCCGTTCTCGCCGGTCACAAGGACATCGCCCGCGGCTGCCTCGGGCGCATCCCGCTCGGGCCCAACGCGCTCCGGGGCAGTGAGGCCCTGATCGCGGTGATGAAGTCCGGCGGCCTGCCCGATCAGGTGGCGGCCTACGCCTGCGACCTGCTCCCCCTCTACGCCACGGCGACGGCCTACGAGGAGAGCCTGTACGCCAGCGCCCAGATCACGCCGACCGATCTCGCCGGCTACATCGCCGAGATGCGGGCCTACTTCGCCGCACTGCCCACCGACCGCTTTCCCCACATCGCCGCTCTGGCCGGGCCGCTGACCGCCGGCTCGGGCGGCGACGAGCGCTTCGAGTTCGGGCTCGACGTCCTCGTCCGCGGATTGGCCAGCCTCGGCCTCAGGCCCGACCCGAGGCCGTAGACTTCCGCCCGTGCTCGGGCTTCCCGACGGCATCAAGGCCTGCCTCTTCGATCTCGACGGAGTCCTCACCCAGACGGCGAAGGTCCACGCCGCCGCCTGGAAGGAGATGTTCGACGCCTTCCTGCGCGACCGAGCCACCCAGCGCGGGGAGAAGTTCGTCCCCTTCGACGCCGGCGAGGACTACAACCAGTACGTCGACGGGCGCCCCCGGGCCGACGGCGTGCGGACCTTCCTCGCCTCCCGCGCCATCGAGCTCCCCGAGGGCACCCCCGGGGACCCGTCGAGCGCCGATACCGTGGCCGGCCTGGGCAACCGCAAGAACGAGCTCGTGCTCGCCCTGATCAAGCGCGACGGCGTCCAGCCCTACGACGGCTCGGTCCGCTACGTCAAGGCCGCCCGCCAGGCCGCCCTGCGCACCGCCGTCGTCTCGGCCAGCGCCAACTGCCACGACGTCCTCCTCGCCGCCGGGATCGCCGATCTCTTCGACGCCCGCATCGACGGCCTCGTCGCCGAGCGCGACCACCTCCGGGGCAAGCCCGCCCCCGACACCTTCCTCGCCGGAGCCAAGGCCGTCGGCGTAAAGCCGAGGGAGGCGGTCGTCTTCGAGGACGCCCTGGCCGGAGTGGCGGCCGGCCGCGCCGGGAAGTTCGGCTATGTCGTCGGCGTCGATCGAGTGAATCACGCCGAGGCCCTGCGCCAGCACGGCGCCGACTTCGTCGTCGCCGATCTCGACGAGCTCCTCCCCGCCCCATGATCGAGCACCCAGCCTTCGCCGTCGAGCCCTGGCGCCTGCGCGAGACCGAGCTCAACCTCAATCTCCTCGCCCAGACCGAGTCGGTGTTCACCCTGGCCAACGGCCACCTCGGCCTCCGGGGCAACCTCGACGAGGGCGAACCCCACGCCCTCCCCGGCACCTACCTCAACGCCTTCTTCGAGACCCGCCCCCTCCCCTACGCCGAGGCCGGCTACGGCTATCCGGAGGCCGGCGAGTCGGTGGTCAACGTCACCAACGGCAAGATCATCCGCCTGCTCGTCGGCGACGAGCCCTTCGATCTGCGCTACGGCTCGCTGCGCTCCCACGAGCGCACCCTCGACTTCCGCGCCGGGGTCCTCCACCGCGAGCTCGTCTGGTGCTCCCCGACCGGACGGGCCATCCGGGTCTCCGCCACCCGGCTCGTCTCCTTCGTCCAGCGCGCCGTCGCCGCCATCCTCTTCGAGGTCGAGCCCCTCGAGGCGGCGACCCGGCTCGTCGTCCAGTCGGAGCTCGTGACCAACGAGCCGGCGCCGGCCACCACCAAGGACCCCCGCGCCGCCGCCGCCCTCGACTCCCCCCTGCGCAGCGAGGAGCACGCCTGCGGCGGCGCCCGGGCCGTGCTCGTCCACTCGACGACCAGCAGCGGCCTGCGCCTCGCCGCCGCCATGGATCACATCTTCGAGGGTCCCCCGGGCACCGAGGTCGGGGAGGCAGAGACCTGGCCCGATCTCGCCCGGGTGACGGTGGCCAGCACCGTCGAGCCGGGCCAGCGCCTGCGCATGGTCAAGTTCCTCGCCTACGGCTGGTCGGGCGAACGTTCGGTCCCCGCCGTCCGCGACCAGGTCGGCGCCGCCCTCACCGAGGCCCGGCACACCGGCTGGGACGGCCTGCTCGCCGAGCAGCGCGCCTACCTCGACGAGTTCTGGGCCGGGGCCGACGTCGAGCTCGACGGCGACGCCGAGCTCCAGCAGGCCGTCCGCTTCGCCCTCTTCCACACCCTCCAGGCCGGCGCCCGGGTCGACGGCCGGGGGATCGCCGCCAAGGGCCTCACCGGCCCCGGCTACGACGGCCACTGCTTCTGGGACACCGAGTCCTTCGTCCTCCCCGTCCTCACCTACACCGCCCCCCAGGCGACAGCCGCCGCCCTGCGCTCGCGCTACCGCACCCTCCCCACCGCCCGCGAGCGGGCCAAGCAGCTCGGGCTCAAGGGCGCCGTGTTCCCCTGGCGGACGATCAGCGGCCGCGAGTGCTCGGCCTACTGGCCGGCCGGCACCGCCGCCTTCCACGTCGGCGCCGACATCGCCGACGCCGTCGCCCGCTATCAGGCCGCCACCGGCGACGAGGAGTTCGCCCGGACGGTGGGGACCGAGCTCCTCGTCGAGACCGCCCGCCTCTGGCGCTCGCTCGGCCACCACGACGCCCACGGCAACTTCCACCTCGACGGCGTCACCGGTCCCGACGAGTACAGCGCCGTGGCCGACAACAACGTCTACACCAACCTGATGGCCCAGCGGAACCTCCGCAGCGCCGCCGATGCCGTCGAGCGTGACCCCGCCCGAGCCACGGCTCTCGGCGTCGACCTCGAGGAGGCCGCCTCGTGGCGGGACGCGGCCAGCGGAATGACCGTCCCGTACGACAGCGACCTCGGCGTCCACCCACAGGCCGAGGGCTTCACCCGGCACGCGCTCTGGGATTTCGCCCACACCGCGCCCGACGAGTACCCACTCCTCCTGCACTTCCCCTATTTCGACCTCTACCGCAAGCAGGTGGTCAAGCAGGCCGACCTCGTGCTTGCCCTCTACGTCTGCGGCGATTCGTTCACCCCCGAGGAGAAGGCCCGCAACTTCCTCTATTACGAGCAGCTCACCGTCCGCGACTCCTCCCTCTCGGCCTGCATCCAGTCGGTGGTCGCCGCCGAGGTCGGTCACCTCGAGCTCGCCTATGACTACTTCGGCGAGGCCGCCCTTATGGACATCCACGACCTCGAGCACAACACCCGCGACGGCCTCCACATCGCCTCCCTGGCCGGGGCGTGGATCGCCGCCGTGGCCGGGTTCGGCGGGATGCGCGATCACCACGGCACGCTCAGCTTCGCGCCCCAACTCCCCGAGCGGCTCACCCGGATGGCCTTCAGGCTCGGGTTTCGCGGCAGCCGCCTGCGGGTCGAGGTCGGGGAGACCGAGACGTCGTACTCCCTGCTCGACGGCCCGCCGGTCGAGCTCCGCCATTTCGGGGCGCCGGTGACCGTCGGGCGCGAGACCCGGACCTTCCCCGCCCAGCACGTCACCCCGACCGCCACCCCGACCCAGCCCCAGGGCCGGGCCCCGGTCCGGCGCGGCCGCGCCCCCTCCTGACCCCCGGGGGTCCACCTTCCGTCCAGTGGCCGTCCGCCGGGGTGCGGTCCCACCGCCCATCGACCGATCCGAGGTCAATGGCCGCCGTGGAGACAAGCGGGGTCGAACAGGACCTCCCCGTCCTGTCCGGCCCACCCCCGGTCGACGACTACCGCTACGCGACGGCGATCCTCGACCCGGCCGGTCGCTACCTCCTGGTCAACCAGAGCTTCGCCGGGCTCCACGGCGCCACCCCGGACGAGCTGCGGGGGCGCGCCGAGCACGATCTCGTCGCCCGCTCGGTGGCCACCGAGCTCGGCGAGAACGACCGCCTCGCCCTCACCGCCCCCGCCGCCACCGTCGGCCTCGAGCGGGTGATCGACAGCGTCGGACGCCGGCGGGTCGTGATGTGTCGCTGCGCCCTGCTCGACGACCGCGGCCACCCCCACGCGGTCTGCCGCATGTACGGCACCGCCAGCGCCCGCGACCGGGTTCTCGCCGAGTTTCGCAAGCTCCTCGACGCCCTCGACCCCACCGGCGCCCGCACCCGGCTGCTCGACGCCGCCCTCCTCGGGGACGAGACCCGGCCCGGGGCTCCCGGCCCGCCCAGGCCGGCCGCCGCCGTCCCCGGCGGGGCCGGGCCGCTCGCCCCGGCAGCCGAGGACCGGGCGGCCGCCGAGCGGCGCCGGACCGAGGCCCTCCTCGCCGGCGAGCGCTCCGCCCGCGAGCGCCTCGACGCCGACCACCGCCAGGAGCGGGAGGCCGCAGAGGAGCGCGAGCACCTCGCCCGTGCCCGCGCCGCCGAGCTCGAGACCGAGCTCGAGGCCGAGCGAGCCGCCCGCCTCGCCCTCGAGCAGACGGCCGCTTCCACCCTCGACGAGCTCTCCCGCCTGCAGGCCGCGGCCGCCGCCCCGGTCGCCGTCGCGGATCCGGCCGCCGCCGACGCCGTGCGCGCCGAGCGCGCCGCCCACCGGCGCCTGGTCGGCGAGCTCACCGCCGCCTCCGAGGGGCAGCTCGCCGCCGAGCGCGCCGGAGCCACCGCCATCATCGCCGACCTCCGCGCCGAGCTTCATGCTCTCGAGCTCGGCCACCAGGACCTCTCGGCCGAGCGCGCCGCGCTCATCGCCGAGCTCGACCAGGCCCGTGGCGCCCTCACCGACGAGCACTCCGTTCACGGCTCCCTCGCCGGCGACCTCGCCGAGACCCGGCAGGCGCTCGAGCAGGAGCGCACCACCCGGCTCGCCCTCGCTGCCGAGCTCGACGTGTGCAGGCGCCTCCTCCACGACGAGCGCTCCATCCGCGAGGCGGTTGCCACCGCGGCCGAGGAAGCCCGCGGCGCGCTCGAGGAGACCCGGGCGACCCTCGAGGAGACCCGGAGCGCCCTCGACGAGGCACGCGCCACCCTCGAGGACGAGCGGTCCACCCGCGAGTCGCTGACCGCCGAGGTCGGGGTCGCCGGTGCTGCCCAGTCCGCCATCCGGTCGCAGGCCGCCGAGCTCCAGGCCCGGCTCGCCGCCGAGCGCACCGCCCGCGCCCAGGCCGAGGCCCGCGTCCGCGCCGTCGAGACCCAGCACCTCGCCGCCGACCAGGCCCGGGCCCAGGCGCAGACCCGCCTCGCCGCCCTCGAGGCCGAGCGAGCCGCCGACCGGAGCGCCCGCGACCAGGCCGAGACCCGCGTACGTGAGCTCGAGACCCAGCGCGCCGCCGAGCGCAAGGTCCGCCAGAGCGCCGAGACTCACAATCGCCAGCGCGAGGCCCAGACCGCCGCCGACCACGCCGCCGAGCTCACCGCCCGCCAACAGGCCGAGGAGCGCGCCCGCGCCCTCGAAACCCAGCACGCCGCCGAGCTCACCGCCCGCCAACAGGCCGAGGAGCGCGCCCGCGCCCTCGAAACCCAACACGCCGCCGAGCTCACCGCCCGCCAACAGGCCGAGGAGCGCGCCCGCGCCCTCGAAACCCAACCCGCCGCCGAGCTCACCGCCCGCCCACAGGCCGAGGAGCGC
>JAXDHJ010000012.1:0-42239 GCA_034664565.1 Solirubrobacteraceae bacterium
CGTGACCGGCGCGATCCTCGACCTGGCCGCCTGGGCGCGGGACGCCTTCCTCCTCGCCGGGCCGGATCGCGTCCTCTGCCGGCCCGACTGCCTCGGCGTCTGCCCGGAGTGCGCGGCCAACCTCAACGAGGCCGCGCCCGACCACCACCACGAGCGCCGGCCGGACCCTCGCTGGGCGAAGCTCCGCGACCTCGGACCTCCGGCCGAGTAGGCCCGGGTCGGGGGGGCCGTGGCGCCCGGCGGACCGCCCTCGCCCCGGGGGATCCGCCGGACGGGGAGGCCGCCGGCCGGAAGCTCGCCTAGAATCGCCGGCGGTGGCCACCGACCAACAAGTCACGGGCGCGCAGCAGGTCGTCCCGCCGGCACTCGCCGATCCGGTCCCGACCCCGGCGGACGTGCAGCCACCCGGCGAGTACGACCTCGCCTCCCGGATCGCGACCGCCGTGGTCACCGGCGTCCCGATGCTCCTCCTCGTCCTCGCCGGATGGCAGGCCTGGGGCGGAGCGCTCCACTGGCCGGACCTGGCGATCCTCTTCGTCTGCTACTTCGCCACCGGCTTCGGCATCACCGTCGGCTACCACCGCCTCCTCACCCACCGGAGCTTCGCCACCGGACCGCGCACCCGGGGCGTCCTCGCCGCCTTCGGGGCGGCGGCCATCGAGGGCCCGCCGATCGAGTGGGTGGCCAACCATCGGATGCACCACGCCTTCTCCGACCAGGAGGGCGATCCCCACAGCCCGCACGTCGGGCACGGCTCCGGCTGGCGGGGGGCGGTGCGGGGCCTGGTCCACGCCCATCTCGGTTGGCTCTTCACCTCGGAGTTCGCCAGCGAGGAGCGCTACGCACCCGACCTCCTGGCCGACCGTGCGGTGCGCTTCGTCGACCGGACCTTCCTGCTCTGGGTGCTGGTCGGGCTGCTCGTCCCCTTCGCCGCCGGCCTGGCGGTCACCGGCACCCTCGACGGGGGCCTGACCGCGCTGCTCTGGGGCGGGGCGGTGCGGATCTTCCTCCTCCACCACGTGACCTTCAGCATCAATTCGCTCTGCCACTACTTCGGACGCCGGCGCTTCGCCACCGAGGACCACTCGCGCAACCTCCTGTGGCTGGCGCCGCTGTCGATGGGCGAGTCGTGGCACAACAACCACCACGCCTTCCCGACCTCGGCGGCGCACGGGATGCGCTGGTGGGAGATCGACCTGAGCGCCCTGGTCATCCGCGGCCTGCGGGCGACCGGGCTGGCGTGGGACGTGGTGGAGATCAGCCGCAAGCGGCAGGCCGCCAAAATGGCCGGCGGCGGCTAGGAAGGCCGGCGGGCCGGCTCAGCGGCGGCCACGGGCCACGGCAGCGGCGGCTAGGAAGGCCGGCGGGCCGGCTCAGCGGCGACCGCGGGCCACGGCGGCGGCGAGGCGGGCCTCGGCGGCGTCGGCCTCGCGCTCGAGCTCGCGCAGGTGTGTCGGGCTGGTCTCCCGCGGGCCGTAGGACTTGGCCCGGTAGAGGTCGACCCGGCGACGGCGGTGGGCCGCCTCCTCACGGATCTCCTCGAGGCGCCGCGGATCGGGACCGGGCATGCTGGTCATCGTCGCTCCAGCATAGACCCCGGCTCCTCGTCAGTCGCGGGATTCGCCGTCGGGGCTCGGCGTTGGCTCCGTGGCCCGGGTCGCGGCGCCGGGCCGCTTGAGCGCCTTGGCGGCGAGCTTGGCCTTCTCGGTGAGCGAGCCCTGGCCGCGGGCGATCTCCTCGAGCTCGCGGGCATCGCCGCGGGCGGCGTCGGCTCCGCCCCGCTCGACGTAGATCTCCTGGGCGCGGCGAGCAAGCTTCTCGAAGTCCATCGGCATGGTCTCCCCTTCGGTCGGATCGCGGGTTCGGTGGTCGTACCCCGGGTGATCGGCCGATAACCGGGGCGCGGGGTGCCGGCGGGCGGCGGTGTCGGGCTCGGGTGGCCCCGGCGGCCTGGGCGGGAGGGACGGATGCTCTGGGACCGCGAGAACCGCGGCGGCTCGCGTGGCGGTCCGCCGCGCGGGCTTAGAGTGGCCGGGTGATGAACGCGCTCGCCTCTCTCCGGCGCAGGTTGGGCGAGCTCGACGACCTGGGCGCGCTGGGGCGCCTCGCGGCGTGGGATCAGGCGGTGATGATGCCGCCCGCGGGCGGAGCGGCCAGGGCCCAGCAGCTGGCGACACTCGAGCGACTCGCCCACGAGCGGGGCACCTCCGAGGAGATCGGGGAGTGGCTCGAGGCGTGCGAGGCCGGCGACGGCGAGCTGGCCGAGCTCGATCGCGATGCTGTGCGCCTGGCCCGGCGCGACTGGGAGCGGGCACGGCGGGTGCCGGTCGATCTTGCCGTGGAGCGGGCCGCGGCGCATGCGGAGGGCGAGACGATCTGGCGGGCGGCCCGGACGGCGGGCAGCTTCGCGGCGTTCGCGCCGGCGCTGGCGCGTAACGTCACCCTGGCGCGCGCCTACGCCGCCGCCGTCGCCGACGATGGCCAGGGCGCGTACGACGCTCTGCTTGCTGATTACAACTTCGGTCTGAGCGCCGAGGGCCTGGGCGTCGTGTTCGGCCGGTTGGCCGCTGAGCTCGAGCCGATCGTCGCTGAGGCGGGCAGGCGTCCGGCGCCGCCGGCGCTCCGCGTACCCGAGGAGGCACAGCGAGCGGCGGTGCGGCGGATCCTGGCGCGTCTCGGGGTCGACGGGGAGGGCTGGCGGGTGGACGAGTCCTCGCACCCGTTCACCGTCTGGCTCGGCCCGCGCGACCTGCGACTGACCACTCGCTACGACGACGGCGGGCTGGTGTCGGTGCTGGGCGCCCTGCACGAGTTCGGGCACGGCCTGTACCGGCGCCAGATGCCGGCGGACCTGCTGCGCACCGGGCTCGACCAAAGCACGTCGACGGCGGTCGACGAGTCGCAGAGCAAGCTGTGGGAGGATCAGATCGGACGTCATCGCGCCTTCGCCGGCGTCCTCGCCGCCGAGCTCCGGGTCAGCGGTCTCGCCATAACCCCCGACGAGGTGCATGGGGCGCTCACCGACGTGCGTCCGACGCCGATCCGCGTCTCGGCCGACCCGGTTTCCTATCCGTTGCACGTCGTCGCCCGCTTCGAGCTCGAGCGCGCGCTGGTGGAGGGCACACTCGACGTCGTCGACCTCCCGGCCGCCTGGAACGAAGGGATGCGCCGCCTGCTGGGGATCGAGGTTCCCGACGACCGCTCCGGGGTGCTGCAGGACATCCACTGGGCCACCGGAGCGTTCGGCTACTTCCCAAGCTACGCGCTCGGCAGCCTGATCGCCGCCCAGCTGTGGGAGGCGCTCGAGCGGGCCCTCGGCCCGCGGGAGGAGGCGCTGGCCACCGCCGACGTCGCCGCCATCCGGACCTGGCTCGGGAACGCCGTCCACCGCCACGGCCGCCGACTCGACACCGATCCCCTCCTCGAGCGGGCGACCGGCGGGCCACTCTCGCCCGACGCCTTCCTGCGCTACGTGGGCGCGCTCGTCGGCTAGCGCCGGCGCGCGTGCTGGCGGCTGGGCCGAAGCCTCTCGTCGAGGCAGTCGGGCGGCGCCCGACACAGGCTGGCATCGGTCACCGGGAGGTGGCCTCAGGTTGCTCCCCGGGCCCCGGGGTCGGTGCGGAGCAGGGGATATCGGGGACGAACGCGCCGGCGCAGCGACCGGCAGCCGCGAGGCCGAGCCCGCCGGCCCTCCCCGGGCGCCTTGGTCGCCGCGCCGGGAGGGCACAGGCGATTTGTTGCTAGGCTCCGGCGTCGGATGGCCGTCCCCAAGCAGAAGCAATCCCACAGCCGCACGACCAAGCGTCGGTCGCAGCACAAGATCCTGGCGCCGTCGCTGACCGCCTGCCCCCGGTGCCACGCTCCGCGGCGTCCACATCGGGTGTGCATGGAATGCGGCCATTACGATGGCGTGCGCGTGATCTTGGAGCAGGCGCACGACCACGACCACGACCACGGGTAGACGCCGTGGAGAGCGCCGCCCGCCCCCGGACCCGGGGCGTCGCGGTTGACGCCAGCGGCGCGGACCTCGGTCCGGCCGAGGTAGCCGCCGGGGCCCGGCTGGCCGCCGCCCAGGGCGTCCGGGTCCTGCTCTTCGGTCCGGCCGCCGAGCTCGGCGCCGGCGGCGGGGGGGTGGAGATCGTCGACGCGCCGGTCTCCATCGCCAAGCAGCGCGACCCGGTCCGGGCGGTGCGCTCGACCCCCGACGCATCCATCGTCCGGGCGGCCCGAGCCGTCGCCGCCGGCGAGGCTGAGGCGCTGGTGTGCGGCGGGTCGACCGGGGCGGCGCTCGCCGCCTGCCTCTTCCACGTCAAGCGGGCCCGCGGCATCCACCGCCCGGCCCTGGCCGTCCCGGTGCCCGTCCCCGGCCATCCGGTGACCCTGCTCGATGTCGGCGCCAACGCCGAGGCGCGGCGCGAGCACCTGGTGCAGTTCGCCTACATGGGCGCCGCCTTCGCCTCCGGGGTCCTCGGCATCGCCCGCCCCCGGGTTGGCCTCCTCTCCAACGGTGCCGAGGACGGCCGGGGCAGCCAGCTCCTCATCGACGTCCACGCCCTGCTCGCCGAGCGGGCCGGGTCCGGAGCGGGGGGCGGGCTGGACGGCGGGGTCCTCGAGTTCGTCGGCAACGTCGAGGGCGACGGCCTCGTCCAGGGGGCCGCCGACGTGGTGGTCACCGACGGACTGACCGGGAACATCGCTCTCAAGCTCATCGAGGGGGTCTCCCAGGCGGTGCTCGGCGCCGTCCGCGACGTCGCCGCCTCCTCCCGGCGGGGTAGGCTGGGCGGCCTCCTCCTGCGGCCCTCCCTCCGGGGCTTCCGCGCCGAGATCGACCCCGAGGGGCAGGGCGGGGCGTACCTGCTCGGCCTGCGCCGCCTGGTGGTGGTCACCCACGGCCGGTTCGGCCGGGCCGGAGTCGCCCAGGCCATCCTCCGGGCGGCCGCCGGGGTCGAGGAGGACGTCGTCGGGCGCACCCACGCCGCCCTCGAGGCGGCGGGCGCCCTGCGCCGGAGCGCTGCCCCCGGGACGTCCGCGGATGGCGCTACCGTCCCGGGTCATGATGACTGACCCCTGGCCTACCCGCCTGCCATGACCCGCGCCGAGGTCTTCGGCCTGATCCGGGCCCACCTGAGCGACGAGCTCGATCTCGATCCCGACCGGATCGAGGCCGAGACCCGCTTCAAGGAGGATCTCGAGGCCGACTCCCTGGATCTCTACACCCTGGTCCAGGAGCTCGAGGACACCTACGGGGTCGCCATCTCCGACGAGCAGGCGGCGGGGATCCTCACCGTCGGCCAGGCCGTCGACTTCGTCCTCTCTTACGCCGCTGCCAGCTGAACCTCTTACGCGAACTGCTCGAGGAGCTTCCGGAAGGCCTGCGCCGGCAGGTCTTCACCCACGCCTCGTGGACCGAGCGGCGCAGCGACTCCTACCCCCGGCTGGCCTTTCTCGGCGACAGCGTCCTGTCGCTGGCGGTCACCACCTACCTCTACCCCCGGCTGGAGGCCGAGCGCTTCGGAGCCGGACGGCTGACCAAGATCCGCGCCCAGGCGGTGTCCGGGGTCTCGTGCCGGGCGGTGGCCGAGCGGCTCGGCGTGCCCGAGCTGCTGCGGGCGACGGCGCCGTCGAGCGTCAGCCGGAGCGCCGCGGTGCTGATCGAGACCGAGCGGGTGCTGGCCTCGGTGCTCGAGGCGGTGATCGGGGCCTGCTACCTCAACGCCGGCTACGAGCGGACGGCGGCGGCCGTGGTCGAGGCGTTCAGCCACGAGATCGAGCAGGCGCTCGAGCACCCGGTCGACTTCAAGTCGAGCCTCCAGGAGCTTCTGGCCCGAACCGGGGAGACCGTCGACTACGCGGTGGTCGAGGAGCAGGGGCCGCCCCACGACCGCGTCTTCGCCGTCGTCGCCCAGGTCGCCGGGCGGACGATCGCCCACGGGTCGGGGCGCAGCAAGAAGCACGCCGAGCAGGAGGCAGCCCGGGCCGCCCTCGAAGCGGCGGGAATCGCGGGCTGAGATCGTGCACCTGAAGTCGGTCACCATCAAGGGGTTCAAGTCGTTTCCCGACCGGACGCGCCTCGAGTTCGGCGAGGGGGTCAGCGTGGTCGTCGGGCCCAACGGCTCCGGCAAGTCGAACATCACCGATGCCGTCCTCTGGGCCCTGGGCGAGCAGTCGCCCCTGGCGGTGCGGGGGCAGTCGATGCAGGACGTGATCTTCGCCGGCGGACGGGGCGTCCAGGCCCGCTCGGAGGCCGAGGTCGAGCTGGTGCTCGACAACGCCGACGGGCTGATCGACCTCCCGGCCAGCGAGCTGTCAATCCTGCGCCGGCTCAATCGGGCCGGCGAGGGCGAGTACCGGCTCAACGGGGCCCGGTGCCGGCTGATCGACGTGCTCGAGCTGCTTTCGGACACCGGCATCGGCAAGGAGGCCCACTCCGTGGTCTCCCAGGGCCGGGTCGAGGCCATCGTCACCTCCAAGCCGCGCGATCGCCGCCTGCTCATCGAGGAGGCGGCCGGCCTGGGCAAGCACCGCAAGCGCCGCCGACGGGCGCAGCTCAAGCTCGAGCGCACCCAGGAGAACCTCGACCGGGCCCTCGACGTCGAGCGGGAGGCCCGCGCCCGGCTGCGCCCGCTCAAACGCCAGGCCGAGGCGGCCGCCCTCCACGCGCGCCTCGAGCTCCAGTCCCTAGAGGCGCGGTGGGAGCTTGCCCGGGACGAGGCGCGTCTGCGCGAAGAGCGCCGCCGGGCCGCCGAGACCCTGGCCGCCGGCGCCCGGACCGCCCGCGCGGGGGTCGAGGCCGAGCTGGCCGAGGTGGCCGGCCGGCGCGAGGCGGCTGAGCTGGCGCTGGCCGAGCGCAGTGAGCGCCACGACGAGATCTCGCGCCGGGCCTTCGCCGCCCGGAGCGCCCGCGATCGGGTCGCCCTCCGGCTCGACCAGGCCGCCGGCCTGGCCGCCCGGCTCGAGGAGCGCACCACCGCCCGGGCGGTCGAGCTGACCGCCCTGCGGGCCGAGGCCGGCGAGCAGGCGGCGACCGGGCCGGAGCGGATCACCGAGCTCGAGGCCGAGCTCGACCTCCTGCGCGGCGAGCGCGAGGCCCGCCTCGAGCAGGAGCTGGCCGCCCTGGCCGGGGAGCGGGATGCCGCCGCCGCCCGGCTCGCCGTCCTCGTCGAGGAGCGGGCCGGCCTGGCGGCGGCCGGCGCCGCCGCGGAGACCGCGCTCGAGGAGGCCCGGGCCGAGCAGCGTCAGGCCGAGCGGGCCGTGGAGGCGGCCCGCCGCGAGGCGGCCGGCGTCGGGGCCGAGCTGGCCGCGGTCAACCAGTTCCTGCGCAGCCACGCCGCCGCGTCGGGACGGGGGCAGGCCCTCGAGCACCAGCTCGAGGCCGAGCCCGGCTGCGAGCTGGCCCTGGCCGCCGCCCTCGGCGGGCGCCTGGCCGCGGTCGTCGTCCCCGACCGGGCGACCGGGGAGGCCCTGCTCGACGAGTCCGGAGTCGACGGTGGTCGGGTCCTGGTCGAGCGCCCGGTCGGGGACGGCGACCCGTTCACCGAGCGCCGGTCGGCGCCGGCCGGGGGGATCGAGCTGGCCGACGGGGTGGTGGCGGTGGACGCCCTTCCGAGCGCCGCCGGCGCCCCGGCCTCCGGCGACGGACCGTGCCCGGGCGCCGTGCGCCTCCTCGACCTGGTCCGGGGGCCGCCCGGGGTTCTCGCCCTGGTGGCGCGCCTGCTCGCCGACGCCTGGGTCGTCGAGTCGCTGACCGAGGTCGGGAGATCATTCGCCGGGACCGCCGTGACCCGCACCGGCCGGGTCTGGTTCGGCGCCTCGGGCGAGCTGCGCCAGGCGGCGGCCGGGGGACGCGAGCGGGTGCTCGAGGAGCGCAACCGCCGCCAGGGCCTGCTCGAGGCCGTCGAGCGGGCGGCCCAAGCAGAGCAGCGCGCCCTCGCCGCTGGCCGGTCGGCGCGCCAGGCTCTCGACGGCGCCCTGGCCGACCGCGAGCAGGCCGACCGGGCCCGGCGCGAGGCGGCCCGGGCCGAGGCTGACGCCCGCGAGCGCGAGCGCCGGGCGGAATGGCTGATCGATCAGCGCCGAGCCGCGCCCGAGCAGGGGGAGACCGCGGTGCGACGTGCGCAGCTCGAGGGCGAGCTCGCCGCCGAGCGCCGGGCGGTCGAGCGGGCCGAGCAGGCCCGGGCGGCGCGGGCCCGGCGGATGGCGGTGCTGGCGGCAGAGACCGCCCGCGACGAGGCGCTCGTCCCCCAGGCCCGCCGGCTGGCGGCGGTCCTCGAGGGGGTGGGCGAGCTGCTCGGGTCCGAGCTCGGCCGGCGCGAGGCCGAGCTGGCGGCCGACCGGGCGGAGGGCGCCGGGGTGGCCGCCCAGCTGCGGGCCTGGGCCACCGCCGAGGCCGGGATCCAGGCTCGCCTGCGCGAGCACGGGGAGGCGGTCACCGCGGCCGAGGTCGGGGCCCAGCAGTCGCGTGACCGGGCCGAGGAGGCGGCGGCTGAGCTGGCGGCGCTGGCCGATCGTCTCGGGCTCGAGGCGGAGCCGGTCGAGGAGCCGCTGGGCGAGGCGGAGCGAACGCTCCTGGGCGAGCGGATCGAGCGTCTCGCCCGCCGGCGCGAGCAGCTCGGCCCGGTCAATCCGCTGGCCGCCGAGGAGTACCGGGAGGCGCTCGAGCGGGTCGAGGAGCTCGAGGCCCAGCGGACCGACCTGGAGACGGCGCTGCGCGAGCTGCGGGCCCTGATCCGGGATACCGACCGCCAGATCGCCGCGAGCTTCGAGGAGGCGTTCACCGCCACCGCCCGCAACTTCGAGGAGCTGGTCGGCGACGTCTTCCCCGGGGGCCGCGGGCGGCTGCGCCTGGTCCGCGAGGACGCCGGGCCCCGGCCGGTGCTCGGCGCCGGCGAGGAGCCGCGGGCCGCGGACGCCGAGGCGGGAGCCGAGGCCGAGGCGGAGGCCGAGGCGGCGGCGGGGGAGAGCGGCCCCGACGAGTTGATGGGTGTCGAGATCGAGGTCACCCCGGCCGGGAAGTCGATGAAACGGCTGACCCTCCTCTCGGGTGGGGAGAAGTCGATGACGGCGATCGCCTTCCTCTTCGCCGTGTTCCTCGCCCGGCCGTGTCCGTTCTACATCCTCGACGAGGTCGAAGCCGCCCTCGACGACCTCAACATCGACCGCTTCCTCGGCCTGCTGCGCCGCTACAGCTCGCGGGCCCAGTTCATCGTGGTCACCCACCAGAAGCGCACGATGGAGGCCGCCGACTGGCTCTACGGTGTCTCCATGGGCGGCGACGGCGTCTCCAAGCTCGTCTCCCGGCGCCTGAGCTCGGTCCAGCTCGAGCTCGGCTCGTCGGCCGGGAAGGGCGCGGACGACGGCCCGCCCCTGGCCGCCGCGGCGGGAGCGGCGTAGGGGGTGAGGGGATCGGCCGGGCGCGCGGCGCCGGCGGGGTGAACCGACCAGGCGGCGGCGGCCTCGACCTCGACCGGGTCCGGGTCCTCGTCGACCGGGCGGGGAGGCTCGGCCGTCGGGGGATCGGCCGCCTCGGCCAGGAGATCGAGGACATCCGCTTGACGGCGGAGCAGCGCCGGCTCATCCTCGGACCGGCCCATCTCGGGTGGAGCGGGCACTCAGCGGCGGTCAACCGGGAGTGCTGGAGCGAGTGGGACTGGAGCCGGGCGGGGGAGGAGTGGACCGCCTCGGAGGAGTGGAAGCAGGCCCTGATCGACGACGTCCTGGCGCGGTGGATGCCCGACCGGGGGGTGGTGCTGGAGATCGGACCGGGGGCCGGGCGGTGGTCGCGGGTCCTCCTCGGGCGGGCCGAGCGGCTGATCCTGGTCGACGTCAGCCCGCGGCCGCTCGAGCTCTGCCGGCGGGAGTTCGCCGGCGCCGGCAACGTCGACTACGTGCTCTCGGCGGGTGCCGACCTGCCGGGAGTGGCCGACGCCTCGGTCGACGGGGTGTGGTCGTTCGACGTCTTCGTCCACGTCGCCCCGAGCGACCAGGCCGGCTACCTCGGCGAGGTCGAGCGGGTCCTGGCCCCTGGCGGCGTCGCCGTCATCCACCATGCCGACGGGCGCAACCGCGGGCGGCTCCCAAGCCGCCAGGGTTGGCGCTCGCCGATGTCGCGGGGGCTGTTCGCGGCGCTCGCCCGGCGCAGCGGCCTCACCGTGGAGCGCCAGCTCGATTCGTGGGGCCCGGGCGGCCGATTCGAGCTGGCGGCCTACGGGGACGTGGTCACCGTGTGCGGCAAGCCGCCGGCCGGCGGGCGGGCCCGAGGGGGCAGCTGCGCATAATGTCCGACCGTGGCCCGTGACCTGACAGAGCTCTTCATCACCCGCGAGCCGGTCGAGGTGGCCGGGGACGCGGGGCCGCAGGGAGCGACCGAGAAGCGCCCGCGCCTGTTTCGCCGCCTGCGGGAGAGCCTTCGGACCACCCGGGAGGCGCTGGGCAGCGAGCTGTCGGCCACCCTCAGCGAGTCGCTCGACGCCCAGGACTGGGAGGCGCTCGAGGAGGCGCTGATCATGGCTGACGTCGGGGCGAGCACCACCGCCGCCGTGGTCGCCGCTCTCGAGGACGACGCCCGGGAGGACGGGCTGGCCGGGGAGGCCCTGCGGGCGCGGCTGGTCGCCCTCCTGGCTCAGGTCGCCCACACGGGCGACGACCGGATCGACCTGCGGGCCCACCCGACGGTGATCCTCGCCGTGGGGGTCAACGGGACGGGCAAGACGACGACGCTCGGGAAGCTGGCCTGGCTCCTGCGCCACGAGCTGGGGCTCACGGTCCTGCTCGGGGCGGCCGACACCTTCCGCGCCGCCGCCACCGAGCAGCTCGAGGGGTGGGCGGCGCGGGCGGGCTGCGAGATCGTCACCGGACGGCCGGGGTCCGACCCGGGAGCGGTGGCCTTCGAGGCGGTGGCGACGGGTCGGGCGCGCGAGGTCGACGTGATCCTCATCGACACCGCCGGGCGCCTGCACACCCAGGACGACCTGATGGCCGAGCTGACCAAGGTGCGCCGGGTGATCGCCAAGCAGCTCGACGGCGCCCCGCACGAGACCCTCCTGACCATCGACGCCACCACCGGCCAGAACGGGCTGCGCCAGGCCAAGCTCTTCGCCGAGGCGGTGGAGGTGACGGGCATCGTCCTCACCAAGCTCGACGGGAGCGCCAAGGGCGGGGTGGCCCTGGCCATCGCCCGGGAGCTGGGGATCCCGGTGAAGATGATCGGGGTGGGGGAGACGGTCGAGGACCTGCGACCGTTCGACGGGAGCGAGTTCGCCCGGGCCCTCGTCGGCTAGTGCTTTGGAGCGCCCCCGGGCGGGCGCCGGGACTCAGGCGGGGGAGAGGGGGTCGAGCGGTCGGCCGAGCAGGCGCAGGGCGGCGGTGGCCCGGTCGTCCTCGGCGCGGTCGATCTCGGCGGCGACGATGGTGGCCAGGACCTCCATGAAGTGGAGCTCGCGCGGTCCGAGGTCGGACCTGGCCTCGCCGGCGACGCAGCACAGGGTGCCGTGGAGGCGCCCGTCGGCCAGGCGAACGGGGACCCCGGCGTAGGCCCGGACCCGCTCGGCGGCGGCCAGCCCGCGGAGGGCCGGCTCGGCGGCGACGTCGGGCACGAGGTTGGGAATGAGACCGTCGAGCATGCGGCTGCAGTAGGTCTCCGACAGGGGCAGGGCGGTCCCGGCCTCGAAGCCGAGGGGCAGGCTGTCGCCGGCGACCTGGTCGACGCGCTGGCTCTCGGGGGTGATGCTGGCGAGATAGGCGGCGTCCATGCCCAGCCGCTCGCGGGCGGCGTCGAGGGCCCGGGCGACGACGTCCCGCTCCCGGGCGGCGGTCATGGCGGCGAGGGCCTCGAGGACCTCCTGGTCGGCGGCGGGCGCGGGATCGGTGGGGTCCACGCCGCCATTAGATCATTGAACGTCGTCTCCCGAGAACGGAGACCTCCGCGGCGACGCGAGGGGGCAGGGTTGCCGCTGGTCGAGGCGGGCCGCCGGCGCCGTCGGCCGGGCACGGTCACCGGCGCCCTGTGCCGATGGCTCGGGTGGCGCCGGTGGCGGCTAGTAGCCGCCGCCACGCCCGCGCTCGAGGGCTGCCACCCGGGCCTCGAGCGCGGCCAGTCGCGCCTCGATGACCTCGTCGCCGGGACCTCCGGGACCGAAGCCGGGGTCGCGGCGGGCGTCGGCCATCCGGCGCGCCTCGGTGACATCGGCCGCCGCGATCTGCCGGGCTTCGGTGAGATGGGCGGCGGCCGCCTCGGCGTGGTAGCGCATGAGCCGGGGCGACCCGTCGGGCGGCGGCCCGGGGAGTTGGGTCTCGGCGTAGCCGGGCGAGTTCAGGCCGTAGTACTCGAAGAGCGCGGCCTCCTCCTGGCCGGTCAGGGCCCCGTCGGGCTCGACGCTCGGAGCGTGCTTGATCTGGTCGGCGAGGTAGGCCACCCGGACGTGGTCGGGGGCCATGCTCGCGCCGGTGAGGGGAACGAAGCTCAGCCGGCGGCCGAAGAGGCCGGTCTTGACGCAGACGAATCCCGGGCTCGTCCCGTAGTTGTCCTGGTAGACCTCCTCGAGGCGCCCGACCCGCTGGCCCTCGGGATCGACCACGTCCTGGCCCCGCCAGTCGCCGATCCGTTCGACGTCGAACACGATCCTGGCCCTCGGCGCGGCGGCTACGCGCCGGCCGCGGAGTCCTCGCCCGAGTTGCTCGGATCCCGCGGCGACGGAGCGCCGTCGGGGGCGGGCAGGGCGTCGTCGTCGGGGGGAGCGGCGCCGGGGACGGCCGGGTCGGCGCGCTTGCGCTCCCAGTCGTCGCGGGCCTCACGGATCCCGCGATCGAGGCGGTCGCCCTTGTCCTCGAGCTCGTCGGCCTGGCGCTCGAGGTCGTTGGCGAGCTGGTGGTGGTCCTTGCTCATCTCCCGAGCCCTACCCGTTCGGCCGCTCCGCCAATCGGCGGGGTGGCGCCGTCTAGGCTGACCGGGTGGCGACATTGACCCGCGCCGAGCTCACGGCGGCCCTGGCCGCCCGCCAGTTCCTGCTCGAGCGCCGAGCCCTGCGACCGGCGGAGGCGATCCGCCGGCTGACGCCGCTCCAGGGGCAGGACTCGCCGGCGCCCTACGTGGCCCTGGCCGCCCGCCTGCACCCGTTCGCGACCGGCGATCTCCAGTCGGCGGTCGAGGCCGGCCAGGTGGTGAAGACGACGATCATGCGCCTCACCCTCCATCTCGCGGCTGCCGCCGACTACCCGGCGTATGCCCAGCTCGCCCGCCAGGCGAGGATGCGGGCCTGGCGGCGGACGTATGCCCATCTCGACGAGGCCGAGGTCACCGCCGAGCTCGGGGCCTGGCTGCGCCGGCCGCGCACCAACGAGGAGATCCGGGAGCGGGTCGGGCGCTACTCGGGGGTTCGGGCCGACGCCTGGACGCCGGTCGTCTTCGCCCGCAACCTGCTGCCCCTCGTCCAGGTTCCCCCGGCCGGCTTCTGGCGCGAGCGGGGCCGTCCGAGCTTCGTCGTCGACCCGCGCCCCCGGCCCGACCCGGTGGTGGCGGCCACTGTCGTCCTCGCCCGCTATCTGGGGGCCTTCGGCCCGGCTGGCCGCCGGGACGTCGCCGCCTGGGCCGGGGTCGCCCAGCGCGACTTCGCCGAGGCCTGGTCGCGCCTGGAGACCGTCTGCTTCCGCGACGAGCAGGGAAACGAGCTCTTCGACCTGCGTGACCAGCCCCTTCCGCCGGCCGCGACGCCGCTGCCGGTGCGGCTCCTCGCGCGTTGGGACCAGGCGCTCCTGGCCTATGCGGATCGGGAGCGGATCATCCCCCGGGAGATGCTGCCCCTCAAACTCACCCTGAGCGGTGACTCGACGGTCACCGTCGACGGGCGGGTGGCCGCCAGCTGGCGTGTCGAGCGGACGCCGCGAGTGGCCCGGATCACCATCGAGCCCCACCGCGAGATCCGCCGCTCGGCCCGGGGTGAGATTCGCGCCGAGGCCGAACGGGCGGCGTGGTTCTGTGCTCCGGAGTCCCGCGCCGTCGAGGTGGTCGGGGTCTAGCCGGCGCTCGGGCCGCTACGGCGCGGGTGGGGCGGGGACGGACTCCGCCATCCCGAGGCGCTGGTGGAGGCGGCGCAGAGGAGGCGGCGACCACCAGTTCGCCCGGCCGAGGAGGGCCATCAGCGCCGGGACGAGCAGGCCGCGAATGGCGAAGGCGTCGATGAGGACGGCGACCGCGGCGCCGACGCCGAGCTCCTTGAGGAACACCAGGCGACCGGTGACGAAGGCGCCGAGGGCGACGGCGAGGAGGATGGCGGCGGCGGTGACGATCGCCCCCGTCCGCTCGAGGCCGACGGCCACCGCGTCGGCGTCGGGCAGGCCCCCGTCCCGGGCCTCCTTGATCCGGGTGAGGAGGAACACGCCGTAGTCGGTGGACAGGCCGAAGACGATGGCCACGAGGACGAGGAAGTCGGTCTGCTCGATCCCCTGCGGCCGGGTGAAGCCGAGGGGCCCGGTGAGGCGGCCGTCCTGGAAGACGAGGACGAGCACGCCGGCGGCGGCGGCCGTGGTCAGGAGGTTCATGAGGAGGGCCTTGATCGGGAGCACCACCGACCCGGTCATCAACCACAGGACGATCAGGGTGAGCCCGACGAGGAGGATCACCGCCAGGGGCAGGGTGCGGGCGGTCGCCGCCTGCTGGTCGAGGAGGTCGGCGGTGGCCCCGCCGACGGCCACCGGGTAGGGGGCGGGCGCGGCGCGCAGCGCCCGGACCAGGGCCTGCGACTCGGGGGTGATCGGGGTTCCCCGTCCGTCGACCACGATCTCCCAGGTGTCACCCCCGAGGCGCCGGGGCGCGGAGACCTGGCCGGCGCCGGGCAGGCCTCGCAACCCGGCGGCGTAGGTCTCGAGGGCGGGAGCCGCGGTGGCCGGGGCCCGGACGGCGAGGAACACCGGCGTCGAGTCGGACCCGGGGAAGTCGCGGGCCACGGCGTCGGAGACGGTCCGGGCGCTCTTGCCGGGGGGCAGGAGCGACGCGTCGACGCCGCTCCAGTGGAGGCCCAGGGAGGGGGCGGCGAGGGCGAGGAGGACGAGGGCGGTGGCGGCGGCGACCAGGCCGGGCCGGCGCATGACCGCCTGGGCCAGCCGGTACCAGCGCCCGCTGCCGGCGGGGCCGGGGGTGACCTTGCCGAGCCGGCGACCGAGGAGCACCATGAGGGCGGGGAGGACGAGCAGGGTCGAGGCGGCGGCGACGAGGGCCACCACTAGTCCGCCCAGCCCCATGGAGACGAGGAACCGCTGGGGGAAGACGGTCAGGCAGGCCATGGCGGCGGCGACGGTGACGGCGCTGAACAGCACTGTGCGCCCGGCGGTGGCCATGGTCGAGCGGACGGCGTCGGCCACGGCGGCTCCGCCGCCGAGCTCCTCGCGGAAGCGGGAGACGAAGAACAGGCTGTAGTCGACGGCCAGCCCGAGCCCGAGGCCGATGACCAGGTTGAGGGCGAACGGCGAGAGCGAGATCACCGAGTTCACCGCCCGCAGGACGGCGAACGTCCCGAGGACGCTGAGCCCGCCGATGGCCACCGGGAGCAGCGCCGCCACTCCCCGGAAGACGATCAGGGAGAGCAGGGCGAGGAGGGGAAAGGCCAGGAGCTCGGCGATGGCGAGGTCGCCGGTCGCCTGCTGACCGATCTGGACGCCGCCGACGGCGCCGCCGCCGAGGGTCACTGCGCGGTGGCCGGCCAGCGCGGTCTGGAGGCGCTCGACCACCCCGGTGTCGCTCGCCCCAGCCCGCAGGGTGGCGGCGACGAGGACCTGGCGGCCGTCGCGCGAGACCGCCGGCGAGGGGCCGCCGGTCGGGGGGACGGCGACGCGGGCGATGCCGCGGTCGGCGCGCATGATCCCCGCCACCCGCGCGACCTCGGGGTCCGACGGCCCCGTGCGCACCAGGGCGATGACCCCCGGGCTGGCCGACTCCCCGGTGGCCCGGACGATGAGCTGGCGGGCGTGGGTGGCCTGGGATCCGGGGTCGTCGAAGGCGGCCGGCGCGTCGAAGCTCCCGGGAGCCGGGCCGCCGAGGACGCCGACCAGCACGAAGACCACCGCCGCCAGCCCGGCCATCCGCCGGGGGTGGGTGCAGGCCAGGCCGGCGAGGCGCCCGAGCACGGTCACCGCCTCGCGGTGCGGCGATCGACGACCGGCCGGCCGGCGGTCGGGCGGGCGGGGGGCGGGCTCGGACGGTCAGTCAACACGGCCCCCGCTACGGCGCAGGATGGGCCGGACGTCGGCCACCCAGTCGAGGGTGGCCTGGGCGTGGCGCACCCCGTAGACGGCGGTCGCCCGGCGGAAGGCCGCCGCCGGACGGTCGGCCAGCCGGTCGACGACGGCGGCGTAGGTATCCCGATTGGCCCGGGCCGCGGCCTCGTAGGCGTCGAGGAGGGCGTCGAGGCGCTCGCCGCCGACGCGGTCGCCGAAGAACACGCGCACCAGGAAGAGGTTGCGGGTCCGCTCGGGGCCGATCGAGGCCTCGTTCAGCCACCGGTCGAGCTCGGCCTCGCCGTCCCCGGTCAACGCGTAGACCCGCTTGGTGGGAAAGCGCTCCTGGGTCACCTCGGTCACCGAGAGCAGGCCGAGCCCGCACAGGCGCTCGAGCTCCGAGTAGATCTGGCTGCGGGCGATGGGAAAGAAGTTTCCGATCGAGCGCTCGCTGAAGCCGGCGAGCTCGTGACCGGCGGCCGGGCGGACCGAGACCAGACCGAGAACGACGTGCGCGGTGGCGGGAAGCTTGAGGTGTTCGGTCACGTCCAAACAAGACTAGTCTAAACAGGACGCTCGGTGCGGGGACGTCTCCGAGTCCCGCCAGGCCTTACCGCCGCGGCCGGGGCCTGACTGGTTCAGGGCCCCCCTCTCGATGCGGTGCGTGCCACATGGCCGCCGTGACTGTTCAGCTCGGCCGGGTCCGTGCCTCGACGTGGGTCACCGGGAGACCGAGGCCACCGACCTTGCTCGGCAGGTCGAGCTTGATCCAGCGCGAGACGCGAGCCGGGAGCGTCGAGAGGATGATCTCGTCGAAGCCGCGCAGGTTGACGGCGTCCTGGATCGCGGCCAGTGGGTCGGCGTCGCCGGTCACGCCTTCGACCCGCCCGCCAGCAGCGTCCTCGAGCAGAGGAAGAGCCAGCTCCAGCACCGCCTCAGACTCGTCGGCATCGGCGTGGCTGTCCTCGGCGCTGGTGAGCTTGTGCAGGGCCTGGTAGGAGTGGGGGACGAGCAGCGTGAAGGCGCAGGGCCCTGACGCTGCTCGGCGGCGCACCGCCTCGATCAGCGCCGGGGTGGCGGCGGTCCGGTTGGCGACGATGAGGACGCGGGCGGGCTCAGAGGACTCCATGGCGCTCCTTCTATGGGGTGGCGCCGATTCTCCGAGGGGCGCCGGGCGCACGCTACCGGGGATCCTCGCGGTATCTCGTCCGCTTCAGCGTCCGCTTCAGAATGCCGACCGCCCGATGTCGGACCGCGGCCGCGCTCAGCCGGGACGTGCGGCGCCAGCACCCGATGTTGAAGCCCGCCACCGATTACCGGGGCCACGCTGCTAGGCTCGAGTCACGGCGTGGGCCCCGGTCATCCGGGTGGCGTGGGTCGTGTCGCGCGGCAGAGGGACGGACGTGCCCATTGAGTGGTCGCGTCGGACTTCTCGTCGGTCAGTTGTTCTGAACGAGGAGATCCCTTGCCGTCAACAGCCCCTTCACGCACTCGTGCGCCCTCCCTCGCCGGCTGCCACGACGCGAGTGCGCGACACCGATCTTGCCGCCGTGGTGGCCTCGGGACCGGCGGCGTGATCGCGTGAGTCAAATCAGCGACTTCGAGGCGCAAGTCCTCAGCGAACTCGGCGCCCGGCACGGCAACGCCCTCGGTTCGTGCTCGGTGTGCGGCGATCCGGTGCTGCTTGACGAGAACTTCATGCGGGTCGACGGACGCGTCGCTCACGTCAACTGCCCCCACCTCCGGCCCCGACCGCGGGGCGAGGAGGCGGGACGCGCGCTCTGGCGGTGGCGCCACGACAAGGGCACCGATGGGCGCCCACGGCTGCCGGCCCGCGCCCAGAGAGCGAGCGTTTGATGGCCCGGCCCATCGTCCTCGGGATCGTCGGAGACTCGGCGTCGGGCAAGACGACGCTCAGCCGCGGCCTGGTGGCGGCCCTCGGCGCGGACGCGGTGACCCATGTCTGCACCGATGACTACCACTGCTACGACCGCAAGCAGCGGGCCGAGCGGGCTATCACCCCCCTCCAACCGGACTGCAACCACATCGACATCATGGCTCAGCACCTCGCGCTGCTGCGGGAGGGCGAGCCGATCCTCAAGCCGGTCTACCGCCACGCGGACGGGGAATTCGGGCCGCCGGTCTACGTGGCGCCCGCGCGGTTCCTGATCATCGAGGGCCTGCTCGGCTATCACACCGAGGACCTCCGCGACGCCTATGACGTGCGGGTTTACCTCGATCCGCCCGAAGAGCTGCGCCGCTCATGGAAGGTCTCGCGCGACACCCGCGCCCGCGGCTACACCACCGAGCAGGTCCTGGCCGACCTCGACCGGCGCGAGAACGACTCGGCGTCGTTCATCCGCCCCCAGGCGCGCCACGCCGACCTCGTCGTGCGTCGCTCGTGCCCGCCCGACGGCGACTTCGACCATCTCGACGCCGAACTGATCATCCGCGACGGCCTCCCGCACCCGGATCTGGCTCCATTCGTCGAGCAGACGGGCACCGGAATCCAGCTGACCGAGCCGCGCGACGGCGAGCGCCTCCTCTGCATCCCGGGCACCCTCGAGCGCGAGCAGGCACTGGTCATCGAGGAAGCGATCTGGGATCGCCTGCACTTCGCGAGCCATCTCCGCTCCGGAGCGCTCGGCGAGGTCACCATCGGCGGCGAGCAGCACCGATCGGAATCGCTCGGGCTCGTGCAGCTGCTGATCCTCTACCACCTGGCCACCGCCACCGCCACCGTTGCCCTCGGCGGCGTCGAGCGCTAAGCAGGCTATATCGATACTGCTTGAGTACGACGAGAGGCGGGGGGGCCGAGAGCTACTTGGGATTGGGGCATCGATGGGGACCGCATCTGGCGAGACCGCAGCCCGCACGCCGGCCCCGGGGCGCCCGCTGGAGGGGCGGGGGCGAGCCGAGTCGGGCGCGGTGCGATACTCGGAGGTATGGACCTGTGGCTCGTGTGGGTCATTCTCGCCGTCGTCTTCGCCGCCGGGGAACTGCACACCAACGGGTTCTTCCTCGCCCCGTTCGCCGCCGGCGCGGCGATCGCCGCCGTCATCAGCCTCGCCGGCCTCGGCCTGGCGGCGAGCACCATCGTCTTCCTCATCGCCTCCTTCGCCTCGCTCGGCCTCCTGCGCCCGGTCGCCCTCCGCCACCGGCGGATGCCGACCGCCATCCGCACCGGCACCGCCGCCCTGATCGGTCACCGGGCCATGGTCGTCGAGCGGATCGCCAATCACGAGGGGATCGGCCTGGTCAAGATCGGCGGCGAGGTCTGGACGGCGCGGAGCATCGAGGAGGACGGCGTCATCGAGGCCGGAAGCCCGGTCGAGGTTGTCGAGATCAGGGGCGCCACCGCGCTCGTCATGGAGTAGGGCGATTCCTCGAAGGAGACCAACATGGCCGCAGTGATCGTGCTCGGCGTCATCGTCCTCTTCGCGCTGCTCACCGCGGCGCGGGCGATCCGGATAATTCCCCAGGCCCGGGCCGGGGTGGTCGAGCGCCTCGGCCGCTACAGCCGCACCCTCGACCCCGGGCTCACCCTCCTCGTCCCCTTCATCGACCGGGTCAAGCCCCTCGTCGACCTCCGCGAGCAGGTGGTCAACTTCAGCCCCCAGCCGGTGATCACCGAGGACAACGTCGTCGTCGGGATCGAGACCGTCCTCTACTTCACCATCACCGAGCCGAAGTCGGCCACCTACGAGATCGCCAACCCCCTCCAGGCCATCGAGCAGCTGACGGTGACCACCCTGCGCAACGTGATCGGCGGTCTGACCCTCGAGGCGACGCTGACCGCCCGGGAGAGCGTCAACGTCGATCTACGCGGCGCCCTCGACGACGCCACCGAGAAATGGGGGATCCGGGTCAACCGGGTCGAGATCAAGTCGGTCGACCCGCCCGAGGACATCCGGGCGGCGATGGAGAAGCAGATGCGGGCCGAGCGCGACCGCCGCGCCGCCATCCTCACCGCCGAGGGGACCAAGCAGGCCGCCATCCTCACCGCCGAGGGCGAGAAGCAGTCCGCCGTGCTCAAGGCCGAGGGCGCCCGCCAGGCCGCCATCCTCCGGGCCGAGGGCGAGGCCAAGGCCATCGCCACCGTATTCGAGGCCATCCACACCGGTGACCCCGACGAGAAGCTCCTCAGCTACCAGTACCTCCAGATGCTCCCCCGCCTGGCCCAGGGCGACGCCAACAAGGTGTTCGTCATCCCCTCCGAGTTCACCCAGGCCTTCGCCGGCATCGGCGAGGCCCTGACCCGACGCACCCTCCCCGGCCCCGCCGCCCGCGGCCCGGCCGCCGCCGAGGTCAAGGCCGGCGACGGCGCCGCCCCCGCGCTCCCCGAGGGCGACCCCCCAGGCCCTGCGTGACCGGGGTAGCCGAGCCGGCGGCCGAACGCTACGCCGCCGCTCATTCGACCCCGCCCACCGCCGACCTCGAGGCGCTCCAAAGGGACACCCACGCGAGCCTCGCCTCCCCCCAGATGCTCAGCGGGCCCGTCGAGGGGCGCCTGCTCGAGCTGCTCGTCCACGCCGTCCAGGCCAGGCTCGTCCTCGAGCTCGGCACCTTCTCCGGGTTCAGCGCCCTCTCCATGGCCGCCGGCCTCCCCCCCGGCGGGCGGATCGTCACCTGCGAGGTCTCGCCCGAGCACGCCGCCTTTGCCCGGCGGCGCATCGAGGCCAGTCTCCACGCCCGGCGGATCGAGCTCCGCCTCGGGCCCGCCCTCGAGACCATCGCCGGCCTCCCCGGCCCCTTCGACCTCGTGTTCATCGACGCCGAGAAGACCGGCTACCGCGGCTACTACGAGGCCGTCCTCCCCAAGCTCTCCGACCACGGGCTGATCGTCGTCGACAACACCCTGTGGAGCGGGCGGGTGATCGAACCCGACGGCGGGGATGACGACACCCGGGCCCTGGCCGCCTTCAACGACCACCTGGTATCCGACGAGCGGGTGGTCTGCGTGATGCTCACCGTCCGCGACGGGGTGACCCTGATCAGGCGGCGGTAGTCCCGCCTACACTCCGTCCCGATGTTCGACTCCCTCTCCGAGAAGCTCCAGGCCACCCTCGCCGAGGTCCGCGGCCGCGGCGCCCTGACCGAGGACGACGTCACCCGGGCCATGCGCGAGATCCGCCTCGCCCTGCTCGAGGCCGACGTCAACTTCAAGGTGGTCAAGGAGTTCACCGCCCGGGTCCGCGAGCGCTGCCTCGGAGCCGACGTCCTCGGCATGCTCAATCCCGGCCAGCAGGTGGTGAAGATCGTCCACGAGGAGCTCGCCGAGCTCATGGGCGGCGCCTCGGCCGGGATCGCCTTCTCGCCCCGCCCCCCCACCGTCATCCTCATGGCCGGCCTCCAGGGCTCGGGCAAGACCACGGCCACCGCCAAGCTCGCCCGCCACCTCCACGCGGAGCACGGCAGCTCGGTCGGGGTCGCCGCCTGCGACGTCTACCGCCCGGCCGCCGTCGACCAGCTCGTCACCGTCGGCGCCCAGGCCGGGGCCACCGTCTACGAGCAGGGGACCGACCGCTCCCCCGTCGACATCGCCCGCTGGGCTCTCGGCCGCGCCCGCGAGGACGGCAAGGACGTCCTCATCGTCGACACCAGCGGCCGTCTCCACGTCGACACCGTGCTCATGGCCGAGCTCGTCGCCATCCGCGACGCGGTCAAGCCCCACGACATCCTCCTCGTCGTCGACGCCATGACCGGCCAGGACGCGGTCAACGTGGCCGAGCAGTTCGCCGCCGCCGTCCAGTTCGACGGCGTGGTCATGACCAAGCTCGACGGTGACGCCCGTGGTGGCGCCGCCCTCTCGGTCAAGGCGGTCACCGGCAAGCCCATCCTCTTCGCCTCCACCGGCGAGAAGCTCCACCAGTTCGAGCGCTTCCACCCCGAGCGCATGGCCCAGCGCATCCTCGGCATGGGCGACGTCATGACCCTGATCGAAAAGGCCGAGCGCGAGTTCGACGACGATCAGTCCGAGGAGCTCGAGAAGCGCCTGCGGGCCGGCGAGTTCACCCTCGAGGACTTTCTCGCCCAGCTGCGGATGATGCGGCGCATGGGGCCCCTCCAGGGGCTCCTCGGGATGATCCCCGGGATGGGGGCCCAGCTCCGGGGGGTGAAGGTCGACGAGCGCGAGGTCGACCGGATCGAGGCCATCATCCTCGCCATGACCCCCGAGGAGCGGCGCCGGCCCGAGCTCATCAAGGGCTCCCGCCGGCTGCGCATCGCCCGGGGCTCGGGGACCAACGTCCAGGCGGTCAACCAGCTGGTCAAGCAGTTCGATCAGGTCCGCAAGGTCATGCGCAAGCTCGGCAAGGGCAAGCTCCCCGACCTCGGAGCCCTGCTCCGCCAGGCCGGTCGCTGACCCCCGGCGGCCCTCGCCCGGCGGACATACCGGTTTCCTACCGGCTCCCATCCTGATTGCTACCTCGCCCGGTGAGG
The DNA here is from genome assembly GCA_034664565.1 of Solirubrobacteraceae bacterium. GTDB lineage: Bacteria > Actinomycetota > Thermoleophilia > Solirubrobacterales > Solirubrobacteraceae > Palsa-513. The sequence goes on from JAXDHJ010000012.1 coordinate 22,645, forward strand.
ATCGCCCGGAGCGCGAACCGACCCGGCCGCCCCCCGTGGGAGGACGGGCAGGCTGGCGCCGGCAAGCGACCATGGACGGTCCAGGTCGACGATCGCGACCACGAGGGTGACCGATGACCCGCCTTGGGTCCATATGACCGACGACAGCACGACGGGCGTCGCCCTGGCCGAGAAGGTCAAGGGCCAGATCTCCCCGCGCGACACCCCCGACCGGCGGCTCCTCCTCGACGCCCTCCACAGCCACCCGGCCGGGGCCACCCTCTCCGAGTTCGAGCTCGACCTCCGCGACTGGGGGATGCTCGTCGGGCTCGGCCACGGCATCGCCCGCTCCGAGGATCCCTTCGAGTCGCTCGAGTCGGTCGCCGCCCGGGCGCTCGCGGCCGCCACCCTGGTCCACGAGGAGGCCGGCCGCGAGGTCGTCCGACCCGCGGCCCCCGCCGAGGAGATCGTCCGCATCCGCCGGGCCTACGACCGCTTCCGCCAGGTCGTCGGCTCGACCGGGGCCAGGGCCGCCGAGCTCGATGAGGCGATCGAGACCCTCGACTCGGCCATTCGCGAGGCCTCCGGCCGGCCCGGCACCGGTCGACCCGGGTCGGGCGAGGACCCGACCCGCCGACGCTGAGCTGCCGGCTCAGTCGGTGTCGAGGACGTCGATGCCCAGCGCCGCGGCCCACACCCCGGCCAGCTCGACCACCGTCGGCCAGTCGATGGCCGCCCCGCTCAGCTGCCGGATCCCTTCCAGGCCGGTGAGGTCGCTGCCTCGGAACTCGCAGCGGTGCAGTCGGGCCCCGCGGAAGTCGGCCCGGGTCAGGTCGCACCGGTGGAAGCGCACGCTGTCCAACTCGGCCTCGAGGAAGCTCGTCTCGCCCAGCACGCAGTCCTCGAAGGTCACCCGGGTCAGCCGGCCGGCGCCGAAGGCGGCCAGGTCGATCCGGCAGCCGCGGATCGCCAGGTCGCGCAGGGTGGCCCCGGGAACGGAGATGCCGGTCAGCCGGGAGCGGTCGATGGCGACCCGGCTGGCCGAGACGCCGCGGCCCTGGAGGTTGGCGAGGTTGCAGTCGGTGAGCTCGACGTCGATCAGCCGCAGCTCGTCGAGCCTCGATCCGGAGGCGTCGACCCGGGCCAGGCGCACGGCGTCGAAACTCAAGCCCGCGGCTCGCTGCTCGGAGACGTCGGCGCCGCTCACCTCGATGCCGTCGAGGCTCACCGGCCCGGCCGGCCCGAGCGGGCCGGCCCGGGCGAGGCGGGGGGGCAGTCGGGGCGGCGAGGGCGAATCGGCGGCGGCGGCGGGCATCCCCCAAGCCAACCAGATCGGCCCCGGCTTCAGGTCGGGCGGTCCGCTGCCGATGTAAGTGGGACGTCTTGGACCCGTCGCGTGATCCGCGCCGGGTCGGCGCCCGACCGCCCCTGCCCGAGGACCTAGACGAGGCGCTGCGCAGGACCTTCGACGCCGCCGGCCCAGAATCCCAGCGCCTCGAGCTCGTAGCGGCCATCGACCCCGGGGTGCCGGTGCTCATGCGCGGCGACACGGCTCGACTGCGCCAAGCCCGCACCAACTTCCGCTCCAACGCCGTCAAGTTCACCGCCGACGGCCAGGTCGTGGGTGCGGGTGAGCTCGGGCCCGGAGACGAGGAACGGTCGCCGTCCGGGTCGCGGTGACCGACACCGGGATCGGCATCTCCCGCGAGGCCCTCAAGCAACTGTTCCAGCCCTTCCGGCAGGCCGACAGCTCCACCACCCGCAAGTACGGCGGGACCGGTCTCGGCCTCGCCATCTCCCGCCAGCTGATCCGGCTCATGGGTGGCCAGATCGGCGCCGAGAGTGAGCCCGGCCGGGGGAGCACGTTCTGGTTCGAGCTTCCACTCCCTCTCGCCACCCTGAGCGGCGGGCCTGCCGAGCTGGGGCCCGACGTCGCCGGCCTGCGCGTGCTCGTGGTCGGCGACGGGGCAGGCGACCACCAGATGCTCGAGCGCCAGCTCCACTCCTGGCAGATGAGCTGCCAGGGCGCCGGGAGCGCTCCCGCCGCCATCGACCTGCTGACCGCGGCGCGCACGGCCGGTCTCCCCTTCGCCCTGGCCATCATCGACCTGCCCGAGCCGCCATGGCCGAAGAGGCCTACGCGGCGGTGCTCATGGACTGCCAGATGCCCGAGCTCGACGGCTACGAGACGACGCGGGAGATCCGCCGGCACGAACAGGGCACCGGCCGGCGGATTCCCATCAACGCCATGACCGCCACCTCGATGCTCGGCGAGCGTGAGCGCCGCCTCGCCGCCGGCATGGACGACTATCTGACCAAGCCGCTGCGCAAGGTGGTGCTGAAAGACACCCTGGCCCGCTGGATCCCCCGCGACGGCGTCCTCCCCGGCGCCGGGGGGGACGGGGGCCTGACGGCGGCGGGGGAACCGTTCACCGTCGACCTCCTCGGCCCCGAGCTGCTCGACGAAGTGGTGGTCAGCGAGCTCGAGAGCGTCGAGGATGGCTCCTCGCCAACCTCCTCACCACGTATTTCGACGAGGCCGACGCCGAGGTGTCAAAGCTCACGGCCGCGGTGACACGTGGTGACTTGATCGAAGCCGGTGAGGTGACACACAAGCTCGGGGGCAGCAGCGGGACCCTGGGGGCCGCCCGCGTCTCACACCTGGCGTCGCAGCTGGAGGTCATGGCCGCGACCGGACACCTGAGTACCGGGGGCGGGCTCCTCGAGGCCCTGCGCCGAGGTCTTGCCGACTCGCGCACCGCGTTCGCCGAGCGAGCGCGCCGGTTCGAGCGGCGGACGAGGCAGGTACAGGTGTAAAGTCAGTTCGAGCATGTCATGAAATCACCCGGACCGCTCCCGCTCCCGGACCTTTGCCGCGCCGCCGATGCCCGGGCGGCGGCCCTGGCACGGCGCTTCGGCGATGCCCTGCGAGCCGGCGACGGGGCGGCGGGCGAGCGGATCGTCAACGACGCGCTCGGCACCGGGATGACACCCGAGGCCGTCCAGTCGGTGGTCATCGAGACCTCGGCTGCGCCCCAGCAGACCATGCCGAATCCGAACGCGGCCCAGGCCGCCCGCTCCTGGCGGACGAGGACGGCGCGGAGGATGCACAGAGCGCCGGCCACCAGATAGAGGGCGGTATCGAAGAGGTTGACGGCGTCGGACGGTGGATGTCCGTAGCCGATGGTGGCTCCGATGGCGAAGACCGCCAATCCGATGCTCCCAGTGATCCACAGCAGCCGGATGGAGATCCTGGCCGGGAGAGAAACTGAGCGAGGCCCAGCACCAGCGGCTCGTTGACGGCGGTAGCGAAACCCGTACCCGCAGCCGGGAGGCGACAAGTTGAAAACAGGGTGTACCCATTAACTTCGACGGGTCGGGGTCGGAACTTGAGCGCCTGCCGGGGACGGGCGGTGGGGCCGAGGGTCGGTGAGGAAACCTGTTAGAGTCGTGTGGTGGCGCTTAATTGATAGGCGCCGCGGTCGCGCGCCAGTGACGGCTCGCGAAGTCCGCCCTCAGCAGCGCAGGTCGGAGCTGGTTGACCATCTCTTATGGTCGACGACGACGCTCAAACTGAGGCAGGCACGCGGACATGGTAGACCTCGTTCAGCTGGTGGCGGCGGCGAGCCCGGCGGCGCATGAACGCGCTCCGGGGGGCGCCGGGGCGTGGGGCTCGGATCAGGGGCATGGGCAGCGGCTGACCGCCGCCTTCGAGGCCTTGGAGGACTTTCCGGCCCTGACCGAGTCGCGCAATCGCCTGCTCACGGTGGTCGGTGGCCCGCGGGTCAAGGTGGCGGAGGTGGTCGCGGCGGTGGAGACGGACCTGGCCCTGGTGGTGGCGGTGCTCCGGAGGGCCAACGACCAGGCGTCGTGGCGGCGGCGGGTCAGCGTGGAGGGGATCATCGACGCGGTCAACCTCCTCTCGCCGGAGGTGGTGTCGGAGCTCGCCCGCCGGGCGAAGACCTTCGAGTTCTTCGAGCGGACGGCGGTGTGGGAGGGGGCGCCGGAGCGGGTGCGCCTGCACGGGCTGGCCACCCGGGCGGTGGCCGACCGGCTGGCCACGATGATCGGCTACGAGTCGCGGGAGCGCCTGATGGTGACGGCGCTGTTGCATGACATCGGCAAGCTGGTGCTCATGCACGCCTACCCGGGCTACCCGGACGAGGTGCTGGCGGGCGCGGCGACTCCGGAGGACCGGGTCGGGCGGGAACGCCGGGAGTTGGGCGTCGACCACGGTCTGGTGGGCGGAGTCCTGGCGCGCCGGTGGGGCCTGCCCAAGCCGATCGCCTCGGCCATCGAGCGCCATCACGCGGATGACGCGGCCGGCGAGGCGGCGCTGGTGCGGCTGGCCGACATGCTCGTCCACTACACGGTCGACGGGGCGGTGTCGCCGGCGGCGATGCTCAAGGTGGCGGCGAGGCTGGGGATCGGGTCGCGGGAGCTGCGGGCGGTGATGTTCGACCTGCCCAACGAAGGGGCCCGGAGGCGGGCGACCGAGCCGTGCCCGCTGTCGAACCGGGAGATGGAGGTCCTGCGCCAGCTGGGCGAGGGCAAGGTCTACAAGCAGATCGGCCTGGAGCTGGGCCTGGCGGCGAGCACGGTGCGCACCCATCTGCACAACGTCTACGGCAAGCTCGGGGCGGCCAATCGGGCTCAGGCCGTCCTCACCGCGACGGCGAAGGGCTGGATCTGACCTGCCGCGGGGGTGTCCGCGGCCGCCGCCGGGCGGCGGCGGCGGGGCCGCAGCGGGGTCGCCGAGCCGGGTCGGGGCGGGGACGGCCGGGGGACGGCGGAGCGGCCTGCCGGGCGCGGGCACGGTAGTCTGAGGGTTTCATGGAGAACTTCGAAAGGGACACGTGGCAGTAAGACTCAGGCTCACTCGCGTGGGCGGCAGGAAGGATCCGGTGTGGCGGGTCGTCGTCGCCGACTCGCGCTCGCCGCGAGACGGACGGGTGATCGAGACCGTCGGCCAGTACAACCCGCAGACGGAGCCGTCGACCATCGTCATCGACGAAGCCCGGGCGCGCCACTGGCTGGCCGAGGGGGCGCAGCCGTCGGCGCAGGTCAAGAAGCTGCTGAAGATCCAGGGGATCAGCTAGCCGATCGCCATGGAGATGACCGAGCTTCTCGAGTACCTGGCCGAGGGCTTGGTCGACGATCCGGAGCAGGTGGTGGTCGAGCGGTTCGACGAGGCTGACGGGACGATCGTGCTGGAGCTGGCGGTCGGGCCGGATGACTACGGCAAGGTGATCGGGCGGGGTGGACGCACGGCCCATGCCCTGCGCACCGTGGTGCGGGCAGCCGGGGCCCGGGACGGGCAGCGGATCCTCCTCGACATCGTCGACTGACCGGCATGGCCGGTGACGGTCTGCGGGCCGGCCGGGTCGGGCGGCCGCACGGGCTCGACGGGAGCTTCTACGTGACCCGACCGCGGCCGTCGCTGCTCGAGCTGGGGACGTCGGTGCGGGTGGCCGGGCGGGAGACGAGGATCGTCCGGCGGGCGGGGACCGACGCGCGCCCGATCGTCAGGGTGGAGGGGTGCGGGGACCGGGAGTCGGCGCAGGCGCTGCGGGACGTCGATCTGTGGGTGGAGGCGGCGGAGGCTCCGGCCCTACCGGAGGGCGAGTGGTGGGCGGAGGAGCTGACCGGCTGCCGGGTGGTCGACGGGGAGCGGCGGGTGGGGGTGGTGCGGGGGATGCTCGGCCTGCCGTCGTGCGAGTGTTTGGAGGTGGAGCGTCCGGATGGGACGGAGCTGCTGGTGCCGATGGTGGGCGACGCGGTGCGGCGGGTCGACGTGGTGGCAGGGGAGATCGAGATCAACCTGGCCTTCCTGGGCGAGGCGGGGTGAACCTCGACGTCTTCACCTTGTTCCCGGAGTGGTTCGACTGGTTTCGGACCCAGCGCCACGTGGCCAACGCCCTGGCCGGGGGGCACCGGCTGGAGTGCGTGAACCCGCGGGAGCACACGCCGCTTCGGGCCGGCCAGGTCGACGACATGCCGTTCGGGGGCGGGGCGGGGATGGTCCTGCGGGTCGACGTCATGGAGGCGGCGCTGAGGGCCCGGTACGGGTGCGACCCGGTCGAGCTGGCGGGGCGGCGGCGGGTGGTGGCGCTGGGGCCGGGGGGGCGGCTGCTGGACGACGGGCTGGTGGACGAGCTGGCAGCGGAGGAGGAGCTGACGGTGCTGTGCGGACGCTACGAGGGCTTCGACCAGCGGATCGTCGACCACTTCGCGAGCGAGGAGATCTCGATCGGCCGCTACGTGCTGGCGGGGGGCGAGCTGGCGGCGATGGTGGTGTGCGACGCGGTGATGCGCAAGCTGCCGGGGGCCCTCGGCCACGCGGAATCGGCGCGGGAGGAGTCCTACAGCGCGGCGCTGGAGGGGATGCCGGAGTACCCGCACTACACGCGGCCGGCCGAGCACCGGGGGTGGCGGGTGCCGGAGGTGCTGCTCTCGGGCCACCACGAGGAGATCCGCCGCTGGCGGCGGGAGCGCAGCCGGGAGCGCGGGGGCCGGCCGCCGAGCTGAGCCGGGGACGGTGAGCCTGAGGGGGAGGGGATGGACCGGTATCGGGTCGGCGCGGGCGGGCAGCGGCCGCGGCGGGGGGCGGGGGTCGGGCGGGGGCGACGGTTGGGGGCCGCGAGCGCTACCATGGGCGGGCGCGCCGGCGTGTCACGCCCGCGCCTTCTTTTTGCCATGAGTGGAGCCATCGAGAGCATCGAACGGGCGCAGCTGCGCCGGGTGCCCAACTTTTCCCCGGGGGACCGTCTGAAGGTCCACTTCCAGGTGATCGAGGGGACGCGGCGGCGGACCCAGGTGTTCGAGGGGGTGGCGATCAAGCGCCAGGGCGAGGGCGCGAGGGAGACGTTCACGGTGCGCAAGCAATCGTTCGGCGTCGGGGTGGAGCGGACGTTTCCGCTGCATTCGCCGAAGATCGAGCGCATCGAGGTGGCGGCCAGGGGCGACGTTCGGCGGGCCAAGCTCTACTACCTGCGCGACCGGGTCGGCAAGCGGGCGCGGGTCAGGGAGCGGGGCTATGTCGGCCCGGAGGAGAAGGTCGTGCCGGGCCTGCTGTATGAGCCAGAAGCGCCGGCGGTGGATGGGGACTCCGGAGCATCCGACCCGGCCGCTGGGGTTGCGGCTGCGCCCGAACCGACGGCGTGATCCTCAAGAGACTCTCGCGCGGCAACCAGGTCGTCGAGCTCATCCTGATCATCCTGGTCGCCATCGGCCTGGCGATCGCGATTCAGGCCTTCATCGTCAAGCCGTACAAGATCCCGAGCGAGTCGATGGTGCCGACCCTGGCCATCGGCCAGCGGGTGCTGGTCAACCGGTTGGGCAACGACTTCTCGGATCCGCACATCGGGGAGATCATCGTGTTCCACCCGCCGCAGGGGGCGATCGACCAGTCGCCGGCGTGCGGGGTGCCGGTCTCGGGCGGCCAGATCTGCCCGGAGCCGACGAGCCGGGAGGCGAGCGTCAACTTCATCAAGCGGGTGGTGGCCGGGCCGGGGGACACGATCTCGATCGCCGACGGGCATGTGGTGAGGAACGGGAAGATGCAGAAGGAGCCGTTCATCGCACCGTGCCAGAGCGGTGAGGCGTGCACGTATCCGCGGGCGATCACGGTTCCGGCCGGTCACTGGTTCATGATGGGCGACAACCGTGGGATGTCCGACGACAGCCGGTTCTGGGGACCTGTCCCGAGGAAGTGGATCATCGGTGGCGCCTTCGCCACCTACTGGCCCGTCGGAAGAATCGGCATCCTCTAGGAGGCCGGCGGTGGGGGCGGGGGCGGTCAAGCGGACCGGGAACTCGCGCTCGCGCCGGACGGCGCGGCGGCGGACGAGCGGCCGGCGGCTGTTCGCCTTCGACCGAAGCCTGGGTGTGCGGCTGGTGGCGGGCGCCGACGAGGCGGGACGAGGGTGTCTGGCGGGTCCGTTGGTGGCGGCGGCGGTGCTGTTCGACCAGGCGGCGTTGACCACGCGGGAGCTGCGGGCGCTGGGGGCGTTGAACGACTCCAAGCAGCACGACCACGAGGCGCGGGAGGCGCTGTACCCGCTGGTCGTGTCGACGGCCCGGCGGGTGGTGGTGGTCTCGCGGTGCGTCCGGGGGATCGATGAGCGGGGGCTCCACGTGACCAACCTGGCGGCCCTGCGGGACGCGCTGCGGGGGGTGGCCCGACCGGGCTGCATCTGCCTGATCGACGGGTTCGCGGTGGCGGACTTCGGCTTCGACCAGCGGGCGATCGTCGGTGGGGACGGGACGAGCGCGGCGATCGCGGCGGCGTCGATCGTGGCCAAGGTCACGCGGGATCGGTTCATGCGCCGGGCCGACGAGCTCCATCCGGGGTGGGAGTTCGCGGCCCACGTCGGGTACTCGACCCCGGAGCACCGGGCGGCGATCGGCCGCCAGGGCGTGTCGCCGCTGCATCGAATGTCGTTCCAGTCGACCGCCTATCAGCAGCTGGCGTTGTAGTACCCGCGGTAAAGGGCGGGTGGCCTGGAGGCCGACGCGGGGATGGGGTCGACGGACGGCAGGGTCCGCGGGGTGGGGTCGACCGGGGGGGCGGCGTAGGGCATGGCCGGGCCAGGCGGCCGAGCCGGGAGAGGGCCGGTGCCGGTGGGCCGGGCCGGGGAGGGCCGGTGCCGGGCCGGGCCGGGGAGGGCCGGTGCCGGGCGGGGCCGAGCCGGGGAGGGCCGTGGCCTGTGGGGCCGGGCCGGCCCGGCTCGGCCGGGGAGAGCCGAACCGGGTAGGCGCCGAGGGAGGGCTGGCCGGGGGTGGGCTTGAGCCGGGACGGCCCGAGCCGGGTGGGAGGTCGGTTCGGTTCCGGTGGGGGTCGAACCAGGCGGGGGCCGAGCCGGGGAGGGCAGTGGCCTGTAGGGTCGCGCCGGAGAGTGGCGAACCGGGCAGGGGCGGAGCGCGGCCAAGGGCTGGAGCCGGTGTAGGCCGGAACCGGGCAGGGCTGAGCGCGGCGAGGGCCGGAGCCGGGGTAGGGCGGAGAGGGGCGAACCGGGCAGGGGCCGAGCGCGGCGAGGGCCGGAGCCGGGGTAGGCCGGAGAGGGGCGAACCGGGCAGGGGCCGAGCGCGGCGAGGGGCGGAGCCGGGTAGGGCGGGTGGGCCCGGGCGGGCGGGAGCCGATGGGCTGGGCAGCGGCTAGAGGATCGCCTCCCGCTGGTCGAGGGCGACGAGTCGGCCGCGGGCGTCGATGACGACGCCGACGGCGTCGAAGCGGAGCTCCCGAACCCTGGGTGAGCCGGCCCGTTCGGCGAGCCAGGCGGCGGCGAGGAGCCGGAGCCGGCGCTGCTTGGCGACGGTGATCGAGTCGAGCGGATCGAGGCCGCCGGGGCGGCGGGTCTTGACCTCGGCGAAGACGATGGTCTTGTCGTCGGTGAGGATCAGGTCGAGCTCGCCGGCGGGGGTGCGGTAATTACGCTCGAGGGCGCGAAACCCGAGACGCTGGTAGTGCTCGAGGGCGAGGCGCTCGCCGAGTTGGCCGAGGACATGGCGCGGGTCGGTGGACACCAGCTGACCGTAGGGCGGGCGGCCGGGACGATCGATTAAGAACCCTGACAACTTCGCAACACCGACGTTGGGATTTGCAACACGGGGGGGTCCGGCGGGCGGTTCCGTCCGCGTCCGCTGGTTCGATCGTCGTGTGCTTGCCCGCGCTCACAGCTTCGCCGTCGAGGGAGTCGACGCCCACCCGGTGTGTGTGGAGTTCGACATCCGCCAGGGCCTTCCGGCCTTCAACATCATCGGACTTCCGGCCGGCGCGGTGCGAGAGTCGCGGGAGCGGGTGCGGGCGGCGGTGCTGAACTCGGGCTTCGCCTTTCCCCGGCGGCGGGTCACGGCGAACCTGGCGCCGGCGCACGTCGAGAAGGGGGGGTCGAGCTTCGACCTGGCCCTGGCCTGCGGCCTCCTGGCGGCGAGCGACCAGATTCAGCGCGGGGGGCTCGAGCGGATAGCGCTGTTCGCCGAGCTCGGGCTGAGCGGGGAGCTGCGCCCGTGCCGCGGGGCGCTGGCCGCTGCCGAGGCCGCCGAGCGGGCCGGGCTGCGCGGATTGGTGGTGGCCAGGGCGAACGCGGTCGAGGCAGATCAGCTGGCAGGGCTGCCGATCGCCGGACTCCGGCAGCTCGTCGAGGTGGCGGCAGTGCTCGACGGCCGCCGCCCGCTGTCCCCGCCGGGCTCGGTGCGCCGGCGCGCCGCCCGATCGCCCCAGGGCCGGGCGAGTCGGTCACGGGCCGCCGATCCGACCGGCGCGGACCCGGCCGCCGCCGGTGCGCTCGTGAGAGGCGCGGCAGCCGACAGACTATGGCCGGGCGAGCCGCCGGGGCCGGTGGCGGGGGAGCCCGACCTGGCCGACGTCCGGGGTCAGCGGCGGGCGATCCGGGCCCTGACGATCGCCGCGGCCGGCGGCCATCATCTCCTGTTGAGCGGGCCGCCGGGCGTCGGCAAGACGATGCTCGCGCGCCGGCTCCCGTCGCTGCTGCCACCCCTCGGGCGGGCCGAGGCGCTTGAGGTGACCAAGATCCACGGGATCGCCGGTGAGCACCAGGGGAGCGGACTGATCGAGCGGCGCCCCTTTCGGTCTCCCCACCACTCGGTCTCGGCCGTCGGACTCGTCGGTGGAGGCCCACTCGCGATGCCGGGCGAAGCGGTGCTCGCCCACCACGGAGTGCTGTTCCTCGATGAGCTCTCGGAGTTCTCGCGGCCGGCGCTCGACGCGCTGCGAGCACCGCTCGAGGGCGGACGGGTGGCGATCGTGCGCCGGCAGCGAACCGCGGTCTACCCGACGCGGTTCATGCTGGTGGCGGCGATGAACCCGTGCCCGTGCGGTCACGCCGGCGATGCCGGGGGCCGGTGTCGGTGCAGCGCGACGGAGCTCGCCCGCCACCGGGCGAAGCTGAGCGGCCCGATCCTCGACCGTATCGACCTGTTCGTCCGGGTGCCGCGCCCGACGGCGGCTGAGCTGCGGGCGCCCCCGCCGACGAGCTCGCGGGTGGTGGGGATGCGCGTGCTCGAGGCTCGGGCCCGCCAGGCGGCCCGGATGCGAGGTACCGGGGCGACGTGCAACGGCGAGCTCGACCTCCGCCTCCTGCGCAGCCACGGGGAGGTCGACGACCAGGCCGAGGACGCGCTGCGGCGGGCCTACGAGCGGGGCGCCCTGAGCGTGCGCGGACAGACCCGGGCCCTCCGGGTGGCCCGGACAGTGGCCGACCTCGACGCCAGCACCAAGGTCCGGGCGACGCACGTCGCCGTGGCCCTGTCGATGCATCCCGAGGGGGCGATGGCCGTGCGGCGCACCGGTTGACGCGGTGGATCGCCCGGCCCGCCGGCAGCGAGGGGACAGTCAGCGCTTGGCCAGCACCATGCCGGTCCTCGGCCCAGAACTGGGCGTCGGTCACCGCCTCCCGGGCGGCGGGTGATGATCGGCTCCGCGGCGAGCAGCATTCCCAGGATCGGCAAGGTCTGGACGGCCAGGCCTCGGCTACACGGACACCGCCCGATCGACCAGGCCGATCGACGCCGGCCATCGGCCAGCGGGCGCCCGAGGTTGATGATCGGGCGCCGTCATTCGCGGGACGGGAGCTCTCGTTGCCGCCGCCGGTATCGCCGGCCGAGGCGTGCGCGAACATGTCGTCTGTGCCCGCAATCCGCCGCGTCCTCTCGATCGCCGGCTCCGACTCCGGCGGCGGCGCCGGAATCCAGGCCGACCTCAAGGCGTTCGCGAGGTGCGGCGTCCACGGGATGACCGCCGTCACCGCCGTCACCGCCCAGAACACCCTCGGCGTCGATGCCGTCCACCCGGTTCCCCCCGAGATCATCGTCGCCCAGATCCGCTCGGTTGCCGCCGACATCGGCATCGACGCGATCAAGATCGGCATGCTCGGCGATTCAGACACCGTCGCCGCCGTCGCCGGCTGCCTGCTCCAACTCCCGCCCGGAATCCCGGTCGTCGTCGATCCCGTGCTTCTCGCCACCACCGGCGCCCAACTCCTCGCCCCCGTCGCCCTCGCCGCCCTGCTCCGTCTCATCGTGCCCCTGGCCACCGTCCTCACCCCAAACCTCCCCGAGGCCCGGGCCCTCGTCGCCGCCGCCGGCGTCCAATCCGGCGGGCTCGCCGAGCCCGTCTCCCTCGACAGTCCCACCCGCCCCGGCGGGGAGGGCGGACCCGGTCGGCCGGTCGCGCCCGGCGATCGCCGGCGAGCCGGCCCGGGTCCCGAGCCGGCGACCGGGGCCGACGGATCCGAGGACGATGACGCCGGCGAACTGGCCCGAGCCCTCCATCGTCTCGGCCCGGCCTACGTCGTGGTCACCGGCGGTCATCGGCCCTCCGGCGCCGACCTCTTCTTCGACGGCCTGCGCCCGACCGAGCTCACCGGGCCCCGCCATCCCGACGGCGCCAGCCACGGCTCCGGGTGCACTCATTCCGCCGCCCTCGCCGCCGCTCTCGCCCACGGCTCGGCTCCGCTCGAGGCCGCTCGTTTCGCCCGCGCGATCGCCTCCGCCGCGGTCGGCCACGGACTCCGCGGGCTCGGCCGGGGCGACGGCCCCGTCGACGTTCTCGGCGGCCGCTGGGACACCGCTCGCCGGGGGCCCGATGGTTTGCCATAATCCGCCGATGCGGTTGCTGCGGATGAAGCCCGGTCACGGTGAGGTCGTGATCGCCGAGGGGGATGTCGAGGTTCCCGAGGAGGAACGGGAGCTCGTCGCCGCGTTCCGCGCCCAGCTCGATGCCGGCATGTGGGCCGCCGTGCCCACCCTCGCCGCCGGCGGTCGCCGCGAAGCGGAGCTCGTGCGCAGCTTCGAAGAGGTGCCACGCGACGCCGAGCGCGTGATCTTCTTCCCACGCGCCGCGGGCGGGCTCTAGCCCCGGAACGCGGCTGTGCTGCTGGCGCTCGGAGCCTGCGCGATCGTCGTCGTCGCCCTGCTCTGGGAGGTGATCGCCCCCCAGCTCAGTGTCTGGCGTCAGCGCTGGGAGGCCCGCCGCCGGCGGATCGATCCGGTGGCCACCTACGATCCCGGCCGCGAGCGGCGGGCCGAGCAGCGGGCCCGGGCCCTCGTGCGCTCGTGCGTCAACGACGAGGAGTGGGCCATGTACCGCGACCTCGGCTTTCTCCGCATCTGGGGAACCTGCGCCCGCGGACCCGGCGACGGCGACGGTGAGCACCGCCGCGGCGCCCCCTACGCCTACCTGATCTATCCCCACAAGCCGATCGTCGCCTTCGTGCCCCACACCGGCCAGCTCCTCAGCGAGTACTGCGTCGAGTTTCCCGATCTCGAGCGACCCTTCGGCAGCGCCCGCCTCCCCGACTCCGACGACGTCCTCGCCAAGTGGATGGCCCTCACCGGCGACGAGCGGCGCCTCATCGCCAGCGCCAACATGCACCTCCCCGGCCGCCAGGTCGACCCCGAGGCCGTCCGCCGCGACCTCTGGCGACTCGGCCGCTGGGAGCAGGCCCGCCTCCAGCGCGACCAGACCGACGCCGGTAGTGTCTCGGCCTCGTGATCGCCCCGGCCAGCTTCCCTCCGACACGTCCGACCCCGCCCATCCGGTCCGTCCGCCGCTCGGCCCCGCCCGGCCGATGAGCGCCGCCAACGGCTTCGATCTCAAGCACCGCAGCCGGGCCCTGACCGAAGGGCCCGAGCGCGCCCCGGCCCGGGCCTACCTCAAGGGCATCGGCTACGACGACGAGGCCCTGGCCAAGCCGATCGTCGGCGTCGCCTCGACCTGGATCGAGACCATGCCCTGCAACTTCCACCTCCGCGCCCTCGCCGCCCAGGTCAAGGCCGGGATCCGCGAGGCCGGCGGTACGCCGATGGAGCTCAACACCATCGCCATCTCCGACGGCATCACCATGGGCACCCCGGGGATGAAGACCTCGCTCGTCTCCCGCGAGGTCATCGCCGACTCGATCGAACTCGTCGGCCGCGGCCACCTGTTCGACGCCGTGATCGCCCTCTCCGGCTGCGATAAGACCATCCCCGGCACGGTCATGGCCCTCGCCCGCCTCGATGTTCCCGCCGTGATGCTCTACGGCGGCTCGATCCCGCCCGGCGTCTACCGTGGCCGTGACGTCACCATTCAGGACGTCTTCGAGGCGGTCGGCGCCCACGCTGCCGGCTCGATCTCCGACCAGGACCTCGCCGAGCTCGAGGCCGTCGCCTCGCCCGGTGCCGGCGCCTGCGGCGGGCAGTTCACCGCCAACACGATGGCCATGGCCTTCGAGATGCTCGGCATCTCCCCGATCGGCGCCTCCTTCGTCCCCGCTCAGGAGACCAACAAGCCCGAGGTCGCCCGGGCCGCCGGCCGCCTCGTCGTCGACGTCCTGCGCCGCGGCCTGCGCCCCTCGGCGGTGATCACCCGGCATTCGCTCGAGAACGCCATCACCGCCGTCGCCGCCAGCGGCGGCTCTACCAACGGCGTCCTCCATCTCCTCGCCCTCGCCCACGAAGCCGGCGTTCCCCTCTCCATCGACGACTTCGACCGGATCAGCGAGCGCACGCCCCTCCTCTGCGACCTCAAGCCCGGCGGCCGCTACGTCGGCGTCGACCTCTACCGCGCCGGCGGCGTCGCCCTCCTCGCCCAGCGCCTCCACCAGGCCGGCCTCCTCCACGGCGACGCCCCGACGGTCACCGGGCAGACCATCGCCGAGATCGCCCGCGATGCCGAGGAGACCCCCGACCAGCAGGTCATCCGGCCCCTCTCGAACCCGATCAAGTCGACCGGCGGCCTGGCCATCCTTCGCGGCAACCTCGCGCCCGACGGCTGCGTGGTCAAGCTCGCCGGCCACGAGCGCCGCCTCCACGTCGGCCCGGCTCGCGTCTTCGAGGGTGAGGAGGCGGCCATGGCGGCGGTCACCCACGCCGCCATCAAGGCCGGCGACGTCATCGTCATCCGCAACGAGGGCCCGGCCGGCGGCCCCGGCATGCGCGAGATGCTCGCCGTGACCGCCGCCATCAACGGCGCCGGCCTCGGCTCCGAGGTCGCCCTCCTCACCGACGGGCGGTTCTCCGGGGCCACCCACGGCTTCATGGCCGGGCACGTCGCCCCCGAGGCGGTCCGCGGCGGGCCGATCGCCGCCGTGCGCGACGGTGACGAGGTGACCATCGACGTCGATGCCCGCCGCCTCGATGTCGCCCTCACCGATGCGGAGATCGCCGCTCGCCTGGCCGAGTACGAGCCCCCGGATAATCCGGACCTGACCGGCGTTCTCAAGAAGTACGCGCTCCAGGTCGGAAGCGCCTCCGGCGGGGCCGTCACCGTCTGAGCCGGACCCCGCCGCCCCCCGGCCCAGAGCCGGCGACGGCCGGATGCTCCACGGGATGCCAAACTGATCAACGTGCGGATCGCCATCGACATCGACTCGACCCTCCACGACTTCTGGAGCCTGCTCTCGGCCGCCGCCCTGCGGCGCTTCGGCATCGACCTCCCCTATGAGCAGCAGCTGACCTGGGGCATCACGCGCCTCCGCCCCGAGCAGCTCGCGGCCTGCGTCGCCGACACCCATTCCGACCACGATGTCCTCGCCGCCGTTCCCTATCCCGGTGCCGTCGAGACCGTCGCCCGCTGGCACCGGCTCGGCCACCAGGTCCACGTCATGAGCCACCGCACCGGGCTCGCCGCTCCGGCCACCGCCCGCTGGCTGGCCAACGTCGGCATCCCCTTCGACGACCTGACCTGCTGCGACGACAAGATCGCCTGCTGCGTCGAGGACGAGGTCGAGCTCCTCATCGACGACAGCCCGATCAACCTCCAGGCGGCAATCGACAACGGCATCCGCGTCGCCACCCTCCTGCACCCCTGGAATCGCGACTTCTGCGAGGAGGAGGCGGTGATCTGCGCCCACGACTGGCCGGCCCTCTCGGCCCGGCTGATTCCGATGCTCGAGGGTCAGCGGATCCGACGCGGCCCCACCCGCACCGGTTCGAGCCCCGGGCGGCGACCAGACGGGCCCGATCGGGCAGCCGCCCCGCCCGGCTGACCCGACGAGGCAGCCTCTCGGTCGGGTAGAGTCGGCTCGCTTGAGCCGGACGGGCCAGACCGGCCGCCCGAGGAGCCTGACGAATGGTTGGGGAGGCACCCTGCAGACAAACGTAAAAGCTGTCGAGCTCCGCGACCTCTGGCGTCGGTACAAGACCAACGACGACCAGCGCGCCCGCGAGCGGCTCGTCGTCGCCTACTCGCCGCTGGTCAAGTATGTCGCCGGACGCATGGCCGCCGGGCTCCCGGCCCACGTCGACGAGGGGGACCTGATCTCCTACGGACTCGTCGGCCTCATCGCCGCCATCGAGCGCTTCGACCTCTCCCGCGAGATCCGGTTCGAGACCTACGCCATCACCCGCGTCCGCGGGGCGATCCTCGATGAGCTCCGCGCCCTCGACTGGGTCCCCCGGTCCGTCCGCGCCCGGGCCCGGGAGATCGAGCGCGCCCACGCCAAGCTCGAGGCCAAGCTCCGGCGGGTTCCCACCGACGAGGAGATCGCCAAGGAGATCGGTCTCACCGTCGACGAGTTCCGCGACTCCCTCCTCGCCATCGCCAACTCCTCGGTCACCGCCCTCGACGAGCTCTGGGCCGTGTCCGACGCCAGCGGCGACAGCGTCTCGCTGCTCGACACCCTGCCCGACCAGAGCGCCCCCAATCCCGAGCAGGTCATCGACCAGAACGAGCTCAAGGACCGTATCGCCGATGCCATCGCCCGGCTGCCCGAGCGCGAGAAGCTGGTGATCGCCCTCTACTACTACGAGAACCTCACCCTCCGGGAGATCGGCGAGGTCCTCGGGGTCACCGAGTCCCGCGTCTCGCAACTCCATACCAAGGCCGTTCTCCGGCTGCGCTCTCGCCTCGCCCCGCCCGACTGACGCCGCCCGCCGCCGTGGTCTGACCCGCGGCTCGAGCCGGCGCCCCGGGACCGTCCCCATCGACCCGGGCCGGGCCGCGGCCGCACTGATCGGTCTCGCCGGCACCCGCGACACCGCCTTCACACTGGGCCCAGTCGACGCGATATGTTGCTCTCCCCGAGGGAGAGGAGAACAGCATGCGATACAGCGCCGACCGCATTCGCAATGTCGCGCTCGTCGGTCATCGCGGCGCCGGCAAGACCTCGCTGCACGAGGCGCTGCTGTTCGAGGCCGGGGCGATAAACCGCCTCGGCAGCGTCGTCGACCACACCACCACCTCCGACTCCGACCCCGACGAACAGGCCCGCCAGATGTCGATCTCGGCCGCGCTCAGCTCCTTCGAGTGGGTCGGGCGGAAGATCAACCTCATCGACACTCCCGGTGACCCGAGCTTCGTCGCCGACGCCCTCGGCGGGCTGCGGGTATGTGAGTCGGCCGTCTTCGTGGTCAACGGCGTGATGGGCGCCGAGGTCTCGACCATCCGCCTCTGGCGCCGCGCCGCCGAGCTCGATCTGGCCCGGATGATCTACGTGAACATGCTCGACCGCGAGCGGGCCGACTTCTACCGCACCCTCGACTCGCTGAAGGCCGCCTTCGGCCCCCACGTCGTGGCCACCGAGATCCCCATCGGGTCCGAGCAGGAGATCGAGGGCGTGATCGACCTGGTCGACATGAAGAGCTACCGCTACCCCGATCCAGGCCGGGGCAACGCCGTCGAGGGCCCGATCCCCGAGAACCTCCGCGCCCAGGCCGAGGAGTACCGGGAGAAGCTCATGGACGAGGTGGCCGAGGTCTCCGACGCCTTGATGGAGCGCTACCTCGAGGGCGAGGAGATCTCCCACCAGGAGATCGTCGACGCCCTCAAGGAGGGCACCAACCACGGCTCGATCTTCCCCGTCGTCTGCGGCGTGGCCAGCCGCAACCTCGGCACCAACCGCCTGCTCGACGCCATCGTCGAGGACCTCCCTTCGCCGGTCAAGCACGGTCCCCTCGAGCTGCCCGAGGTCACCCTCGACCCGGTCGAGGATCGCGAGCTCTTCGCCTACGTGTTCAAGACCCGGGCCGACTCCTTCACCGGTCGGGTCAACCTGTTCCGCGTCTACCAGGGGGTGATCCGCCACGACACCCAGCTCCTGAACACCCGCACTCACACCAAGGAGCGAATCGGCCAGCTCACCGTGTTCACCGGCAAGGGCACCGACCACGTCGAGGAGTTCGGCCCCGGCGACATCGGCGCCGTGGCCAAGCTCAAGGAGACCCGCGCCGGCGACTGGCTCGCCGCCCGCGACGACGCGATCCGCATGCCCGAGATCAAGCTCCCGGCTCCGGTCATGGCCTTCGCCATCGAGTCCAAGACCAAGGGCGACGAGGACAAGGTGTTCACCTCCCTGCGCCGCCTCCAGGAGGAGGACCCGACCATCGACCTCCACCGCGACCCCCAGACCGGCGAGCAGATCGTCGCCGGGCTCTCGCAGATCCACGTCGAGGTCGTCGTCGACCGGCTCCGGACCCGCTTCGGCGCCGAGGTCACCCTCAAGCCGCCGCGCGTCCCCTACCAGGAGACCATCCGCCGGGCGGCCAAGGCTCACGGCCGCCACAAGAAGCAGTCCGGCGGCCGCGGCCAGTTCGGCGACTGCCACATCGAGATCGAGCCCCTCGAGCCCGGCGCCGGCTTCGAGTTCGTCGACCGGATCAAGGGCGGGGTGATCCCCAACTCATTCATTCCCGCCGTCGAGAAGGGCGTGCTCGAGGCGATGGACCACGGCGTGCTCGCCGGCTGCCCGGTCAAGGACGTCCGGGTGACTCTGTTCGACGGCTCATACCACTCGGTCGACTCCTCGGAGATCGCCTTCAAGCTGGCCGGCGTCGCCGCCATGAGGCACGCCCTCGAGCAGGCCGACCCCGTCCTCCTCGAGCCGATCATGCTCGTCACCCTCTCGGTCCCCGAGGCCAGCGTCGGCGACGTCATCGGCGACCTCAACGGCCGCCGCGGCCGCCCCCAGGGCATGGAGCCGGCCGCCGGGATGACCGAGATCAAGGCTGAGGTGCCGATGGCCGAGATGCTCACCTACGCCCCCGACCTCCGCTCGATCACCGGCGGGCAGGGCGACTACACCATGGAGTTCCTCCGCTACGAGGAGCTCCCCGGCCACCTCGCCTCCAAGGTGATCACCGGGGCCGCCGAGGCCGCCGAGGTCCGCGCCTGAGGTCCCCGCTCGGTAGGCTCCACGCGTGGTCCACAACCGCCAACTCGACACCAGCCAGGCACCGGTCATGTGCGCCGTTTGCGGGCGATCCCTCCTGCGCGGCGAGCACGCCAACGTGTTCATCGCCGGCGGTGCCCGCCGCGACGTCTGCGAGCTGTGCACGACCCGCGCCGCCCACGAGGGGTGGATCCGCGACGGCGCCGACGCCGCCCCGGCCCCCCGCCCGCGGGGAGGCGAGCGCGCCCGCTCGCTCGTCGGCCGTCTGCGCTCTCGGATCGAGACCGCCGCCCACCCCCCGGACCGCCTCGACGAGGTGCCCGAGCCCGCCGGCCGGGTGCCGGTCAACGAGGCACGCGAGATCCACGCCGTGCCCACCAACGCCGAGCTCAAGGTCTCCCGGGCGCTCGAGCTGTTCAACAAGAGCGAGCACACCAAGACCGTCTCCGGCGTCGCCCGCTCCCTCGGAGCGCCTGACGTCGCCGTCGCCGCCCGCGCCGACGACGG
>JAXDHJ010000013.1:0-7356 GCA_034664565.1 Solirubrobacteraceae bacterium
AACCGGCTGAGCGCTCCGGCGCTCGGCCGGGCCGCGGCTCCTCAGCCGCCGGCGACGTCGCGGCGCAGGAACACGAGATAGGCGGCGAAGGCGCACGGCACGGCGTACACCGCGCTGACCCAGGCCGCCCGGATGATCGGCGACCAGTCGATCGGCTCGCGCAGAAAGCCCATCCACGCGTCGAACTGGTGGGGCAGGAGGTAGGGGCGGATGAACTCGAGCCCGGGGACGATGTCGATCAGGTTGAGCATGAGCACCGCCATCACCGTGCCGACCACGGCGCCCGCGCTGTTGCGCGTCGTCGTCGAGAGGAGCACGCCGATGGCGACGATGGCGAGGATCGGGAGGAAGTAGACGCCGAAGCTCGCATAGACCAGGCCGAGGGCCTTCATCGCCGAGATGTGGGTGCCCGAGAGGGAGACGAGGGGATGGAAGCCGGATTCGAGCGACCCGGCCACGGTGGCCACCGTGCCCATCAGCAGCAGGGCGATGAGGGCGTAGGTGACGGCGGCCAGGAGCTTTCCGGCGAACACCTGGCCCCGGTCGAGCGACCGGGTGAGGATGGTCTTCAGGGTGCCGTTGTGGTCCTCGGCGGCGACGATGTCCCCGGCCACCAGGGCGGTGGCCAGGGGGAGGAGGAAGGCGGAGGCGAAGACGAGGATGACCAGGGGGACGGCCAGGCCAGACTGATGCACGTAGCGCCCGAAGGCGACGTCCTCCGGCCCGCCGTTGCGCAGGCTGAGGGAGACGACGAAGATGAGGGGGACGGCGGTGACGATGCCGAGCCCCAGGTAGCTGCGCTTCTGGGCGCGGAGCTTGCGCATCTCCCAGCCGTAGACGTTGAGCACGCCCGGGCGGCCGCGGCTCACGCCAGCGCCTGCTCGGGGACGGCGTCGCCCTCGGTGAGGCGGAAGAAGAGATCCTCGAGGGTGGCCTGCTCGCTGGCCAGCAGCTTCAACCCGACCCCGGCCTCGCCGAGGGCGATGGACAGCTCGGCCACGGCCGACTCCTCGGCCCGCAGGCGCACGTCGTCATCCCCCCGGCGGACGTCGGCCACCCCGGGCTGGGCTCGGGCCACCCGGGCGGCGCGCTCGTCGTCGGTGGTCCGCAGGCGGTACTCGGTGGCCGCCGAGCGCTTGAGCTCGGCCAGGTCGCCCTCGTAGGCGACGCGCCCGTCGCGGATGATGGCCACCCGGTTGCAGAGCTCCTCGACCTCGGCCAGCTGGTGACTCGAGAGCATCACGGTGATGCCCTCCCCGGCCAGGCGGCGGATCAGCGCCCGCATGTCGCGCATCCCCGCCGGGTCAAGGCCGGTGGCCGGCTCGTCGAGGAGGAGCAGGCGGGGGGCGCGCAGGAGGGCGGCGGCGATGCCCAGGCGCTGACGCATCCCGTGGGAGTAGCCGCCGACCTTGTCGCCGGCCCGCTGGTCGAGGTCGACGGTCCGCAGCGCCTCGTCGATGCGCTCGCCGGCGTTGCCGCCGTCGAAGGCGGCCAGCAGGTCGAGGTTGCGCCGCCCGCTCATGTACGGGTAGAAGCGCGGGGCCTCGACGAAGCCGGCGACCCCGTCGAGGGCCCGGGCGCCCTCGAGGAGCGGGTCACGGCCGAAGAGCTCGACCGAGCCCTCGTCCGGACGGATCAACCCGAGCAGCATCCGCAGGGACGTGGTCTTGCCGGCACCGTTGGGTCCGAGGTAGCCGTAGATGTCCCCGGCCGAGACGTTGAGATCGACGTGGTCGACCGCCACCAGCTCGCCATAGCGCTTGACCAGGCCGAGCGCTCGGACGGGGGCGGGGCCGCCCCCGTCTGTCGCCAGCGGATCCGGGCTCACAATCCCCGCGCCGCCGCCTCGGCCGCGGCCGGGAGCACCGAGCCGACGACGGTGTAGGAGACGCCGCCCTTCTCGAAGCGCACCAGCGTGCCCAGGGCGGTGGCCAGCTCGCTCCCGGTGGCGCCGTTGATCGAGACGCTGGGGAACGGCGAGGACGAATCCGACGGGCCGGTGGCCTTGGCCGGGGTGCTCGGGTCGACCTGGCGCTCGAGCACGAGGATGGCTCCGAGGTGCTGACCGTAGGTGACCAGGGCGGCCGGCTGCTTGCCGAAGGAGAGGAGCCTCACCGAGGTCTGGGGCAGTCCGGCCAGCTGGGCCGGGGCGGCGAGCTTGAACGGCAGCGCCGCGGCCACCGCGGCCTGACCGGTCACCGCCGCCTTCCTCGCCTTGGCGGGATGGTTCGCCGTCCTGGCCTCGGCCGGCGAGCCGGTCGACGGCTGGTTGACCTCGACGACCTTGGCGCCGGCCGGCGGGGCCACCGTCAGGTCGGCGGGCGCGACGGCGCCGAAGGAGACCTTGGTCGCGGTCAGCTCGAGCACCGGGGCCTGGTCGCCCTGGGCGTAGACGGCGAAGCGCAGCGGGGCGCCGTTGGCGGCGTCGAAGGCGAGCTGGGCCGAGCCGAGCAGGCCGCCGGCGTGCTTGGGCGAGAAGGTCACCGCGTAGGCCGGGGCGCCGCCCACGTTGGTGGGAACGGCGCCGGAGACGCCGACCTTGTCCATGAGCTTGGTGATGGCGTCGCTGATGGTCTGGACGGTCGGCGACTGGTGGGCCGGCTCGTTCGCCGCCGCCGGCTTGTGGGCGGGCAGCGTCCCGTGGTAGACGGTGTTGCTGGCCGAGTCGAAGAGGGAGAAGGAGCCGGGGGCGACGAGGATCTCGGTATCGCCACGGCTCGACTGGAGCTCGAGCCGCAGGTGGCCGTCGTTGCTCGCCCACAGCCGCCCGCTCGCACCCTTGAGGAGCGGTGTCGCCGCCGGGATGCTCGAGGAGTCGATCAGGCTGTTGGTGAACTGGATGCGGGCGGTGACGCCCTGGATGTTCGGTCCGTTGATAGCGGTGTGAATGGCGGCGGCCAGCGTGCTGGCCGCCGGGATCGGGCCGCCTCCGCCGAGGGCGGCGACGGCTACGGCGCTGACCGATCCGGCGAGCACGATCACGCCGGCGATCATCGCCAGGAGCTTGCGAGTGGGGAGACGACGAAGTGGGTTCACGGTGGGCCTTCCTGATCCGGGAGCTCGACCAGCCTAGGCCGGACCTCTGAGAATCCCCTGACAGCCGGCAGCTCGAGGGTGAAGCGGGATCCGTCCACCCGCACCCGGCCGCCGTGGCGGGCGGCGGTGGCGGCCACGATCGAGAGCCCGAGCCCCGAGCCCGGCCGTCCGCCGCCGGCGCCCCTCCAGAAACGCTGGAAGGCGAGCTCGACCTGGTCGGCGTCGAGGCCGGGGCCGCCGTCGCGCACCGCCAGCAGGGCGGTGGCCCCCCGCCGGCTGAGCGCGACCTCTATGGGCGTGTCCGGCGGGCCGTGGATGCGGGCGTTCTCCACCAGGTTGCCGAGCGCCCGCTCGAGCGCGCCCCGCTCGCCGCGCACCGCCGCCTCCTCCTCGATCGTCACCTCGACCTCGGGATGGTCGGCGCAGACGGCGTCGACCACCTCGCTGAGGTGGACGAGCTCGTCCGGACGCACGGCGCCGTCCTCGCGCTCGAGGGCCAGGAGGTCGTCGAGCAGCCGGGCGAGCCGGGCCACGTCGGCCTCGATGTCGCCCAGCGCCGCCGCGTCGGCTCCGTGGCGGGCGACGTAGGCGGCGTTGCCCCGCAGCGAGGTCAGCGGCGTACGCAGCTCGTGGGAGGCGTCGGCCAGGAAGCGGCGCTCGGTGGCCCGGGCGCGCTCGAGCGACTCGAGCATACGGTTGAGGGTCTGGGCCAGCTCGGCCAGCTCGCCGCCGGCCCGGCCGATCGGCAGGCGGCGCGAGGCGTCGTGGGTGTCGGCGATGTCGCGGGCGCCGTCGACCAGGCGACGCAGCGGCCGCAGCCCACGCTGGGTCAGGAGAGCGGCTCCGGCGGCGCCGAGCAGGCCGGCGGCCAGGGCGCTGAACAGGACCAGCGCGCGGATCTTCCGGACGGTGTCCTCGATCTCGGCCGTGCTCGATCCCACGAGCACGGCTCCGCCGGCCACCGGCCCGCCGGCGTCGGCCAGCGGCGCGACGTACTCGCGGATCGACTCCCCCGAGAGGCGGGCGTCCCGGTAGCTGCTGCGGCCTGAGCTGAGGGCCGCGGTCAGCGCCGGCCCCCCCGGGAGGATGCGCCCCCCGAGCGACGGCGACCGGGCGTAGATGCGGCCGTGGCCGTCGACGACCTCGACCGAGAGCTGGCGGCCTCCGAACGGCGCCTCGAGCGCCCCGGGGGCGGTCAGCAGCGCCGGGGTCGACGCGGCGAGTCGAGCAGTCTCGGCCGCCCCCGACCGGAGCGTCGTGTCCAGCGAGTTGTGGAGCTGATGGTCGACGAGGACGAGGACGGTGACCCCGAGCACGGCGACGGCCCCCACCGTCGCGGCCGCGGCCGCCGCGATCAGCCGGGCGCGAAGGGTGGCCCGTCTCATCGGCCCAGGGTGAAGCCGACCCCGCGGACGGTGCGGATCAGCGGCGGGTCGCCGAGCTTGCGGCGCAGGTAGCCGACGTAGCGGTCTACGACGTTCTCGACCGCCCCGCCCCGCCAGACCTCCTCGATGGCCAGCTCGCGGGAGACGACGGCCCGGGCGTTGCGCAGCAGGAGCTCGAGCAGCTGCGCCTCGCGCGCGGTCAGCTCGATCGCCTCGCCCCGGCGGGTGGCGATGCGGGTGCCGGGGTCGAGCACGAGATCGTCGTAGGCCAGGGTGCCGACCCCGTGACGGCGGGTCAGGGCCCGGACCCGGGCGGCGAGCTCGGACGGGGCGAAGGGCTTGACCAGGTAGTCGTCGGCTCCGGCGTCGAGGCCGGCCACCCGGTCGGCGACGGCGTCGCGGGCGGTGAGGAGGAGGATCGGGGTGGCCAGGCCCTTGGCCCGCAGGCGCCGGCAGACGGCGAGCCCGTCCATCCCGGGCATGGCCACGTCGAGGATCACCAGGTCGGGCGCCCGGCGCTCGACCTCGACCAGCGCCTGGGGGCCGTCGGCCACGCTGCGGACCTCGTTGCCCTCGGCGCCGAGGGTGCGCTCGAGCATCCGGCGCACCGGGGCGTCATCGTCGACGACGAGAACCAGCACTCGGCGAGTGTAGGGGTCCTCCCCGGCCACGCCGCGCCGGGCCTGAGACTCACCGGCTCATGTCGAGCCCTATGGTGGTCGATGGCTTCAGGGATGAACAACCGAGGGACCGCATGCGCCGCATGATCGGGATGACAGTCATGGCGCTGGTGGCGGCCACGGCGGCGGCCCCGGCGGCCGGCGCCGCCCGGTTCACCGGCCAGCTCCAGGAGCTCCACGGTCACCGCCTCGACGGTACCGAGGTGAGCCGCACCTGGCAGGTGGTCACGTCCTCCGGCTCGCACCTGCTGACCGACCCCCAGCCCCCGCGCCTCCTCGGCCAGCAGGTCACCGTCGCCGACGGCGATGCCCACGCCCAGGGGGTGCAGGGACGGGCCGGCCCGGCCTCGGCCCAGCGCGTGGTCGCCGCTCCGCCTCCGGGGCCCCAGACGGTGCTGGTCCTCATCATCACCACCCCCGACGCGACCACCCCCGCCGCCACCCCGGCCGCCGTTCGCCAGGCGGTGTTCACCGCCCCGGACTCGGCCAACGCCTTCTTCGGGGCCCAGTCCGCCGGCGCTACCTCGCTGGCCGGGCGGATCGACGGCTCCGGCGATGTCGCGCAGGTCTCGGTCTCCCAGGTGGTGAGCGGCTGCGACTACGAGGCGTTGAAGGCGGCGGCCCTCGCCGCCGCCGACCTCGCCGGGTGGAACACCGCCGCCTACGACCACCGGGTCTACCTGCTACCGGCGACTCGGGACTGCCCGTGGGCCGGCCTCGGGAGCCTGCCCGGCAACGACGTGTGGTCCAACGCCTACCTCGGCTGGTCGGTCATCGCCCACGAGCTCGGCCACAACATGGGCGCCCATCACGCCAACGGGCTGACGTGCCGCGACGGCGCCGGCACCCAGGTCCCGCTGTCGGCGAACTGCACGAGCACCGAGTACGCCGATCCCTTCGACGTCATGGGCGGCGGCGGCCTGATGGGCGCCTGGCATCGCCAGCAGGTCGGCCAGCTCGCGGCCGGCGAGGCGCTGTCCCTGCGCCAGTCGGCCAGCCTCACCCTCTCCGCGGCCGACGGCCTCGGGTTCGGCCTGCACAACGTGATGGTCCCCATCAAGGAGCCCCACGTCGCCGTCACCCAGTGGTACTCGCTCGACCTCCGCTCCGCCCAGTCGCCGTTCAACCGCTTCTCCGCCGGGGACCCGGTGACCACCGGGGTGACCATCCGCCGGGTCGACGGCCTCGACGAGGCCCTCCAGAGCCAGCTCATCGACGCCAACCCGGGTGGCGGCTTCGAGTCCCAGCCCCTCCAGCCGGGGCAGACGTTCACCGACGCCCCTCACGGCATCACCATCGGGGCCCACGCGACCGGGGGCGGAACCGTCGGGGTCGACGTGACCATGCCCGACCTCGTCGACGACGTCCCGCCCACCGCGGTCTCCTACGTCAGCGCCGCCGGCAACACGAGCGGCGTCACCGTCTCCTGGGGGGCGGCCACCGACGACGACCGGGTCGATCACTACCAGGTGCTCCGCGACGGGCTGACCATCGGCTCCTCGACCGGGCTGACCTTCACCGATGCCGACACCACCTCCCTGATCTCGCCGACCTACCAGGTGATGGCCGTCGACCCGACCGGGAACGTCGGCCCGGCGCGGTCGGTCCAGACCACGCTGGCCGACGTCACCCCGCCGGCGGCGGTCGGCGCCCTCTCGGCCTCGGCCACCCAGTCCGGTGTCGTCCTCGCCTGGCCGGCGGCCGCCGACAACCGCGGCGTCACCTTCTACGAGGTCAGGCGCGACGGGTCGCTGATCGCCACCCCGCCGAACACCGGCTACACCGACCGACCGGCGCCGGGCGCCCACCACTACTCGGTGAACGCCGTGGACGCGGCGGCCAACCGCGGCGGGCAGGCGGCGGCCGACGTGACCATGCCCGCCCCGCCGCCCCCCACCCAGACCCCGCCGCCGGTCACCCCGGCGCCGGGGACGACCGTGCCGGTCACGCCGCCCCCCGGCTCGGGCAATCCCGCTCCGCTCGCCGGCCGCCCGTCGGTGAGCGGCGCCAAGGTCCGCATCGCCAGCCTGCGCTCACGCCGGCTCTCGGGCGGCCGGCGGCAGCTGAGGATCACCTTCGCCTCCGCCGGGGCTCCGGCCCTGCGGGTGTCGGTCGCCGGCCGGCAGATCGGCCGCAGCACCACCGGTCGGGTCAGCGTCGCCTTCGTCATCCCGCGCCGGCGCCGGGTCACCGTCCAGGTCGTCGCCCAGTTCTACGACGGGACGCTCACCGGCCGCTGGGTGTTCGCCTGAGCG
>JAXDHJ010000014.1:0-14578 GCA_034664565.1 Solirubrobacteraceae bacterium
GGCGATCACCAAGCCCGCGGAGCTCGAGCGCTGGTTTCCCGCCGCCGCCGACTGGACACCGGCGACGGGTGAGACCTTCGAGGCCTACGGCGCCACCGGCGAGGTGACCGAGGTCGACGCACCCCATCGCCTGGCCTGGACCTTCGCCGGCGAGCGCTACAGCTTCGAGCTTGCCGCTCAGGAAGACGGCTGTCGGTTGGTCTTCACCCACGTCTTCGACGACCGCGCGCGCGCGGCGCAGACCGCAGCCGGCTGGGAGGCCTACCTCTCGCGCCTGGAGCCTCATCTCGCCGGCGGGTACCTCTCCGAAGAGCAGGCACACCAGCCGTGGGAAGAAGTCCACGAACGCTACGCCGAGCGCTTCGGGGTCGACCCCACCCCGGGCCGTCGCTCCCTCGCCGCTCAGCGTGCCCGCCAACGATGATCCGCCAGACTCGGCGGCCCCACGATCGCGCCGTAGCGAACCATCGGAGCTCTTTTGCGGATTCGATCTTGCCGGCCGGTCCGCTACGCCGCGGACGGCGCTCCGAACCAGGTGGTCAGCGCTTGCCGGAGTCCGAGGCCGGTCTGGTCTGCGACCCAGGCAACGTATCCGTCGGGCCGGATCAACACGGCGGTGGGAGCGGTGACCGCCCCGAGTACCGGGAGCTCCCACTCCCCCTCATAGCTCGCCTCGATCAGCTGGACCCGGTCAGCCCATGGAGTGATCTCGAGGCCGCCGGGCTCCCCGAGGTTGAGCAGTACCGGCCGGGCGTCGTGCAGCAGCTCGAAGACCCGGAGCCGGCCGTCGGCGGTCACCAGGTCCAGATCCGGCATGCGACGCCCGAGCAGCGGATGTCCCTCGCCGAGGTCGTAATGAATGTCCAGCCCGGAGATCGTCCCGGCGAGCCGTTTGCGAGGCTCGTCCATGATCGCCAGCTCCGAGACCACATCGGCGAGCGCCTTGACGCGCTCGTCCCCGCGTTGCAGCGCGGTCTGAGCCATCGTGTGCCGGAGCGCGCGGGCGCCGACCGGGTGGCGCTCGTCCTGATAGGTATCCAGGAGGCTCTCCGGGGAGGTCCCGTTGACCACCTGAGCCAGCTTCCATCCCAGATTCACCGCATCCTGCACACCGAGGCTGAGGCCCTGTCCACCCGCCGGGTAGTGAACGTGCGCCGAGTCGCCGGCGAGTAGGACTCGTCCCGCGCGGTAGGCCGCCGCCTGACGTGTCATGTCGGTGAACCTCGAGATCCACGTGGGGCTGTGGATCCCGAAGTCTCTCCCGTAGACCGTGATCAGCGCCTGGCTCAGGTCGCGCAGAGTGGGCTCGCCGGCAGGTCCGGTGTGCCGTTCGGTGACCATGACCCGCACCGGTCCCCCATCCAGGTAGACCACCTCGCCGTCACGGATCTCGTAGTTCACCCTGCCGAGGCCATGGATGCCGTGACCATCGCGGCGGATGCCCAGCTCCGGTTCCTCGGCCATCTCGACCTCGGCGATCAGGTTGCTGGTCGTCGGATCCCATCCGGGGAATGCGACGCCGGCTGCCTTGCGGATGACGCTGCGTCCGCCGTCGCACCCGACGAGATACTGCGCCCGCAGCGACTGGCCGCCGGACAGCCCGACGTCGACGCCGGCGTCGTCCTGCGCGAAGCCCGTCACCTCACATCCGTAGTAGATCCGCACCGGCAGCTCGGCGATCCAGGCGGCCATGATGCGCTCGATCTGGTTCTGCCAGATCCCGAGCGAATACGGATGACGCGTCGGGAAGTCGCTCATGTCCAACACGGTCGTGGCCAGCATCGCGGCCTGAGCCACCTGACCCTCCGCCAGGAACCGATCGGCGACCCCTCGCTGATCCAGCACCTCGATCGTGCGCGAGTGAAAGCCGCCGGCCCGTGAGCCGGCGAGCACGTGATCCGGACGGCGCTCGACGATGGCGACGTCGACCTTCGCCAACGCCAACTCAGCCGCCAGCATCATCCCCGCCGGACCTCCTCCGGCGATCACCACAGCATGCTCGGTCATACGCAATTCGCTCCTCCTATTTCCGTAGGTTCTGGCCTGCGGCGGGCGATTATGCGGCACGACCGGGGCTTGTAACAAGCCCCCCTGTACGGTATAAATTGGATGTGGAGAGGCGCCGGTAACCGCGATGCGCGGGCTCGGCTTCTGTCTCTCGACGCTGGCGGCAGCGGCGTTGCTCGCCGTCGTATGCCCCCCCGTCCGGGCGGCGACCGACGGATGCCGCGCCGCCTCGCATGCTCCCTCCACCAAGATCCGCGCCGCCGACCGGTTGGCGGTGCTCTTCACCCGTCGCGACGGCCCCGGCGGGGTTCGCAACTTCTACGCCTGCCTGCGCGACGGCCATCGCCTCGTCCCCATACCCAACCTCTGCTGCTCGGACGTCCAGTACCGACTCGCCGGCCGCTTTCTCGCCTACACCTACCAGGGCTCGGCGATCGGCGACGAGAGCAACAAGATCGGGGTGATCGATCTCCGCACCGGCCGCCTCGAGGCGATCACCAAGCTCGCGCCCCACAGCGAGGGGGGCGGCCGGGAGATCGACGACGGCGAGATCATCGTCAGGCTCCTCGTCACACCCGCCGGCACGGCGTTCTGGCTCGAGCACCCCACCAGCACCAGCCGGGGTCCCTACGACCTCCGCGGGGCGACCGGCCGGCCGAAGGCCGAGCGGATCATCGACACCGGCAACGTCGACCCGAAGTCGCTTCGGATCAGCCACGACGGCAGGGCCCTCCTCTACACCAAGGACGGACTGCCCATCTCCATGACCATCTAGCCAGGCGCCTCCACGCCGCCGCGCCCACCCCCGCCCCGACGCCGCGGGTCCGGCGCCGTCAACGGTCGTAGTTGGCGATGGCGCGCAGCGACAGGCTGGTGAGGATGGCGATCAGCCCGACGATCACCGCCGTGCAGTACCCGAGCTTGTCCCAGTTCCAGCCCTCGATGACCAGCGAGCGCAGCCCGTCGATCACGTAGCTCACCGGGTTGATCCGGGCCAAGGTCTCCATCAGCGGCGTCAGGCGGTCGAAGGGGACGAAGTTCGGGGTCAGGAAGAGGAGCGGGAAGAAGAGCAGGAAGCTCGTGTTCGTCGCCTGGACGTTTCGGGTCCGCAGGGCCACCAGGATGGCGAAGCCCGCGTACCCCACCCCGAAGCACGCCGAGAGGAGGACGAGCACCACCGCCCCGAGGACGCCGCTCTGCATGTGAGCGCCGAAGGCCAGGCCGGCGACGAGGACAACGGTGGCCCCGAGCACGCCGCGCACCAGGTCGGCGGCCAGCCGGCCGAGGATGATCGACGAGCGCCGGATCGGGGCGGCCAGGAGCTTGTCGAAGTAGCCGAGGTCGATCTCGGTGACCAGGGCCAGACCCGAGCCGGCGGTGGCCACCGCGAACATCAGCGATACCGGCAGCTGGAACGCCACGTAGCCCTGGCCACGCAGGAACGGCGTCGTCGACGGAAAGGTCTTCGACACCTGCCCGACGTTGACGGCCAGGAAGAACAGCGGGATGAACAGGGCGGGAATCGTCGACTCCGGGTAGCGCGCGATCTCCCGCACCGAGCGCCGGGCGAGCAGGACGAGCTCGTTCATGCCGTCACCTCCTCCTTGGCGCCTTCCAGGCGCCGTCCGGTTGCCTGCAGGAACACGTCATCCAGCGACGGTCGCGACACCGTGATCGCGCCCACCCGGATCCCCCCGGCCTCCAGGAGGCGAACGATCTCGGCGATCGACCCGGCTCCGTCCTCTACGTAGAGGACGAGGCCGTCCGGCTCGGCGGCGACACGCTCGAGGCCGGCGAGACCGGCCACCGCCGCCTCCGTCGCCTCGGCGTCGGCACCGTCGAGGGCCAGGGTGACCACGTCGTGCCCCATCTCCGCCTTCAGCCGCTGCGGCGTGCCCTCGGCGACGATCGCCCCGGCGTCGATGATGGCCAGGCGATCACACAGCCGGTCGGCCTCCTCGAGGTATTGGGTGGTGAGGAACACCGTCGTTCCCGCCTCGTTGATGCGACGCACCTCCTCCCAGATCGTCCGCCGCGACGACGGGTCGAGGCCGGTGGTCGGTTCGTCGAGGAACAGCACCTCCGGTGAGTGCACGAGCGCGCTGGCCAGGTCGAGCCGCCGCTTCATCCCGCCCGAATAGGTCTTGGTCCGCCGATCGGCGGCGTCGCTCAGCCCCACCAGCTCGAGCAGCTCGGTCGCCCGGGTCCGGGCCCGCCCCCCCGGAATTCCGTAGAGGCCGCACTGGAGCTCGAGCAGCTCCCGCCCGCTCTGCACCGGATCGAGCCCGATCTCCTGGAGGGCCACGCCGATCCGCCGCCGCACCTGCGCCGGGTCGCCCTCCACGTCGATGCCGGCCACCGTGGCGCTGCCCCCGCTCGGCGGCAGCAGCGTGCACAGCATCCGCACCATCGTCGTCTTCCCGGCCCCGTTCGGACCCAGGAAGCCGAACACCTCGCCCCGGGCGACGGTCAGGTCGACGCCCCGCACCGCCTCGACCCCGCCCTTGAACGTCCGCCGCAGAGAACGGGTCTCGATGGCCGGCCCGTCGCTCACCTCCTGCACTTGCCTACCTCCTGGATCGCCATGTCCCCCCTCAGACTGGCCCGCCGACCAGGACTCATCGGTCAAACGCGGCAGGCCGCCCGGCGGCCGCCGTCACCCGGTGCGCCTGGCATCGACGCGACTTTCGCCGGCGCCGGGCGTTCTCGTCCATATGAGACGAACTCTCCTGGCCACCGCCGCCACCCTCGCCGCCCTCGCACCGCTCGCCGCCCCTGGTAGGGCCTTCGCGGCGCCCGACGATCCGAGCGCAACCGCCAGCCCCCCGGCCGGCGCGACCGGGCCGGCCCCGCTGGTCCCCGGCTCGGTGATCGCCTCGCTCACCGCCGACGCCCCCATCGCCGCCGGCGGCGGCTGGCTCCTCTGGAGCGTCCCCGCCCCCGGCGGCTGGGCCCTCGAAGGCTCGCACGCCGGGGTGACCCGCCCCCTCGCCGCCGCCCCGCGTCCGCAGCCCTTCGACCTGAGCGTGGGCACCAGCGCCGCCGGCGCGCCGGTGGTGACCTTCTCGCGCTGCGCGAAGACCCCGCTTCCCGCCTCCTTCCCGCTCGGGCTCATCGCGCCGAACACCGGCGCCGGCTGCCGGCTCCGCGTCCTCGATCTCCAGAGCGGGCGCGAGAGCGCGCCCGCCGTCCCCCACCCCGCCGGAACCTCCGACACCACCCCGGCGATGTGGCGCGGACGGGTCGCCTTCGCCCGCCTCGACCCGGCCCACCACGGCCAGGTCCAGCAGGTGCTGCTGTGGACGCCGGGCCACCGCCGCTTGGCCAGCCTCCCCCACGGCGCCCTCCCCCCGCCCTGCGCCGGCCGCCGCTGCCCCGCCGAGACCCGCGCCGGGCTGGTCGAGGGTCTTGCCTACGACGGGCGACTGGTCACATTCCTCTGGGAGCCGGTCGCCTCCCGGGTGATCGGCCACGCCGGCTGGGAGGTCCGGGCCGACAACGTCCGGACCGGCGCCAGCCGGCTCCTCGGCGCCGGCTTCGCCGGGGAGGTGTGCACCGGTGGAGCCGACCTCAGCGCGCCGGCGCCTCCCGTCCTCGACGGCTTGACCGTGCGCTTCGCCTCGCTCCAGTCGACGTGCTACGTGTTCAGGAGCGTGCTCTCCCAGGTCAACACCGCCGCCCGGGACAACGGCTCCTTCGGCATTCTTGACGGCGTAGTGCTCGGCTTGGCCGAGGACGGCGCCACCCTCTACGCCCTCGCGGCACCACGGCCGAAGGACGAGACCAACCCGACATGCACCTCGAGCGCCCCCTGCCAGATCGTCGAGATCGCCTCCCCGCCGCTCTCGCCCGAGCCCCACCGGCCCACACCGCCCTTCTTCTGATAGTCGGGCCGCCCGGGGCATGACCGAGCTCCGCACCGCTCACACCGCCGACCTCGACGCCGCCACCCTGGCCGCCGCCCGCACTCTGCTGAGCGATGTCTTCGCCGGCGCCTTCGGCGAGGAGGACTGGGAGCACGCCCTCGGCGGAATCCACGCCCTGGTCTGGGAGGAGGCCGACCTCATCGGGCACGCCAGCGTCGTCCAGCGGCGCCTGCTCCACCACGGACGGGCCCTGCGTGCCGGCTACGTCGAGGGCGTCGGGGTCCGGGCCGATCGTCGGCGGCGCGGACACGGCGCCGCCATGATGGGCGCGCTCGAGGCGGTGGTCCGCGGCGCCTACGACCTCGGTGCCCTCGGGGCCACCGACGAGGCCGCCGACTTCTACGCCGCCCGCGGCTGGCAGCGCTGGTCCGGGGCCTCCTCGGCGCTCACCCCCACCGGAATCGAGCCGACCCCCGAGGAGGACGGCAGCATCTACGTCCTCGCCCTCGCCGTCCCCCTCGACCTTGGCGGCCCCCTCACCTGCGACTGGCGGGACGGCGACGTCTGGTAGCCACGGCTCGTGCCGGCGGGCCGCGGGCTCCGTCTAGACTCCGGTCATGGCCGAGTCCGACGACGAGCTGTTCGGCGCCGAGCACGTCCGGGTCTACCGCGAGACGGCCGGCGCCCGCGGCTACCACTGGCGGGGGACCACCATCCTCCTGCTCACCACCACCGGGCGCACCTCCGGCCAGCCGCGCACCACGCCCCTGATCCATCGCACCGACGGGGACCGATGGGTGGTGGTCGCCTCCAAGGGCGGCGCTCCCGATCACCCCGACTGGTACAAGAACCTCGAGGCCGAACCCCACGCCACCATCGAGGTGAAGGACGAGGAGGTGGCGGTGACGGCCGCCACCGCCGGCGGCGAGGAGCGGGCCCGGCTGTGGTCGGCGCTGGCCGAGTCCTGGCCGGCCTACGACGACTACCAGGCCAAGACCGAGCGCCAGATCCCGGTCGTCGTGCTCAGCCGCCGCTAGCCCCACCCGGCCCCCGCCCCCCAAGCCCGGAGCACCGGCGAGCGGCGGTGGGGCAATTGACGGGCCGGGGGCGGGTCCGTATCTTGGCCGCCGTGAGCACTGCGCCGCCGGCCGGACCGATCACCGCCACCGGCACCTCCTCGCGCAACGTCGACGGCCAGGCGATCGCCATCACCGTGTTCAGCACCATCAAGTGGTGGGGCCGGCTCTACCTGCCCGTCCTCTTCTTCCTCGCCAAGCGGGTTCCCTGGCTGACCGAGACGCTGCGCAAGCTGTCCTTCATCCACTTCGCCCGCTGGGCCCTGGTCAAGGAGATCCCCTACAACGGCCCACCCCAGCCCCGCCAGACCATGCGCTACGCCCACATGTACTTCGAGAGCAACTTCAACGGCGGCTGGGAGGAGTACATCGACGCCTTCTCCCACATCATGACCCCGAACATGAAGGTGTTCTTCGGGAGCTCCTACGGCTTTCCCGGGCCGCTGCCGGTCGGTCCGTTCAAGGACTACATCCACGCCAACGAGACCGAGGCCAGCCACTACTACTCGGCCTATCCGGATGCCACCATCACCATGGTGGCCGGCGCCCTCGCCCTCGACGACAGGCTCGCCCCGCTGCGCCGCGACGCCGCCGAACTCGACCCGACGGCCTTCGCCGCCGCCTACCGCCGCCTGCTCACCGACGCCCAGCGCTGGCTGTGAAGTCGTCCAACGTCTCCGGTCAGGCCTACGGCTTCCTGGCCATGACCCCGATCAAGCCGGGCCAGGAGGCCGGGCTGCGCGCCTACCTCGAGGATCTGCGCGATCCCGGGCCGAGCCCGATGAGCCGGGTCCCGGGTACGCACATGGCCCGCTGGGTCATCGTCGAGCGCTTCAACTGGGACCCGTTCTACGACCAGCCCGAGCCCGACGCCCTCGCCCTTCCCATGCTCATCTTCTCCACCTGCTTCGACGGCGGCCTCGACGGCTACCTCGACGCCCTCTGCGTGGAGCTGGCCGCCGAGGCTCCCTTTATCTGGGGGCGCTGTATCGGCTGCCCGGACCCGGCCGCCGGCCCCGCCCTGAAGGCCTACCTCGAGCACAACCAGATCGACTGCGGCTTCTTCTTCGCCGCCTACGGTCAGGCCACCCTGGAGCGGGTCAGGGCCAGCCTCGACCAGCGCGATCGGCTCATCGCCTTCGCCACGCGCACCCAGGGCCTCCCCCCGGCCGAGATCCAGCGCGCCTTCGCCCTGGAATTCCCCCGCTGATGGCGAGGCCGCTCCAAAAGATCGACCTGGGTGACCTCCAGGGCGACATCCTGCGCGCCTACGGCAACGACTACGAGCGCACCGTCTACGCCTTCGCCCGCATCGACTGCCCGCCGCCCCAGGCCCGGGCCTGGTTCGCCGGCCTGCTCGACCACGTCACCACCGCCCTGCCCTGGAGCGCCGGCAAGCCGGCGACCACCCTCAACGTGGCGCTGACCGCCGCCGGCCTCCACGCCCTCGGGGTGTCCGACGCCGTCCTCGCCGGGTTCGCCCCCGAGTTCCGCGACGGCATGGCCCGCCGCGCGCAGCGCCTCGGCGACGTCGGGGTCAGCGAGCCCGGTCGGTGGGACGAGGCGCTCGGGACCGGCGCCGCCCACGTCCTGCTGACCGTCAACGCCCGCCGCGAAGAGGACGCCGAGCGGGCGCTCGAGAAGATGCAGGCGGCGATGGCCGCCGCCGACGGGGTGACCGTGGTCCACCGCCAGGACGCTTGCCTCCTCGACGGCGCCCGCGAGCACTTCGGCTACGCCGACGGGTTCGCCCAGCCGGCCATCGAGGGCTCGAGCGACGAGCGGTCCCCCGGCGGCGGCGTACCCGAGAAGGACGGCCGCTGGCGGGCCCTGGCCACCGGGGAGTTCGTCCTCGGCTACCCCGACGAGGACAGCCGCGACGACCCCCAGGGCCGCCTTCCCCCCGGCCCGGCCGGCCCCCTCGGCCGCGGCGCCACCTACATGGTCTGGCGCAAGCTCCACCAGGACGTGGCGCTCTTCCGGCGGGTCCTCCACGACGCCGCCGCGCTCTACCCCGCGGGCGACGCCGAGGCTCTGGCCGCCAAGGTCCTCGGCCGCTGGCCCAACGGCACGCCGCTCATCACCCATCCCGACCGGCCCGATCCCGGCTTCGACGCCGCCGCCCCCCATGCCAACGACTTCCGCTACGCCGGCGATCCCGACGGCCGGCGGTGCCCGATCGGCGCCCACATCCGTCGCTCGAACCCCCGCGACGCCCTCGGCTGGGAGGGGGCGCTCAGCTTCCGCCACCGGATGATCCGGCGCGGCATGCCCTACGGCCCGCCGCTTGCCCCCGGGGTGATGACCGACGACGGCGCCCGGCGCGGGCTCGTCTTCGTCTGCTTCCAGGCCAGCATCGCCCGCCAGTTCGAGGCGGTGCAGATGCAGTGGCTCAACGACGGCAACATCTTCGGCCTCGGCCACGACAAGGACTTCATCCTCGGCGACGGCCGCGCCACCGCCAAGATGACCATCCAGGGCGACCCGCCGTTCTTCCTCGCCCCCCAGCACGACTTCGTCCGCACCCGTGGCGGCGAGTACCTCTACGTCCCCGGGATCGGCGGCCTCGCCGCCCTGGCCGCCGGCACCACCGGCTGAGCCGGCGCTCGGCGGCGGGTGGTCAGCGAGGCGACGAGCAGCTCGACCGACCGCTCGAGCTGGTCGATGGTCGCCTCCTCGACCCGGTGGAGGCCGAGCGAGCGGTTGATCCACCGGTTGACCTCGGCGTGGCTGCGCCCCTGGGCCCGGCACAGCTCGGCCACCAGGCGGTGGCGCTCGTTGCGCAGGCGGGCCCGCCGCTCGAAGGCCGCCGCCGGTGCCCGCTCTGGCGTCGCCGCCGGCGGCGCAGGGGTCGGCGGCGTGACACGGGCCCCGCCGCCGAACAAGGTCAGCTGCGGTGCCACGTCGGCGCTCAGGGGCTCGAAGTCCGACGCCGGCGAGCGCTCGCCCCGAGCCCGCTCGACGGGCTCGCCGAGCTCGTCGCTCTCCCTGACCAGCACGTGGCGCAGCTCGCGCTCCACCTCGGCGGCATGGCGGCGCAGGACCCCGTCGGCCGGCAGGTAGAGCCAGCTCTGCTCGGTCGGGCGCCCACCGACGGTCCGCACGAAGCGCCCGACGATCTGGCGGAAGATCAGCGGGGTCTTGGCCGCCGTGGCGTAGACCCCGACCCGCAGGCGGGGTATGTCCACCCCCTCGGAGACCATGTTCACCGCCACGATCCACGGCGCCCGCGAAGCGGTGAAGGCGGCCAGCTTCTCCGCCGCCCGGGCCTCGGTGTGGAGCACCACCACCGGCGGGCGGCCGGTCGCCTCCGCCAGCAGGCGGGCGATCTCCCGGGCGTGGCCCCCGTCGGCCGCCACCGCCAGGGCCGCGGCGTCGGGGTGACCGTTGGCCCGGACCTGCCCGAGCTTGGCATTGGCCTCGCAGAGGATCCGCGGCAGCCCGTCCGGGAGCTCGGTCGAGATCGCCGTCCGGTAGCGGCGGCCCGCCTCCCGGCCGCTGAGCACGGTCTCGAAGCTCGACTCGATGACGTCCGCGCCGCTGCGCCACGACAGCGCCCCGTCGTAGGTGATGAAGGTCACCCGCCGGCAGATGCCGTCGGCCACGGCGTCGGCGTAGCTGTAGGACACGTCCGGCTCGGCGAGCCCGGCGCCGTCGTAGCGCACCCCGGGGATCGGAGTGGCGTCCGAGCGGAAGGGCGTGCCCGAGAGGAGCAGCCTTCGCGGCGAGCCCGCGAAGGCCACGGCGAAGCTCGTGCCCCAGGCCAGATCCTCGCCGAGGTGGTGGGCTTCGTCGGCGATGACCAGGGTCTCGGCCGATGCGCCCCGCGCCCACCGGCGGGCATCGCCGGCGATGCGGGCGTAGGTCACCGCGACGCCGTCGAAGTCCCGCGGCGGCGACGGCGAGGTCGCGTCCGGCGCCAGGTGCAGGCCCAGCCGGGCGGCCGCCGCCGCCCACTGGCGGGTCAGCGGGGTGGTCGGCGCCACCACCGCCACCCGGGTGATCGACCCCGCCGCCAGCAGCCGCTCGGCGAGCTCGAGGGCCGGGCGGGTCTTCCCCGCCCCCGGCGCCGCCGAGATCAGGAACGGGCCCGAGCTCCAGTCCTCGAGCCCGGCCAGGGCGCGCACCTGCCAGGCCCGCAGCGGCGGGCGGATGATCGATCGGGGCCGGGGCATGGACCGGGCATGGTCCGCCATGGCCCGGACGCCACCTCCCACGGCGCCGTGCTCGGTGGTGGTCCGTTCCGGCCCCGTCGGGGGTCCGGCTCAGGCGGTGATGGTGACCCGGCTGCCCGGTCCGACCTCGTCGGCGAGCCAGGTGACCGCTCTGGTCGAAACGCGGATGCAGCCGTGGGAGACGGCGGTCCCCGGCACCCCACCGACGTTGTCGATGCCGTGAATGGCGATCTGTCCGGGTCCGCCGTCGAACTCCTGGAGCACGTTCGACCGGGCGCTGAGGGCAAGCGCGTACGGCGCGCCCGGGTCGCCGCCATCGAGCTTCACGCTCTCCTCCACAAAGAAGCTGCCCAGCGGTGTCGGCGTCGACGGCTTGCCGACCACCGCCCTGAAGATCCGCGCCACCCGCCCGTGCCACAGGACCCGCACCTGGCGTCTCGAGGTGCTGATGACGATCTGCCAGTCCGCCCCCGCCGCCGTCGAGGAGCCCGCCCCGATCCACCCGCTGTGTCCGTTCGGCCGGCCCGGGAGGAGGACCCGCAGCCACCTCCCGCCGTGGGCGTCGCTGACACGCGCCGTCACCGGCAGCGTCGTCTGCTCGCCGGTGATCGGCCGGTTTCCCGCCACCGTCTCCACCACCGCCGACCCCGAGGCCGGCCCCGCCAGGGCCTGAGTCGTCCGGGTCAGCACGGCGACCTGCTGGCCCCCACCCGCCGCCGACGCGCGTAGGGCCGGGACCGGCGCCGCTGGCGTCGCCGTCGCCGTCGCCGTCGCCGGGATCGGCACCATCGCCGCCCCGGTGGTCCCGATCACCGTGGCCGCCGTCAGCCCGAGGGCAAGGCGCTTGGCCTGGTTCATATCGTCGCCTCTCGAGTTCTCGTCCCGCCAGACGCGGGCGGGCATTCTCGGGTGCCCACCCGTCCGCGCCGTCCCGGGGGTCCGGTCAGCCGGTGAACGCCGCCGGCTTGCGCGCCGGTGACACCGGCGCGTGGGCGTAGGTCTTGTGTCGCTTCTTGTGCTGGGCCACGTGCTTGCGGACCGGCGCGCGCTTGGCCACCGGCTTCTTCGCCGGGGTGCCCTGTGCGGTCGGGGTGGTCGCCGGCCCTGTGCCCGGGCTGGTGCTGACCGTCGTCGTGCCCGTGGTCCCTGTCGTCGTGCCCGTGGTCCCTGTCGTCGTTCCCGTCGTGGTCCCTGTCGTCGTCCCCGTGGTCCCTGTGGTCGTTCCCGTAGTGGTCCCTGTCGTCGTCCCCGTGGTCCCTGTGGTCGTTCCCGTGGTGGTGCCGGTCGTTCCCGTGGTGGTCCCGGTCGTTCCCGTGGTGGTCCCGGTGGTCCCGGTGGTTCCCGTCGTCCCGGTGGTGCTCCCGGTCGTGCCCGTGGTTCCCGACGTCGACCCGGTCGTTCCCGTGGTACCCGTGGTACCCGTGGTACCGGTGGTCCCCGTGGTCGTGCCCGTGGTCCCCGTGGTCGTGCCCGTCGTGCCGGTGGTGCCCGTGGTGCCGGTGGTGCCGGTCGTCCCGGTGGTGGTGCCAGTGGTCCCGGTGGTCCCGGTGGTGCCTCCACCGGTGGCGCACGCCGACTTGACGAAGGTGTCGGTATCGAGGGTCACGGCGCCGTTGGAGGCCAGCGCCCGGCCGTCGACGGTCACCGCGTGGGTGACGGTGATGCTGGTCAGGGCGAGGATGGTCCCGCGGAAGGTCGAGCCGGTACCGAGGGTGGCGGAGCTGCCGATCTGCCAGAAGACGTTGCAGGACTGAGCCCCGTTGATCAGGTTCACCGAGCTCGCCGACGAGGTGGTGAGGGTGGAGCCGGCCTGGATGACGAAAACGGCCTGGGGATCACCGCCGCCGTCGAGGGTGAGCGCTCCGGTGAGACCGATCGAAGAGCCCGAGTTGTAGACGCCGGGGTTCAGCCGTTGACCACCGAGGTCGGCGACGATCGGCGACGACGGGCCGCGGGAGGCGGCGGCGTTATAGGCGGTGCCGAGGTCGACCTTGGCCTGCTGGGTGACGGCGTCGCCTGCGTGGTTGGTGCCGTTCACGGTCAGGGATGCCGTGCCGCTGATCGTCGTGGTCGGGAAGGTGCCGATGTCACCGTTCAGGGTGGTGGGTCCGGTGTTGGTCACGCCGGACCCGGCGAGGACGGCGAAGCTGTCGGCGCTGGCAAGGGGAATCGGGACCGCGCTGGAAGCGGCCCGGGCCCGGGCCTTGGCCTTGGCGCGGGCCGCGGCCAGCGCCTTGGCCCGGGAGGCGGCGACACACCGAGCCTTGGTGGCGCGAGTCATGTGCCCGTAGCAGGCGCGGGAATGACCGCCTGGCCCGGCAGCCCCCCCAGCCGCGGCGCCGGCGCCGGCGGGCGCCACCATCATCAACGTACCGGCCAGGAGTAGCCAGATCACAGGGGGCGCGGCGGCGCGCGGGCTCGTGGCCGGCGTCCCGTGCGTGAAGACGGTCATGTTCGTCCCTCTCATCAACAGTTGAGCATCGTCGCCGACCGGAAGGTCAGCTGGCTCCGGCCTGCTCTGCTGAGGACGGGGGCTGCGCGGCTGCCGATTGATGTGGGCCGCAGGACACTACGCGGCGCCTGTCATGCGACACCGTCCGAGTGACAGTAGCAGATCCCCCCAGGTGGCAAAAAACGGTTGCGCACGGCGACGAACGCGGGTGGGCCGGCCGGGCTCCGGTCAGACTCCCGGCCGGGCTCCGGTCAGACTCCCGGGCGGACTCCGGTCAGACTCGGTCACCCCCGGGGTGGCGCCCGTCACCCCGGGACCGGCGGCTCGGAGGCGTGGTCAGTCGACGGGCGGGCCGGGCTGGACAGGCGGCAGGAGGAGGTGGCTGCGGACCAGGGCGCCGGCCACCTCGGCGAGCTTCTGCCCGCTGCGCTGGGAGTGGTCGCGGAGCATCTCGAACGCTCGGGTGGCGTCGATCGAGTGGCGGGCCATGAGGATTCCCTTGGCCTGCTCGATGACGGCCCGGCGGCCGAAGGCGCCCTGGAGCTGGTGGTACTCGGCGAAGCGCCGAAGGGTTATCTCGATCGCGCTCTCCAGCTCCACGAGGGTGGTGTCAACGATGTAGGCGAACACCCCCCTCCGGGCTGCCTCACGCACGTAGGCCGGCTGCTCGGCGGGGAGCAGGGCGATCACCGGGCAGCTCGATTCCGACACGATCCGCTCGATCAGGTCGAGGGCGTGGTCGGAGGAGAGTCCGAGCGAGACCAGGGCGACGTCGGGATGGTCTCTGGCCGTCACCTCGGCCACCAGTTGGACGTCGGTCTCCCGGGCGACCACTTCATGTCCGAGGTCGCCGACGATGCGCTCGAGGCTTTCCAACCGCTCGCTGCCTTCGTCGGCGATCAGCACACGCAGCTGTTGAATCTGACTCCCATCCACCGTCCAGATCGCCCTGCTGCGAGGTTCCAGGCCACTGGAACAGAACAGCGTACCTCCACCGCGCAC
>JAXDHJ010000015.1:0-11371 GCA_034664565.1 Solirubrobacteraceae bacterium
CCACGCCCAGTGGTACGCCGACTCGGTCATGCTCCGGGCCAAGCTCATCGGTGGCGTCCCCGCCGACCTGGTGACCTCGATCACCGGCCTCACCGACGGGCAGTTCCCCGTCCACGCCGCCACTCGCTACGCCGACGACGTGGTCGAGACGACGGCTCTGGCCCGCCAGGCGCGCTCGCAGAACTCGGCGCCCCCGCTGACGGCGAGCGCCGGCAACTCGACGATCAACCTCTACGCCAAGGCCGGCTCGCCGGTGGTGGCGGTCAAGGACGGCGTCGTCACCGCCATGGGCAACTCGGCGACCCTCGGCAACTTCCTCAAGCTGCGGGACGCCTCGGGCAACACCTACATCTACAGCCGGCTGAAGAAGCTCTCAGACCTCTACGCGGTGCCCAAGCCCAAGGCCGAGACCGCCGCCCAGGTGGCCCGGGACCTGAAGCTGCCGAACGACCCCACGCCCCAGGGCCCGGCCTCGGCCGGACACCAGGCCCCGGTGACCCCGGCGCCGTCCGGGCCGGTGGCCACGGCGCAGCCGCCGGTCGCCGCCCCGGCGACCGATACCGCGGCCGGACCGCAGCGGCTCTTCGCCCACCCGA
Source organism: Solirubrobacteraceae bacterium (assembly GCA_034664565.1). Taxonomy (GTDB): domain Bacteria; phylum Actinomycetota; class Thermoleophilia; order Solirubrobacterales; family Solirubrobacteraceae; genus Palsa-513. Next base: position 597 of record JAXDHJ010000015.1, read on the forward strand.
CGCGTAAGGCGGCCTTCGCCGCCGGCGGCCGCACCCAGGTGGCCAGCGCGGGGCCGACCGACTTCTCCCAGTACTTCGTCCAGACCTACGGCCTGCACCGCAGCGACGTCGACCTCAAGCCGCTGAGCCAGGGCGCCCACGTCATCGCCGGAGCGATCCTCGGTCGCATCGGGGTCACCGCGGCCTATCAGGCCCCGCACCTCGGCTTCCAGATCCGCCCGGCCGGCAAGGGCGCCCCGCTGATCGATCCCAAGCCGATCCTCGACGGGTGGAAGCTCCTCGAGACGACGGCGGTCTACCGGGCCGCGGCCGTCGACCCGTTCTTCGGGCCGTCCGCCAAGAACCCGACCATCGGGCAGATCCTCCTGGAGAGCAAGGCCCAGCTCCAGCAGCAGGTCCTGGCCGACCCGTCGATCGACATCTACTCGTGCGGGCGCCGCGACATCCAGGCCGGTCAGATCGACCAACGGGTGCTGGCCACCCTGGAGTTCCTCGCCGCCTCCGGGCTGAAGCCGGGCGTCACCGCCCTGCGCTGCGGCAACTCCCTCGCCAACACCGCGTTCGACAAGACGGGGACGCTGTCGGACAACGCCTCGGGCAACGGCGTGGACATCTCCTCGATCAACGGCATCCCGGTCAGCGGCCACCAGGGCCCCGGCTCGATCACCGACATCATGATCCGGCGCATCCTGACCCTCCAGGGCAGCTACAAGCCCCATCAGATCGTCAGCCTGATGAGCTTCCCGGGAACCGACAACACGTTCGCCATCTCCGACCACGCCGACCGCGTGCACATCGGCTTCGCCACCCTGTACGACCCGCGCACGAAGTTCGGGCGCCAGGTCAACTCGGTGCTCAAGCCGAAGCAGTGGCTGACCCTGATCACCCGCCTCGGCCAGATCGACAACCCGACGGTGGCCTCTCAGCCGTCGAGCGCGGCGATCCCGGCGACGGCTGGCAATTAGCAGCCTCTTCCGCTTCATCCAGTTCGAGTTCCCCGGCGGCCTCGGCCCGCCCGACGGGCGTCATTCGCTGCGCGACCGCCCTGAGGAGGCGCCGGCGTGGATCGTCGCCTTGGAGACCCTCGGGGTCGCCCGGCCCCGAGGCCTTCCCCCCCTGGGGCCGCGGACCCTGCGCACGCGCCCGGGCGGGGCGGCCGGCGCCCGGCCGCCGGCCGGGGCCCGGCGCCGCGTGCCCGGGCGGCGCCCCCAGCCGGTCGACCCGGACGGACCGGCGCCGGTCAGCGTGACCCGCGCCACGGTGATCGACGCCGGCCGACCGGCCGATCATGCCGAGGCCGGCGCCTGGCTTGACCGCCTCGACGCCGCCGCCGAGGGCACGGCCGCCCTCGCCGTCGTCAACCGCCTGATCGGGGCTTACCGGATCGCCGCAGCCGACCCCTACGCCCACGGGCTGGCCCCGGAGGCGGCGGTGGCGGTGCGGGCCGGCTTCGGCGAGGGCCGGGAGGTGGCCGAGGGGGGCTGGACCCGCGCGGTCGAGCTGACCTCGTGGCCCGGGCCGCGGGGACGGGCACCCGGCGGCCTGCGACCGGCGGAGCGCCTGGCGGCGCTGCTCGGCGCCAGGGAGCGCCCCCTGGCCTGCGAGGAGCTCGCCCTGCGCGCCCGCCTCGACCTCGAGCTCGGGCGACCCCTGGCGGCGGCTCTCGGGACCCGGCTCGCCCTCGAGGCGGCCCTGGTCGAGCTCGGTGCCGACGCCCGGGCCAGCGGCCTGGAAGCGCGGCTGGGCGAGCTGCGGGAGCTCCGCGACGACGTCGTCGCCGCCGCCAACTCCACCTTGGTCGGAGGGCTGACCGAAGCCCAGCGTCAGGTGGTGGCCCACGCGCTGGGACGGATCGAGGCCACCCTGCGGGCGCGGGCGGCACGCGGCGCCCGGCCGTGACCCGAGGCCGGGTCCCCGGCCGGCGATCGGGTTGCCCCGGCTCAGCCCCCGGTGAAGTCGGGCCGGCGCCGGGCGAGGAAGGCGCCGATTCCCTCGCGGGCGTCGGCCGAGTCGAAGACGGCGGCGAAGGCCGCCTTCTCGGCCTCGATCCCCTCGTCGAGGTCGGCGTGGCCCGAGACCCGCTTGATGTGCCCGACGGCCAGCGGCGCCTGCCCGGCGAGCATCCGTCCGAAGGCGAGGGCGGCGTCGAGCAGCTCGTGGTCGGGGACGACGCGGGTGACCAGGCCGAAGTCGTAGGCCTCCTGGGCGCCGACCGGAACCCCGGTGAGGTTCATCTCGAGCGCCTTGGCCGCCCCCACCAGCCGGGGCAGGCGCTGGGTCCCGCCGAAGCCGGGGATGATGCCCAGGCCGATCTCTGGCTGGCCGAAGGTGGCGCTGGCGGCGGCGATCCGCACGTCGCAGGCCAGGGCGAGCTCGGAACCGCCGCCGAGAGCCGGGCCGTTGACGGCGGCGACGGTGACTATCGGGGAGCGCTCCCACTCGCGCAGCAGGCCATGCATGTCATCGAGCAGCTCGCGGCCGGCGGCGGCGTCCATCCCGGCGAACGCCTTGATGTCGGCCCCGGCGCAGAACAGTGTCGAGTTGGCCGAGGCGATGATCAGGGCCCGGACCCGCCCGCCGTCGCGCACTGCCTCCCAGGCCTCGCGCAGGGCGGCGACGATGGCCGGAGAGATCGAGTTGGCCGGCGGGTTGTCGAGCCAGGCGATGGCCACCCCGTGCTCGGGGCGGGTCTCGAGCTTGACGCGCCCATCCTGCCCCTCGTCGGGGCGCGGGTAGGGGAAGAAGCCCTGACCGCTCGCCGCGCCGAGGCGTCCCTGGGCGACAAGGCGGCGCAGGATGGTGGGCGGGGCGAACCGCTCGCCCCAGTCGACGGCGGCCCGCTCGAGCGCCTCGAGGACCTCGCCCAGCCCGGTGGCGTCGGCCCGGGCGAAGGGCGGCGGGTTCAGGCCGGTGCCGGCGAGCATGCCGAGATCGATGTCGCGGATGCCGGCCACGCCCTCCTCGAGGAGCAGGCAGCACTCGACGAGTGCCTTGAGCACGAACCGGTCGGCCAGCTCCTGGGCGTCAAAGTCCTCGACGCCCCCGGTGCGCGGGATGCCGTTCTCGTAGAAGCCGTGCCCGGTCTTGACTCCGAGCTCCCCGGCAGCCACGAGCTCGCCCATCTGGCGGTGGACGTAGAAGCGCTCGCCGTAGGACTGCTCGAGGTACTCGGCCACCCGGTGCACGGTGTCGAGGCCGAGGAGATCGGTGAGGAAGAACGGGCCCATGGGGGCGACCTTGGCGGCAGCGATGGCCTGATCCACCGCCCCGACGGCGAGGCCGTGCTCCTCCTGGAAGCGCCAGACCTCGGAGATGGCCGAGTTGAGCACTCGGTTGACCACGAACCCGGGGACCTCGCCGCAGCGGATCGGCACCTTGCGCAGGGTCTGGGCCAGGTTGACGGCGAGGGAGACCGCCTCGGGCGAGGTGTCCTCGCCCTCGATGACCTCGACCAGGCGCATCACCGAGGCGGGGTAGAAGAAGTGGAAGCCGAGCACCTGCTCGGGCCGGGTGGTGGCCAGGCCGATCTCGGTGATCGAGAGCGACGAGGTGTTGGAGGCGAGAATCGCGTGGCCGGGGGTGGCGACGTCGAGCTCGGCGAACACCGCCTGCTTGATCGCCATCCGCTCGGGGACCGCCTCGATGACGAAGTCGACGTCGCCGAAGCCCTGGTAGGACGTGGTGGGGATGATCCGCTCGATGATCTCGCCGGTCTGGACCTCGACCTGCTCGGCGGTGAGCTTCCCCCGCTCGAGCAGCCGGCCCAGCTGGGCGGCGGTGACCTCGCGGGCCTTGGCCAGCCCGAGATCGACGAGCCGCTGGTCGACGTCCTTGAGGATCACCGGGATTCCGGCTGAGGCGATGATCTGGGCGATCTCCCCGCCCATGGTGCCGGCGCCGACGACGGCGGCCTTGAAGACGAACATGGGGCCTCCTCGGGTGGTGGGCCGCGGAATCTACACGGGCCGGTCGCCCGGCCCCGGGGTCGGGGTCGGGGCGGGAAGTTCGAAACTCCGGTCGGGGAGTAGGTTTTCCGACCATATGAACTCTCTTGCGCGTCACCCTCACCGCCTTCGTCCACGCCCCCCGGTCCTCCTCGCCATTCTTGGGGCGACGCTGACCCTCGCGCCGTCAGCGAGCGCCGCCGCCGCGCCGACCCGCCCGGCGGTCAAGACCGGCGCGGCGAGCATGGTCACCTACGCCACGGCCGCCCTGAACGGGACGCTCAACCCGGGCGGATCGCCGACCACCTACTTCTTCCAGTACGGCCCGAGCGCCAAGTACGGCAGCCAGAGCCTCCCGGTCAGCCTGGCCGCGGGGACACGGACGCTGAACGTGCGCAGCCCGATCGCCGGTCTCGTCCCCCAGACCAAGTACCACTTCCGCCTGGTGGCGGTCAACGCCGTCGGCACCGCCGTCGGGACCGACGCGACGTTCACCAGCGCGGTCGTCCCCCTCTCCCTGGCCATCGGGGCCACGCCCGACCCGGTGGTGTTCGGCGCGCCGGTGAGCGTCATCGGCGCCGTCACCGGCACCGGGGCCGGCGGGCGCCCCGTCGTCCTCCAGCAGCGGCCGTTTCCCTACACGGCCCCCTTCCAGAACGTCGGCAACCCCGGTCTGACCCTGGCCTCCGGGGTGTTCACCTTCACCCTCGTCTCGCTTCCGGTGACCACCCAGTTCCAGGTGGTGAGCGTGGCCGCCGGCAAGGCGGTGATCAGCCCGGTACTTACGGAGAACGTCGGGTTGGCGGTGTCGATGCGGGCGAGCAGCCGCCGGACCCGCACCGGTTCCTACAGCGTCCGCTTCTCGGGCACGGTCAGTCCGGCCGAGGACGGGGCCAGGGTCTCGGTGCAGCGGCTGGTCGGCAGCCAGTGGAAGCTGGTGGCCGCCACCAACGCCCGGCACTCGAGCGCCGGTAGCTCGAGCTATGTGAAGACGGTGCACCGCCACCACGGCGGCTTCTTCCGGGTGTTCGTCTCCCCGGTCGAGGGCGGCCACGTGGCCAATTTCAGTCAGCCCCAACTCATCCACCTGGGCCGAAGCTTCTAGGCGGGCCGGACCGCCGCTCGGCGCTCTCGCCGCTCGCCGCCGCGCGGCGGCGAGCGGTCGGGCGGCTCGCCCGGGCGGGCCGCCTGATTCCGCCGATCGCTCGGGTAGGTTTGCGCCTGACATGAAGTCACGCGCGCGCCACGATGGCCGAAGGGGGAGGCGGCCTTGGGTCGACCTGCTCGTCCTGGGGGCGGCGCTGGTCGGCGCGCCGGCGGCGGTGGCGGCAGGCGCCAGCGGTCCGGCGGCCGCCCGGCCGGCGGTCAAGACCGGGACCTCGAGCGCCGTCACCTACCAGTCGGCCAGCCTGAACGGCGCGGTCAACGGCCAGGGACAGCAGACGACGTATTTCTTCCAGTACGGAACATCCACCAAGTACGGGAGCCAGAGCCTTCCCGCCGGCCTGGCCGCCGACGCCCGGACGGCGGGGGTCAAGAGCGCGATCACCGGGCTCCTGCCCCAGACCACCTACCACTTTCGGTTGGTGGCGATCAATGCCGGCGGCACCGGCTTCGGGTCCGACGCGACGTTCACCACCACCGCCATCCCCCTGTCCCTGGCTCTCGCCTCACTCCCCAACCCGGTGGCCCTGGGCGCTCCCCTGAGCCTGGTCGGCGCCCTCACCGGGAGCGGAGCCCCCGGCAGCGCCATCGTCCTCCAGCAGAACCCGTTTCCCTTCACCGGCGGCTTCCAGATCGTCGGCAACGCCGGCCTGGTCTCACCGACCGGCACCTTCCGCTTCGACCTGCCGTCGCTGGCGGTGACCACCGAGTTCCGGGTGGTCGGCGTCGGTCCCGGCGAGCCGGTGGTCAGCCCCACCCTTACCGAGTTCGTCCAGCTGGCGGTGACGCTGAGCACCACCGGCCGCTACATCCACGGCGCCTACAGCACGGTGTTCTCCGGCCTGATCAGGCCGGCCCAGGTCGGCGCCCGGGTGTCGATCCAGCGCCTGGTCGCCGGGCGCTGGCTCCTGGTCGCCGCCACCAGCTCCCGGGCCGCCGGCCCGGGCAGCTCGGTGTACACCATGGGGCTCCACCTGCGCCACAGCGGCCTCTACCGGGCGTTGGCCGGGGCGGTGGAGGGCGGCCACGTCCCCAGCACCAGCCCGCCCATGGCCGTCCACATGGGCGGCTAGCCGCTCCCCGACCCTCTCGGCTCCCCGGGGGCGGCCGGCCGCCCCCGGGGAGCAGCGGCTCGCGCTAGGCGCCGACCCCGACCGGCACTCGCCGCGGGAGCAGCGTCTCCCGGGCGATGACCAGACGCTGGATCTGGGCCGTGCCTTCGTAGAGCTGCATGATCTTGGCGTCGCGCATCAGCTTCTCCACCGGGTACTCCTTGATGAACCCGTAGCCCCCGTAGACCTGAACGGCGTCGGTGGTGACCTTCATCGCCGTGTCGGCGGCGAAGCGCTTGGCGTGGGAGGAGAGCAGGGTGTTGCGCTGGCCCTGGTCGAGGAGGACCGCCGACTTCCAGGTCAAGAGGCGCGAGGCCTCGATCTCGGTGGCCATGTCGGCGATCATGAACTGGATCGCCTGATGCATGGCGATGGGCACCCCGAACTGGACGCGCTCCTTGGAGTACGCGCAGGCGAACTCGAAGGCCGCCCGGGCGATCCCCACCGCCATGGCGGCCACGCCCGGCCGCGTCCGGTCGAGGGTCATCATCGCCACCTTGAAGCCCTTGTTCTCCTCGCCGATCAGGTGGTCGACGGGGATCTCGACGTCGGGGAAGGTGATGGTCGCGGTGTTCGAGGCCCGCTGACCCATCTTGTCCTCCTTCTTGTCGACGATCACGCCGGCATCCCGGGGGACGATGAAGGCCGAGATGCCCCGGTGACCGGCGTCGGGATCGGTCTTGGCGTAGACGGTGTAGTAGTTGGCGTGGCTGCCGTTGGTGATGAAGCATTTCGAGCCGGTGATGACGTACTTGTCGTGCTTGCGCACCGCCCGCGTCTTCATCCCCGAGACGTCTGACCCGGCGTCCGGCTCGGTCAGGCAGAAGGACGCGAGCAGGGGCGCCTCGGTCAGGCGCCCGAGGTACTCCTTCTTGAGCTCGTCCGACCCGGCGAGGATCAGCGGCGCCGTGGCCAGCCCATTGCAGCCGACCGAGGTCTGGATGCCCGAGCAGCCCCAGGACATCTCCTCCTCGATGACGCAGCCGTCGAGGTAGCCGATCCCCGGGCCGCCGTACTCCTCGGGGATGTGGTTGTTCATCAGGCCGAGCTCCCACGCCTTCTCGATGATCTCCTGCGGCCAGTGACCATCCTTGTCGTATTCCCAGGCGACGGGACGAATCTCCTTCTCGGCGAAGTCGTGCGCCAGCTCGCGCAGGCTCTTCTGCTCATCGGTCAGCGTGAAATCGACCACGATGTCTCCTAAAGACTTGGGCGGAGCAGATCTGGACGACGGCCCCGCATCGGTAGATTGACTGGTCAGTCAACGAGTATGGAGCAAGGATAAGGCAGCGTCCCCCGCCTGGCAAGATCCAGCAATGGCCCCGGCGCTGGCAGTCGACACGACGACCTTCGCCGCCGTGGTGATCGGGGTGGTCGTCCTCGGCGTCGTCGTCGCCGCGGTCTGCGCCGTGGCCGCCCGCGACGGCTTCGACCACATCGGCCGGGGCGGCCTCTGGTCGCGGCCGGATGGACGGGCGGACGCCGGGGGCGACGAGCAGCGCGAGGAGGAGATCGGGCAGATGCTGGCCGCCCGGGACGTCCGCCGCACGCGCCGAGCCGAGCTCGGCGGGACGACCCGGCCGCCGGACGCCGGGGCGCCGGCGCCGGCGGACTCGCCGCCGCGCCCGGCGGGCGCCGGCGACCCCCAGGTGGCCGAGGAGGTCCGCCAGCTGGCCATCGCCCGCAACCACCGCCGCCGGCGCGCCGGCCTCGCGCCGCTGGACGTCGAGGCCGAGGTGGCCAGGCGCCTGCGCGAGCTGTGAACCGGCCGGGCCCGGCCGGGCACCCCGGCTAGAATGGCGGTCATGCAGACCCGCCGCTTCGGCGACACCGATCTCGAGACCTCCGCCGTCGGCTTCGGCACCTGGGCGCTGGGCTCGGACTGGTGGGGCGAGCACGAGGATCCCGACGTCCTCGTGGCCCGGGCCCTGGCCCTCGGCATCACCTTCTTCGACACCGGCGACACCTACGGCCAGGGTCTCAACGAGGAGCTGGTCGGAGCGGCGCTGGCCCGGGCCGGGGCCCGGCGCGAGGAGATCCAGATCTCGACCAAGTTCGGCTACCTGCTCGACCACGAGCGAACCGACCACGGCGAGTCCGAGCGCCCCCACGACTGGTCGCCCGCCCACACCCGCCAGGCGCTCGAGGCGAGCCTGCGGCGACTGCGAACCGACTACGTCGACCTCTACCAGCTCCACAACCCCCGGATGGACGCCCTCGACCGCGACGACCTGTTCACCGAGCTCGAGGCGCTCAAGGCGGAGGGCAAGATCCGCCACTACGGGATCGCCCTCGGCCCGAAGATCGGCTGGCGCGACGAGGGCGTGCGGGCGCTCGAGGAGCGGCCGATCACCTCCCTGCAGACGGTCTACAACATGCTCGAGCAGGAGCCCGGCTCCGACTTCCTGCGCGAGGCCGCGGCCCGCGGCATCGGCATCATCGCCCGGGTGCCGACCTCGAGCGGCCTGCTCGAGGGCGAGCTGACCCCGCAGCACACCTTCGAGGGCAACGACCACCGCCGCCACCGGCCGCGATCGTGGCTGATCGACGGGCTCAAGAAGGTCGACCAGCTCGACTTCCTGCGCCGCGGCGGCGAGCGAACCCTGGCCCAGGCGGCCTACGGCTTCATCCTCGCCCAGCCGGCCATCGCCACCGTGGTGCACACGGTGAACACCTGCGCCCAGCTCGAGGAGTGGGGCGCGGCCACCGACGTCCCCCCGCTCGCCGCTGACGAGCTCGCCGCCTTCGACGAGCTCTACCGCTCGGGATTCGGCCTGCTCGAGCCCACGGGCTCCTCCGCCGGATGATGGACCGCCGCCGCCGGCCTCGATGATCGACGTCGCCCTGACCGCCGCCGGCGTGCGGCCGGCCGCGGTGGCGGTGGTGATCGACGTCCTGCGGGCCACCACCACCATCACCCAGGCCCTGGCCGGCGGCTACGAGCGGGTGCTGTGCACGACCACCCGCGACCAGGCGCTCGAGCTGCGCGCCTCCGGAAGGGTCATCGCCGGCGAGAAGGACTGCGTCCCGCCGGCGGGCTTCGATCTCGGCAACTCCCCGAGCGCGGTGGAGACCGCCACCGGCCGGGAGCTCGTGCTCAGCACCTCCAACGGGACCCCGGCCATCGTCGCCTCCGCCGGCCTGGCCGAGGTCACCCTGCTCGGTTGCCTGGCCAACCTCGATGCCCTGGTCGAGCTCCTGCGGGCCCGGGGCGAGGCCGACGACGTCCTCCTCGTCTGCTCGGGAACCAACGGCCGCCTCGCCGTCGAGGACGTCTACGTAGCCGGGAGGATCGTCGTGCGCCTCGGCGGCGCCCGCTCCGATGCCGCCGAGGTCTGCGCCCTGGTGGCCGCCGCCGCGCCGGAGGCGCATAAGATCCTCCGCGAGAGCACGAACGGCCAGCTGCTGGTCGAGGTCGGGCTCGAAGACGACATCGCCTGGTGTGCCCGGGAGAGCACCCTCGCCCTCGTCCCGAGGGTCAGCTCAGTCACCGGCGAGATCGCCGTAATCGCCGCCACAGAGCTCGCCGGCCTGCTCGGAGAATAGACGGAACTCTATCGTTAGGCCCCAAGTCTTGTTTATTCTTTCTGGATTTACGGGTCATAATGACAAGCGATACGCGCCCAAAGGAAAGAGAGTTAGTACTGATGAGCACACCCGAAGGCAACGGTGCACCTCCCAAGAAGGACCGCTGGACATCTGGGGTGACGCCTTACGCCGAGATGGGCTACTGGGACGCCGACTACGAGCCCAAGGAAACCGACGTGCTGTGCGCCTTCCGCATCACCCCGCAGCCCGGGGTCGACGCCATCGAGGCAGCCGCCGCGGTCGCCGGTGAGTCCTCCACCGCGACGTGGACCGTCGTCTGGACCGACCGCCTCACGCCCTACCAGCACTACCAGGCCAAGGCCTACTCCGTCGAGGAGGTTCCCGGCACCGAAGGGCAGTACATCGCCAAGATCGCCTACGACCTCGACCTCTTCGAGGAGGGCTCGGTCGCCAACCTGACGTCGTCGATCATCGGCAACGTCTTCGGCTTCAAGGCGCTCAAGGCGCTGCGGCTCGAGGACATGCGGATCCCCGTCGCCTACCTCAAGACGTTCCCCGGTCCCCCCCACGGCATCGTCATGGAGCGGGAGTACCTCGACAAGTTCGGGCGCCCGCTCCTCGGGGCCACCGTCAAGCCGAAGCTCGGCCTGTCGGCCAAGAACTACGCCCGCGTCGTCTACGAGGCCCTCCGCGGCGGTCTCGACTTCACCAAGGACGACGAGAACATCAACTCCCAGCCGTTCATGCGTTGGCGTGACCGCTACTGCTTCGCCATCGAGGCCGTTCAGCGCGCCTCGGCAGCCAGCGGCGAGGTCAAGGGTCACTACATGAACGTGACCGCGGCGACCATGGAGGACATGTACGAGCGCGCCGAGTTCGCCAAGTCGATCGGCTCGATCATCATCATGATGGACCTCACCGTCGGCTACACGGCGATGAGCTCGATGTCCCACTGGGCTCGGGCCAACGGCATGATCCTCCACCTCCACCGGGCCGGTCACGGGAC
>JAXDHJ010000016.1:0-12948 GCA_034664565.1 Solirubrobacteraceae bacterium
GAGGCCTGGGTGACGATCGCCGGCTGGGCCGGGCTCACCACCACCGCCTCGTTGGCGGCGTTGCACGACGAGGTCACCGTCGCGTTGTTGGCGTCGCCGCTGTAGACCGCCACCCAGCGATACGTCCCGGCCAAGGTCGGCGTGAACGGTCCCGAGGTGTAGTTGCCGTTGCCGGCCACCGGCCTGGTCGAGGTGAAGATCGCCGCACCGGTGCAGCCCACGTTGTTGGGGCCGAAGAGGGTGAAGGTGATGGTGCCGGTGGGGTTCACGCCGCCCGAGAGGGTCGCCGTGTCGGTGATCGGGTTGCCCGCGCGCACCGTCGGGGAGGCCTGGGTGACGATCGCCGGCTGGGCCGGGCTCACCACCACCGCCTCGTTGGCGGCGTTGCACGGCGAGGTCACGGCGGCGTTGTTGGCGTCGCCGCTGTAGACGGCCACCCAGCGATAGGTGCCGGCCAGGGTCGGGGTGAACGGGCCCGAGGTGTAGTTGCCGTTGCCGGCGACCGGCCGGGTCGAGGTGAAGATCGCCCCGCCGCTGCAGTTGGTGTCGTTGGGGCCGAAGAGGGTGAAGACGATGTTGCCCGTCGGATTCACGCCGCCCGAGAGGGTCGCGGTGTCGGTGATGGGGTTCCCGGCCGCCACCGTCGGCGAGGCCTGGGTGACGATCGCCGGCTGGGCCGGGCTCACCACCACCGCCTCGTTGGCGGCGTTGCACGGCGAGGTCACGGCGGCGTTGTTGGCGTCGCCGCTGTAGACCGCCACCCAGCGATACGTCCCGGCCAGGGTCGGGGTGAACGGCCCCGAGGTGTAGTTGCCGTTGCCCGCGTTCACCGGCACCGTCGAGGTGAAGATCGCCCCGGCCGTGCAGTTGGTGTCGTTGGGCCCGAACAGGGTGAAGACGATGTTGCCCGTCGGGTTCACGCCGCCCGAGAGGGTCGCCGTGTCGGTGATCGGGTTCCCGGCCGCCACCGTCGGTGAGGCGTGGGTGACGATGGCCGGGGCCGCCTTGGTGATGACCGCCGTCTCGTTGTTGTCGCCGCACGCCGTGGTCATGGCGGCGTTGTTGAGGTCACCGCTGTAGGCCGCGGTCCAGAAGTAGCTGCCGGGAGCCGTGGGCGTGAACGGCGGGGCCGACGTGTAGTCGCCGACGCCGTTGACCGGAACCGTCGAGGTGAACACCGGCACCCCGCCGCAGCCGGCGGTGGAGTACAGGTTGAAGGTGATGGTCCCGGTCGGCGCCGGGCCCGGCGGGCTGGCCGCGGTCAGGTGCGCCGTGTCGGTGATGGGCGATCCCACCGGGGCGGTAGGGGTGGCCGTGGTGGTCAGGCCCGGCGCCGCCTTGTTGATTATCACCGGCTGGTTGCCGGTCTCCGGGGCGGGAGCGGGGGCCGTCGACGGGCTGGCGATGACGTGGGCGAGGACGTAGGTCCGAAGCGAGTTCGGACCGAGCACGGCGTTCGGGTGGACCGGCGCCTTGTTGACGGAGACGGTGAAGTCGATGCGGCAGACCGAGTTGGGAGTGCCCGGCGCGGTGAGGACGACCGGCGCGCCGCCCACCGGTACGAACTGGACCTGCCCGGTGGCGGGATCGGTCACCGTGACGACGAAGTTCATCCCTTGGCACGCCGTGCCCGCCTCGCCCGTCGCCGTCGGGCTGAGGGTGAAGACGCCGGGGTCGGCCTGGGCCAGCGGGCAGTCCCCGGTGGAGGGGTCCGAGCTGCCGCAAGCGGGCACGAGCTGGATCTGGGTCACGCTGACCGTGCCGCCCGACTCCGGGGGCGTGGACACGTTGGAGAGCTGGAGCGAGGCGGGAACGTTGGTCTGGCCGACCGTCACCGGCGTCGGGAAGGTCGGCCCCACCCCGAGGGCCAGACCGGCGAAGGCCGACGGCGCCACCACCAGGGAGGCGACGGTGACGACCAGGGCGAGCAGGGAGCGCAAGGCCGTGCGCCGCCCGGCGCGCGACCGGGAAGCCGAGCCGGCGTCGCCGGAGGAGAGGACGCCTCCGGCCGGGAGAACGTCTTCGGCGGGGGCCGACGTGGGGCTCGCCCCGCCTGCTCGCTGCCGCCGCTGCGTCCGCCCCGACCGACTTCCTGTCATGCGCTGTTCCCCCGTCCGACCTGTCGAGGCGACCGCCCTGCCCGATTCAGGCCGTGGCACTCCCCCTTGTAGCACTTCACAGCCAAGTATACACGCGGGCGCCCGGGGCGCATCCGCCGGCGCCGCCGGCCCCCGGAACCCGCCTCGGCGGCGTCCCGGGTCCGTCGGTGAAGCCTCAGCCGGTGAAGCGCGGCAGGGTGGGCTTGGCGCACACCGCGAAGGTGCGCCGGACGGTGCGGACCGGCTGCCCGCTGTGGGCGACCGGCTCGGTCACCGCGGTCAGGCGATGGAGCTTGCCCTTGCTGAGGCCGGCCGGCCGGATGGTGATGGACAGGTGGCCCTGGCCATCGCGCTTGCTCACGCTTCCCAGTCGCTTGCCGTCGAGGTAGTAGGTCACCCGGGCCACGCTCAGCCCCGTCACGTAGATCTTGAACTGGGTGGTCACGCAGGCCGCCGGGCCGTGGAGGGAGACCGGCGAGACCACCGAGCCCGGTGCGGACGGGGGCGTGAGGGTCACGGTGGCCTGCGCGGTGGCGGTGACGGTCTGGCCGTTGTTCATCCCGGTCACGGTGATGGTGTCGGTCTGCGAGGCGCCGCTGCTTCCCGAGAACGGCCCGGTGAAGCTGCACGCCGGGCTCTTGGCCCCGGGCGCCAGGGTCACCCCGATCAAGGTGCCGCAGCTGCTTCCCGGCCGGGTGGCGAGGTCGCCGTAGATGTTGTCGACCAGCTTGGTGATGGTCACCGGAGTCGTGGTGCTCGGATTCGACACGGTGGCGGTGAAGGTGAAGTCCCCGCCCGGCGCCACCCGACTGGCCGGGCTCGCCGCCTTGGTCACCGCGATCTGCGGACCCGCCGGAGCCGGCGTGAGGGTCACCGTGGCCATTGCCGTCGCCGTGACGGTGATGCCGTTGTTCATCCCCGTCACCGTCACCGTGTCGGTCTGGGATGCACCCGAAACCCCGGAGAACGCTCCCGTGAAGCTGCACGGGGCCGAGCTGGCCCCGGGCTGGAGGGTGACGCCGATGAGGTTGGCGCAGGTGGTCGCCGAGATCTTCGCCGACGTGGCGGTGAGGTCGCCGTAGATGTTGTCGACCAGCCGGGTGATGGTCACCGGCGTGGTCGCGCTCGGGTTGGAGACTGCCACCGTGAAGGTGAAGTCGCCGCCCGGCTCGGGCCGGCTCGGCGGGCTCGCCGCCTTGGTCACGGCGATGACCGGAGTGCCGAGGGGGGTCAGGGTCACCGTGGCCTGCGCCGTGGCCTGGGCGGTGAGGCCGTTGGAGTCGACGCCGTTGACGGTCACCGTATCGGTCTGGGACGCACCGGCCACCCCGGAGAACGGACCGGTGAAGGTGCAAGGCGCGCTCGAGGCTCCCGGGGCCAGGGTCACGCCGATCAAGGCGTTGCACGTGCTCCCCGGCCTTGAGGCCAGATCGCCGTAGATGTTGTCGACCAGGGTGGTGATCCGGATCGGATCCACCGCGCTCGGGTTCGAGACCTGGACGGTGAAGGTGAAGTCCCCGCCCGGCACCACCCGGCTGGCCGGGCTGGCCGCCTTGGTGACGGCGATGACCGGCGTCGGGAGGCTGACCGCCTCGTTGGCCGCGTTGCACGGTGAGGTGACCGCGGTGTTGGCGGCGTCGCCGCTGTAGGCGGCGACCCAGCGATAGGTCCCGGGGGCGGTCACGGTGAAGGCGCCCGAGGTGTAGCCGCCGTTGCCCGCGTTGACCGGCACCGTCGAGGTGAAGATCGCCGGCCGGGCGCAGGTGGCGTCGTCGGGACCGAAGAGGGTGAAGACGATCGAGCCGGTCGGGTTCACGCCACCCGAGAGGGTCGCCCGGTCGGTGATGGTGGGGCCCGGGCCCGAGGCGACGGTGACGATGGCCGGGGCCGCCTTGGTCACCATCGTCGTCTCGTTGTTGTCGCCGCACGCCGTGGTGACGGCGGCGTTGCTGACGTCACCGCTGTAGGCGGCGGTCCAGAAGTAGCTCCCGGGAGCCGTCGGCGTGAACGGCGGGGCCGACGTGTAGTCGCCGACGCCGCTGACCGGAACCGTCGAGGTGAACACCGGCACCCCGCCGCAGCCGGCGGTGGCGTACAGGTTGAAGGTGATGGTCCCGGTCGGCGCCGGGCCCGGCGGGGTCGCCGCGGTCAGGTGCGCCGTGTCGGTGATGGGCTGCCCGGCGGGTGCGGTCGGGGTGGCCGTGGTGGTCAGGCCCGGCGCCGCCTTGTTGACCAACACCGGCTGGTTGCCGGTCTCCGGGGCGGGAGCGGGGGCCGTCGACGGGCTGGCGATGACCCGGGCGAGGACGTAGGTCCGAAGCGAGTTCGGACCTAACATCGTGTTCGGGTGGACCGGCGCGGCGTTGACCGAGACGGTGAAGTCGATGCGGCAGACCGAGTTCGGAGTGCCCGGCGCGGTGAGGACGACCGCCGCCCCGCCCACCGGTACGAACTGGACCTGCCCGGTGGCGGGATCGGTCACCGTGACGGCGAAGTTGATCCCTTGGCACGCCGTGCCCGCCTCGCCCGTCGCGGTCGGGCTGAGGGTGAAGACGCCGGGGTCGGCCTGGGCCAGCGGGCAGTCTCCGGTCGAGGGGTCCGAGCTGCCGCAGGCCGGCACGAGCATGATCTGGGTCACGCTGACCGTGCCGCCCGACTCCGGGGGCGTGGACACGTTGGAGAGCTGAAGCGAGGCGGGAACATTGGTCTGGCCGACCGCCACCGGCGTCGGGAAGGTCGGCCCCACCCCGAGGGCCAGACCGGCAAAGGCCGACGGCGCCACGACCAGCGAGAACACAGCCACGGTCAGGGCGAGAGCACTTCGGCCGGCAATGCCAACGCTTCTGCCGCGGCGTGCGCCGCCGTTGTGCCTGATGCCCATGATCATTCGAGTCTCTCCCCAGCCGCAATTTGAAAGCCCGGATGAGCGAACACGCTCACACCGAATCCGGCCTCATTCCGGCCAGAGTCGAGTATACACAGCGGTGAGTAGATGAACGCCATCTTGCACACGAGGCCCCGCCCCGCGACACAGGGCGCACCCGCGGGGGACGGCCCTGACCCCGGGGCCGGGCAGCGGGACCGAGGCGAAGGGCGGCGCCGTGGGGCGTAGGGGGCGGGCGAGAGACCGGATCTCGGCCGCCCCGGCCGAGTACGAGGACGCCGAGGGCAACCGGCTGGCCCTGCGGGGTTCGCTGACCGCGGCCACCAGGCGCGAGTACGCCGCCGTGCACGGCGGCCGCCGCCTCGCGCCCGCCGGCGGGCGCGAGGACGCCTGGCAGCGTGCCGTCGAGTTCCTCTTCGAGCGCCTGGCCGTTGCCTGGGAGGTGCACGGCGTCCCCCTCGAGGGCCAGCGCGAGCTCCTCGCCCGCTTCCGGGCCGCCACCCCAGCCGAGCGAGCCTGGATCCGCACCACCCTGCGCGACCACTGCCGCGAGCACTTCCCCGAGCTCGAGGCGCCGTGACCGCGGCGAGGGCCGACGGCGCCGCGCGCCCCGACCCCGCCGCCTTCGCCGACCTCCTGGTCGGCTACTGCCTCGAGGTCGTCGAGCGCGAGCAGGTGCTCGTGCGCTCGAGCACGCTCGCCGCCCCCCTCCTCCTCGAGGTCCAGCGGGCGGTCCTGGCCCGCGGCGGCTGGCCGCTCCTGCGTGTCGAGCTGCCCGGCCAGACCCCCGACTTCTACCAGCACGCCCGCGACTGGCAGCTCGACGAGTTCGCTCCGCTGGCCCTCGCCGAGGCGCGCAGGGCCGCCTGCACGCTGGGCATCCACGCCCCCGACGACCCCCGGGCCCTGACCGATGTCGACCCCGAGCGCCTGCGCCGGGCCAACCTCGCCCGCGCCCCGATCCGCGACGCGGTGATGAAGACGCGCTGGTGCACCACCCTCTGGCCGACCGCGGCCGGGGCGCAGCGGGCCGGCATGGGCCTGGCCGAGTTCGAGACCTTCGTCACCGGGGCGCTGTTCCTCGATCAGCCCCACCCGGCCTTGGCCTGGGCCGGGCTGCGCGAGTTCCAGGCCCGGCTGATCGAGCCGCTCAGCGCCGGGCACGAGCTGCGGATCGAGGCCGAGGGGACCGACCTCACCGTCGATGTGAGCCGGCGCCGGTGGGTGAACTCCGACGGGCGGCGCAACATGCCCAGCGGCGAGGTGTTCACCGGCCCGCACGAGAGCTCGGCCAACGGCCGCATCCGCTTCACCGTCCCCTCCGCTCCCCCCGGCCTCGACATCGGGGAGGTCGAGCTCGAACTGCGCGACGGCGAGGTCGTCGGCGCCCGGGCTGGCCACGGCGAGCCCCATCTCGAGCGGGCCCTGGCCACCGACCCGGGGGCCCGGCGGATCGGGGAGCTCGGCATCGGCACCAACTTCGCCATCACCCGCCCGTGCGGCGCCATCCTCTTCGACGAGAAGATCGGCGGCACCGTCCACCTGGCCCTCGGGCGCTCCTATCCGGAGACCGGCGGGCGCAACCGCTCCGCCCTCCACTGGGACCTGATCTGCGACCTGCGCCCGGGCGGGCGCCTCAGCCTCGACGGCGAGCCGATCCAGGTCGACGGCCGCTTCGTCGCACTCTGAGGGCCGCCCCGGTCGGCCGGCGCCGGCCGACCGCCGCCGCCGCCCTGGCCCCCGTGCCCGGCCGGGCAGGCGAGGCCGCTCCGCAACAGCCCCGTCAGTAACGTGGGGACGCATGCGCCGGACGAAGATCGTCGCCACCATCGGGCCGGCGTCGCGCGAGCCGGAGGTGCTCGTGCGCCTGGTCGAGGCCGGGATGGACGTGGCCCGCCTGAACTACTCCCACGGCACCCCCGAGGAGCACGCCGACACCGTGCGGCTGGTGCGCGACGCCGCCGGCCGCGCCGGGCGCCCGGTGGCCATCCTCCAGGACCTCCCCGGACCGAAGCTTCGGATCGGCGCCCTGCGCGAGGACCTGGCCGAGCTCAAGGTCGGCGACCTCCTGACCTTCGACGCCGACGAGTACGCCCCCGGCGACTCCCGGCGAATGTCGGTGTCCTGGCCCGGCATGGCCAGCGCCCTCGAGCCCGGCGCCGTGCTCTACCTGGCCGACGGCGCCGTCCGGCTGCGGGTCCGAGCCACCCGCCCGAGCCTCGGCGAGCTCGATGCCGAGATCGAGGTCGGCGGGGCCGTCGCCTCCCGCCAGGGCCTGAACATCCCCGGCCCGGTGGTCGAGCTCTCGGCCGTCCCGGCCGAGGACCTCGAGCTCCTGCGCCTCGGCGAGGCCGCCGGGGTCGACATGGTCGCCGTGTCCTTCGTCCGCAGCCCGGCCGACATCGAGGTCGTCCGCGAGCACACCCGCCTCCCGTTGATCGCCAAGATCGAGAAGCCCGAGGCCGTCGACTGCGCCGAGGCGATCCTCCGGGTCGCCGACTGCGTCATGGTCGCCCGCGGCGACCTCGGGATCGAACTGCCGATCGAGGAGGTGCCGATCGTCCAGAAGGAGCTCCTGCGCCTGGCCGGCGAGCTCGCCCGACCGTCGATCACCGCCACCCAGATGCTCGACTCCATGGTCGCCTCCAGCCGTCCGACCCGGGCCGAGGTCGCCGACGTGGCCAACGCCATCCTCGACGGCACCGACGCCGTGATGCTCTCCCAGGAGACCGCCGTCGGCGCATATCCGGTCGGCGCGGTGGCGATGATGGCGGCCATCGCCGCGCACGCCGAGCAGTACGCCTCCTACGAGGAGTGGAACGAGCGGCGGGTCCGCCGCGATGACCGCGACCCCGCCTACACGGTCGCCCACAGCGCCTGCGTGGCCGCCCGGGAACTCAACCTCAGCGCCCTCGTCATCCCCACCCTCTCCGGCCGCTCGGCCCGCCTCGTCTCCGCCCACCGCCCCCAGGTGCCGATCTACGCCCTCTCGCCCGGCAAGGAGACCGTCCGGCGCTGCGGCCTCATGTGGGGCGTCCAGGCCGCCTCCATGCGCCGCCACCACGTCACCGAGGAGCTCATCGCCGACTGCGCCCGCCGGGTCCTCGAGCTCGGCTGGTGTGAGCCCGGCGAGCGGATCGGCATCACCGCCGGCCTCCCCACCGGCCGGCCCGGCTCGACCAGCCTGCTCCAGATCCAGGTGCTCTGACCCCCGGCCGCGGTCGCCGCGGCTGATGCGCCTTGGCGCCGGGCGACGCCCTAGACTCCGGCTCGATGCGCGACACCCGGCACAGGCGCGCTCCCGGCGCCCTCCTCCTCCTCGCCCTGCTCGTCCTCGCCGGATGTGGCGTCAGCGGCTCGTCACAGACCTTGACCGCCCGAACCCCCAAGGGCCTGGTCTACTCGCTCAAGCTCACCACCAAGGGCAAGCAGCAGTGCCAGACCACCAGTATCCGCGCCACCCTCCCCGACGGCCGGCCGGTCGCGCAGGGATCGCACTTCTGCGGTCTCCCCGCCCTGCCCGGGCACCCCCTCCTGGTCCAGGCCCACAGCAGCCCCCAGGCCCTGGTGATCGACGTCCTCACCGCCGGGTGCGGGGCCGTCCGCGGCGGCGCCCCCCACGCGGCGCTCCAGCCCCTGGCCAGCCACTGCAGCACCGGTACTCCCCGGTTCCGGGCCACCGTCCTCCCCGCCGTCCACCGCCTCGTGCTCAGCGGTGTCCCCGGCATCCCGGTGATCAACTTCCGCCGCCACCCCTGCCGGATCATCTGCGTGACCGCGCTGCTCTGAGCCGGCCCGGCCTCCCGGCCCGGCATGTCGCCCAGCGCCCGGCCGCCCGTGCTCGCGGACCCCGAGTCCGAGCCCGAGCACGGCCATGGCGAGGATCAGCCCGAAGGCGACGAGGGCCGCCGGGCTCGTCAGGTCGTGGAGGCTCCCGCCGAGCGCGGTGTAGGCGAAGGTCCGCGGGGCGGCCCCGACCGCCGTGGCCAGGGCGAAGTCGCGCAGGCCTACCGGGGTCAGGCCGGCCGCGTAGTTGACCACCGAGTACGGCGCCCCGGGGATGATCCGGGCGTAGAGGACGGAGCGGAAGCCCCGCCTCCCGACCCAGGCCGAGAGGCGCCGCAGGCGCGGCCCGCCGACCCGGGCGACGAGGTCGCCGGCGACCGAGCGCGACAAGGTGAAGGCGAGCACCGCCCCGAGGACGGCGCCGCCGAGGGCGAGCACCGTCCCCTCGAGCGTCCCGAAGAGCAGGCCGCTCACCCCGGCGAGCACCGGGCCGGGAAAGCACGCGGCGGTCAGGCCGGCGTAGAGGGCGACGAAGACGACGGCCGCCCGCAGGCCCGATCCTCCGCCGAGCCAGCCACGGACCCGCGCCCCCGAGAGGGGCCCGGTCAGGGCGATGGCGGCGAAGGCGGCGAGGACGGCGAGCCCGAGGAGGGCGAGGCGGGCCAGCGGATGGACCCGCTGCCAGCCGGCGCTCACGCCGTGGCCGCGCGCGAGTAGAACGCCGCCTCGGCCCGGCCGAGGTCGGTGGCCGGCGGCTCGCCGAACATCCACTCCCGGGCGATGCGGTGCCAGTTCCCGCGGGCCCGGAGCTGGCTCATCACCGCCAGGGTGAGCATCTCCGTCCGCCGGCCGAACACGTGGTCCGGGGGCAGCGTCTCCTGGCGCATCTGGGCGTAGTGGCGCGAGCGCGGGTCGGACATGTCGATGGCCACCTGGGTGGCGATCTCCGGGCGGAGCTCGACCTCCCCGTCCTCGGTGTACCACCAGGTCAGGTCGCGGGCCTGGGCGAGGATCTCCTCCGGCTCGTAGCCGCCCGGCTCGGCCAGGAAGCCCCCGGCCGCGAGGTGGGCGATCAGCGCCTCGCCGTCCCCGGCCACGGTCATCCGCTGGGCCTCGAGCTCGAACTCGGCGACCGAGGCCTCGATCCGCTTGTAGAGCCCGAAGTCGAGGAAGGCGACCCGCCCGTCGTCGAGGCGCATGAAGTTCCCGGGGTGGGGATCCCCGGAGAACTGATGGTGGCGGTACATGCAGCCGAAGTAGAAGCGGAAGACGATCTCCCCGAGCCGGTCGCGCTCCTCCTGCGGGGCGTCCTTGAGGGCCTCGAAGCCGAGGCCGTCGACGTACTCGCTGACCATCACCCGCTCGCGCGAGAGCTCGCCGACCACCGCCGGCACGAGGATGAACGGGTGGTCGCGGAAGATCCGGGCCATCGCCCGCTGGTTGGACGCCTCGAGCTCGTAGTCGAGCTCCTCGCCGATCCGCTCGCGGATCTCCCGGGCGATGGCCCGGGCGTCGAGGCCGGGCGCCACCCGCTTCATCAGCCGCATGATCATCCCCAGGTTCTGCATGTCCGAGCGGACCGCGGCCGCCACCCCCGGGTACTGGACCTTGACCGCCACCTCCCGCCCGTCGTGGAGGCGGGCCCGGTAGACCTGGCCGATCGAGGCGGCGGCGAGCGGCTCGGGGTCGAACTCGGCGAACACCTCGCCGAGCGGCTCGCCGTATTCGGCCTCGATGACCTTGCTCATCTTGGCGAACGAGACCTTCGGCGCCGCGTCCCGGAGCTCACCGAGCTTGCGCTGGAACTCCTCCCGGTACTCCTCGGGGACGAGGCCGACGTCGAGGAAGGACATCACCTGGCCGAGCTTCATCGCCGCGCCCTTCATCGTCCCCAGGGCGGTGACGATCTGCTGGGCGGTCTCGATCTGGCGGCGGTCGAGGGCCGCCCGCGCGGCCTCCTCGTCGCGGGTCATGTTGGCCGCCCGGGTCCCCAGCTGCCTGGCCGCCTGCCCGGCCGCCAGCCGCCCGACCTTGGCCGAGCGCCGCACGCGCGAGGTCGGGATCTGATCGCGAGCCACTCGAGGACCAAGACTAGGCGGTCGCCTCCCGCCCGGTGGCGGGCGGCCCGGGGTCAGGCGCGCTTGACCTGCGAGCCCGGGACGATGTCGTCGCGCCCGTCGGGCCAGCGGATCCACGCCTTGTGGCCGCCGTCGTAGTCGTCGCCCCACAGCACCAGGGTCGCCGGCTCGCCCATCGCCCGACAATGCCCCTGCCCCTCCCGGTCGAGGCCACGCCAGACGCGGATGAAGGAGTTGGTCTCCCACTCCTGGGCCACCGTCGTCGGCTCGGTATGGCCGGGATGGACGACGGTGCGCCGATCGAGCTCCATCAGCGTCCCCATGATCGAGTCCTTGAGGTCCTGGTAGCTCGTGTGCCCCGGGGCCCGGACCCCGCCCACCGAGTTGCGAAACAGGGTGTCGCCGGTGAACACCGCCAGCTCCCCGTTGTGGTCGACCAGGAACGAGAGCATGCCCGCGGTGTGGCCCGGGGTGTGCAGCGGGCGGATGTCGAGCTCGCCGACGGCCAGCCGCTGGCCGGCCTCGATGGTCCCGGTGGCCGCGCTGACCCGGTCGAGCTCGAGCGGGTGGATCAGCGCCGCCGCCTTCGGCCACCGGCCGATCAGGGCCGGGAGCTCGCTGACGTGGTCGTGGTGGTGGTGGGTCAGGAGCACGTGGCTCGGCTCGACCCCGAGCCGATCGGCCGCGGCGATCAGCGGCTTGACCGGACCTCCGGCGTCGACGATCAGCCCGGCGCCGCCCTCGTGGTCGCAGACGAGATAGGTGTTGGAGAGGAACTGCTGGTTCATCGAGCGCTCGACGATCATCGCCGGGGATGCTCTCACGTCGCGGGGGGCGACGCCAGATCCCGGTCGCGTAGCCTCTGCCCCATGGAACTCATCCACACCTGCTACCGCATCGGCGACATCGACCGCTCGGTGTCCTTCTATCAGGCCCTCGGGTTCGAGGAGCTCCGGCGGATGGACATCCGCGACGAGGCGATCAACGTCTTCATGGGCCTCCCCGGCGACGGACCCCGGCTCGAGCTGACCTACAACCACGGCGTCGACGAGTACGAGCTCGGGACCGGCTACAACCACATCGCCCTCACCGTCGATGACCTCGACGGCACCCTGGCCCGGCTCGCCGACCACGACATCCAGCCGGAGAAGCCTCCGTATTCGCTGCGCGAGGGCGGCTCCCGGCTCTGCTTCGTCCGGGACCCCGACGGCTACCGGATCGAGCTCATCGAGCGACACCGGTAGTCCTTTTCCGGAGCCGTGTCCGGGCCGCGTCGGGCTCGGCGCCGCAGAAGTCGGGCCGGCGCTCGGCCGGCCGGGTGCTCAGCGGCGGCGGCGGCGGCCGGCCGCCGTCGGCTCGGTCTCGCGCGGCCCGACCGGGGCCATGGGAAGCTCGAGCGGCTGCTCGGTGGCGATCATCTCCGCCACCTCGCTCTCGATCCCGAAGGCCGAGCCGTCGCAGTCGATGCGAAAGCGCTTGGGGGCGACCCGATCGTCGGGCACGACGGGGATCCCCCAGAGCTCGTCCCAACCGAAGAGCTCGTGGTTGCCCGGGTTGAGGAGGATCGCCCGCGGGGCCATGGGACAGCTTTCCGCGTGGTGATCCACCCCCCGGCGGATGAACGCCAGCATCTCTGCTTCCAGCGAGGCCATGGATCCGAAAGCTACCGCTCGGCGTCCCCGGAGGCCAGGAAGGCGCCGTCGCGGGCGACGAGGGCCGCGTACTGGCCGCCCCGTTCGAGCAGCTCGTCGTGGGTCCCCCGCTCGAGGATCCGTCCGCCGTCGAGGACGACGATCTGGTCGGCGTCGCGGACCGTCGAGAGCCGGTGGGCGATGGTGATCGTCGTGCGGTCGCGGGACAGGCGGTCGAGGGCCTCCTGGACGGCTCGCTCGGTCTGGGTGTCGAGGGCGCTGGTCGCCTCGTCGAGCACGAGGACCGGCGGGTTGCGCAGCACGGTCCGGGCGATGGCGATCCGCTGCTTCTCCCCGCCCGAGAAGCGGTAGCCCCGCTCGCCGACCACGGTGTCGTAGCCGTCGGGCAGGCCGGCGATCATGTCGTGGATGGCGGCCACCCGGGCCGCCGCCTCGACTTCGTCGTCGCT
>JAXDHJ010000017.1:0-9835 GCA_034664565.1 Solirubrobacteraceae bacterium
GCGGGCGCGGGGCATCCTCACCGAGCATCGCGACCACCTCGACTCGATCAGCGACATCCTCGTCCGCCGCGAGACGATCGAGAAGCACCAGTTCGAAGGCCTCCTCGCCGGCAAGACCGAAGCCGAGGTCTTCCCCGACGAGACCCCGGCCGCCGTCAAGCTTCCGCCCAGCACCTCCTCGCCGGCGGCGGCGCCCGACCGCCCGCGCGACGCCCCCCGGCCCCTTCCCCGGCCGGGCCTGGCCGGGGGCACCACCGAGCTTCGCGGCAGCGATCCCGAGCAACCCGAGCTGACCTGAGCCCCCCGGGGCGGAGTGGTTCGGAGTTCCGATGGCGCACCGCTCGATCGCGGCTCTCATCATGGCGCTGGCCGTCGGCGGCTGCGGCGGCGCCGCCGCCAGGACGGCGGCCCCGACCTCCGATCAGGCAGCCGTCGGCCCAGCCCAGACCGCGGCGGGCGGCAGCAGTGCGGCGTCCGGCCCCGCCCCGGTGAAGACGACCGGCGCCCGGCGGACCGGTAGGCGCGCGACGGCCAAGGCCAGCGGGTCGCCGACTCCGCCGCCGGCCCACCCCATTCCCGCCGCCTTCCGCGCCGCCGGGATCTCGCCGGGGGCACCGTCGGATGACCAGGTGCGGGCCGAGCTCCAGCAGATGTACGCCGTTCAGGCCCACGCCCGCAAGCTGAGCGCCGATGCCGCCAACTTCGCCGGGCTCCTCCCCTGGGTGGCCGAGCCGAAGACCGGGCAGATGGTCAGCGTCGCCTCGGTGTTCACCGACTACGGCCTCGGGCTGGCCTGCGGCGGCCTGCTCGGCCGCCTCCAGATCGGCGTGGCCCACAAGACCGCCCCGTGCGGCACCCTGATCGACTTCACCTACGGAGGACGAACCCTTCGCGTCCCGGTGATCGACCGCGGCCCCTACATCGTCGGCCGGGAGTGGGATCTCACCGGCGCCACCGCCGAGGCCCTCGGCTTTCCCGGCCTCGGACCGATCGCCTGGCACTGCGCCAGCTGCTGAGCGCCGCCCCGACCCCCGACTCCCGACCCCCGACTCCCGCGTCCCGCCCCGCTCGCCGCCCGGCGTCCAGCTCCCGCCCCGCCCGGGCCCCGCTTTGGGCGATGATGGGCGGGTGCCCGATCCGGTGATCATGGGCGTGCTCAACGTCACGCCCGACTCCTTCTCGGACACCGGCCTCTTCGTCGAGACCGGGCCGGCGGTCGCCCACGGCCTGGCCCTGGAGCGCGACGGGGCGGCCATCATCGACGTCGGCGGGGAGTCGACGCGACCCGGAGCCCTCCCGGTGGACCGGGCGCTCGAGCGCGAGCGGGTGGTCCCGGTGGTCGAGGGGCTGGTCCGGGCCGGCCTACGGGCGACGATCTCCATCGACACCACCAAGCTCACGGTGGCCGAGGCGGCGCTGGCCGCCGGAGCACGGTACGTCAACGACATCAGCGCCTTCCGCTTCGATCCGGAGTTGGCCGGCCTGGTGGCTGACTGGGGGGCGGGGTGCTGCCTGATGCACATGCAGGGCGAGCCCCGGACCATGCAGCGCGACCCCCGCTACGACGACGTGGTCGACGACGTACGGGCCTTCCTCGAGGAGCGCCTCGACTGGGCGGTGAGCGAGGGCGTCCCCGAGGGCCGGATCATGCTCGACCCGGGAATCGGCTTCGGCAAGACGGTGGCCCACAACCTCGAGCTGCTCCGGCGCCTGGGCGAGCTGTGCACCCTGGGGCGGCCGATCGTCATCGGCACCTCGCGCAAGTCCTTCCTCGGCAAGGTGAGCGGGAGGCCGAGCGGCGACCGGCTGGGCGGGACGATCGCCACCAACGTGATGGCCCTCGAGCGGGGGGCCAGCGTGTTCCGGGTCCACGACGTGGCCCCGGTGAGGGACGCGCTGGTCATGGTGGCTGCTACGGTCAGCGGGCGATGGAGCCCGACGACGCCGACGAGCTAGACCACGGTCCGCCGTGGCGGGACTCCGATGACGACGAGGAGCCCGACGAGGACTCCGGCATGCGCACCGGGGTCACGGTGGAGATCGCCGGGCTCTCGCTCTACACCCACGTGGGGATCGGCGCCGCCGAGCGCGAGGTCGGGCAGCGTCTGCTCTTCGACATCACCATGGACGTCGGTGAGTCGGCGGCGACCGAGACCGATCGCATCGAGGACACCGTCGACTACGCGGAGGTGTGCCAGCTGGTCGCCCTCGTCTCCCAGCAGCGGACCTACCGGACCCTCGAGCGGCTGTGCACGGCGATCGCCGATCGCCTGATCGAGGACTTCGCCGCCGAGGCGGTCTGGGTCAAGGCGGCCAAGCCGGAGCCGCCGATCCCCCTCCCGGTCGAGCAGGTCTCGGTCGAGGTGTGGCGCGAGCCGCCCGAATAAAACCGCCCCGCGACCGGGCAGGGCGTGGCATGCTTGTCCAGAGGAAACGAGTGAGAGGAGCGGCCGTGCGCAGGCTGGTGCTGTTGATCTGTGTCGGGTTGGCCGGGGCCGCCGTGGCGGTCGTCCCGTCGCTCGGCTCGGCGCAGGCCCAGGGGACGACGGCGTCGTTCACCGCCGTCGACGGCGGTGACTTCTTCATGGGCCACTTCTGGTACGCCACCGGGACCCAGTCGACCACGGTGAGCATCACGCCGGGCGGCACCGTCGACTTCGCCTATCCGACCGGCAACAGCTCCCACAACGCGGTGTTCACCGGGGCCCAGCCGTCGGCCTGCACCCAGAGGACGGCGCCGTCTGGCTACTCCGTCGGGCCGGCGCCCCCGCTGCCCGCGCAGCCCCAGCTGGCGGCCTGGAGCGGCAGCTGCCGCTTCGACGCGCCGGGGACCTACACCTTCCACTGCGCACTACACGGGGAGGCGATGTCGGGCACGGTGGTGGTCGCGGCGGCCACCACCACCACCACGACCCCGACCTCGACGTCGACCCCGACCGCGACCACCCCGACGACGACGACCTTCCCCTATCCCCGCTTCCCCGCCGCCGCCACCATGCTCCGGGCGGCTTCCCCCCAGCGGGGGACGGCGATCCGTGCCCAGGTCCTCGTCACCACCCCGCAGTCGCGGCTCGTCGCCGATCTCGACCATGGAAGCCCGGCGGTCCGGCTCGGGCGCACAACCTTGTTCGGGGTCAAGAACGGGACCAGGCACTTCACCGTCCACCTCTACAAGAAGGGCGTCACCCTGCTGCGCCAGCGCCACCGCCTCACCCTCAGGCTCTCGGTCCAGGTGCTGGGACAGGGTCTCGGTCCGACCACGCTCAGCCGCCACGTGACCCTGACCGGCTGACTTGATCGGCTACCTCGGGCTCGGCTCCAACCTCGGCGAGCGCCGGGCCAGCCTCGAGGCGGCGGTGGCCCGGCTGCGGGCCCGGGGGATCGTGGCGCTGGCGTCCTCGTCGACCTACGACACCGATCCGGTCGGCGCCGTGCCCGACCAGCCGTCGTTCCTGAACGCCTGCCTGCGGATCGAGACCGAGCTCGGCCCGCTCGAGCTTCTGGATGCGGCCAAGGCGATCGAGGCGGAGCTCGGGCGCCGGGCCGGGGGTCGGAAGGACGGACCCCGGCCGATCGACATCGACATCCTCCTCCTCGGCGACCTCGAGCACGCTTCGCCCCGGCTGACCCTTCCCCACCCGCAGGTGCTGGCCCGCCGCTTCGTGCTCATCCCCCTGCTCGAGCTCGACTTCGACCTGCGCACGCCGGCCGGAGCGAGCCTGGCCGAGGCCCTGGCGGCGCTGGCGCTGACCGAGGGGGTCAGGCTCGCCGGCCCACCGCTGACCCTCAGCTGAGCCGTGCCTACCCCAGGCGGCCTCGCCGGGCCGCCGGGACGGCCGGCGAGCATAATGCGGTCGGCGTGCTACTGGTCGTCGACGTCGGCAACACCCAGACCCACTTCGGCACCTACCGGGGAAGCGAGCTGCTCGAGCACTGGCGCTTCGCCACGGTGCGGGAGTCGACGGCCGACGAGCTCGGCGCCGCCCTGAGCAACCTGCTCGAGCTGCGGGGGATGCGCCTCGAGCAGATCGAGGCGTCGATCGTCTCCTCGACGGTGCCCGAGCTCGCCCCGGGATGGGCGGAGACCGCCCGCCGCTATCTCGGCCACGAGATGCCGGTGGTGGGGCCGGGACTGCGCACGGGCATGCCCATCCGCATGGACAACCCCCGCGAGCTCGGGGCCGACCGCCTGGTCAACGCGGTTGCCGCCTACGAGCTCTTCCGGTCGGCGTGCATCGTCGTCGACTTCGGCACGGCCATCACCTACGACGCCGTCTCGGCAGAGGGCGAGTACCTGGGGGGGATCATCTCCCCCGGGGTGGAGATCTCCCTCGACGCCCTGAGCTCGCGGGCGGCCAAGTTGCCGAAGATCGATCTCGGGGAGCCGCGATCGCTGATCGGCAAGACCACGGTCGACGCCATTCGATCCGGGGTGGTCTACGGATTCGCCGCCGCCGTGGACGGGATCGTCGCCCGCCTGCGGGCCGAGCTGGGCAGCCGGGTGCCGACCATCGCCACCGGCGGCCTGGCCCACGCCATCGTCCCCTTCGCCGAGTCGATCGACCGGGTCGATGACCTGCTGACCCTGGAGGGTTTGCGCCTGATCCACGGGCGCAACCTCTAGCCGAGCCGGGACGGGACGGCCGTTACTGTGGAGGCATGGCCTCCCTGACCGATTCCTGGACCCTGGGTGGGATGGAGATCCCCAACCGGGTGGTGCTGGCGCCGCTGGCCGGGATCGGCAACTGGTTCGTCCGCCTCCAGGCTCGCCGCCACGGGGCGGGGCTGGTGTTCTCGGAGATGGTCTCCAGCCACGCCGTCCACTACCGCAACGAGCGGACCTGCACAGAGCTGCTGCGCATCCACCCCGACGAGCGGCCGGGTCCGGTGGCCATCCAGCTCTTCGGCAGCGACCCCGAGGTGATGCGCTCGGCGGCGGCGACGGTGGCTGCCGCCGGGGCCGATCTGATCGATCTGAACATGGGCTGCCCCGTGCCCAAGGTGTGCAAGACCGGCGCCGGGGCCGCCCTCCTCGGCGACCCCGCGCGGGCCCTGGCCGTGGCCCGGGCGGCGGCCGAGGGGAGCGGCCTGCCGGTCACCGTCAAGCTCCGCTCCGGACTGCGCACCGGGGACCGGGACGGGTTTCATCTGGCGCGGCGCCTGGTCGACGAGGCCGGGGTGGCGGGGATCTCCTTCCATCCGCGTTCGGCCGCCGTCCACCACGCCGGCCGCCCCGACTACGAGTTGGCGGCCGAGCTCGTGCGCACCCTCGACGCGCCGGTCATCCTCAGCGGCGGCATGCGCAGCGCCGAGGCGGTGCGC
This sequence comes from Solirubrobacteraceae bacterium, assembly GCA_034664565.1. GTDB lineage: Bacteria > Actinomycetota > Thermoleophilia > Solirubrobacterales > Solirubrobacteraceae > Palsa-513. The sequence goes on from JAXDHJ010000017.1 coordinate 5,323, forward strand.
GCTGCCCACGAGCAGACCGGGGCGGCGGCGGTCATGCTGGCCCGCGGGGCGCTCGGCAACCCCTGGCTCTTCGAGCAGGCACTCGGCCGCCGGGAGGACGAGCCAACCCGGGCGGAGGTCCTGGGCGAGCTCGACTGGGTGATCGACCGGGCGGTCGAGCATCTCGGGGAGGAGCGGGCGGCCCGCTACCTGCGCAAGTTCTACCCCTGGTATCTGCATCGCCTGGACGCCCCGGCGCCGGCTGCCGACCGCCTGGCCCGATGCGATTCGACCGCCGAGGCCCGCGCCGTCCTCGGCCATCCGGAAGGCCTCGCCGCCGTGCGGTGAGCGCGGTATGAGAGCGCGCCGCGCCCAGCTATACTGCGGCGCTCGCTCGCTCGCTGGCCGAGCGACGAAATCCCGCTGGGCGAGCGGGTTTTTCTGCGCTTTGGCACCGAAACGCCGACCGAGGCTCACATGGCAAAGGACGTAATCCTCACCCCCGAAGGGCTCGAGAAGCTCAAGACCGAGCTCGAGCACCTCTCGACGGACAAGCGGCGCGAGGTCGCCGAGCGGATCAAGGAGGCCCGGGAGTTCGGGGACATCTCCGAGAACTCAGAGTACGACGACGCCAAGAACGAGCAGGCGATGCTCGAGGCGCGGATCGCCAACGTGCAGGAGAAGATCCGCATGGCCACGGTCATCGAGCCCGAGGATCTCTCCACCGACGTGGTCGCCGTCGGCTCGGTCGTCCACGTCAAGGACGAGAAGACCGGCAAGTCGGTCAGGTACACCATCGTCGGCTCCGCCGAGGCCAAGCCGGCGGAGAACCGTCTCTCCAACGAGTCGCCGGTCGGGCGGGCGCTCCTCGGCCGCCGGCGCAACGACGAGGTCTCGGTCCAGGTCCCGCGGGGCCCGGCGCGGAAGCTCAAGATCACCAAGATCGAGGTCGGGCTCAGGTAGCGTGACCGCTGGCTCGCCGCGATGAGCGGCGAAGAGCACGCGCTCGGGGACCTGCTCGCCGTCCGCCGGGCCAAGCTCGATCGGCTGCGGGCCGACGGAATCGACCCCTTCCCCCCGGCGTTCCCCGGCGTCGAGCCGATCGCCGAGGTGGCGGTCCGCCACCAGGCCCTCGAGCCCGCGCAGGAGACCGAAGTCTCCCATCGGGTGGCCGGCCGGCTGGCCGCCCGCCGGGGCCAGGGCCGGGCCGCCTTCCTCGACCTGGTCGACCGGTCCGGCCGGATCCAGCTCCACGCCCGGGTCGACGTGCTCGGCCGGGAGGACTTCGACCGGCTCGTCGGCCTCGACCTCGGCGACCTGATCGGCGTGGACGGGTGCGCCATGCGCACCCGTCGGGGGGAGCTCTCCCTGCGGGTCACCGGCTTCACCGTGCTCGCCAAGTCGCTGCGCCCGCCTCCGGACAAGCACTCCGGACTGACCGACGTCGAGACCCGCTTCCGCCGGCGCGAGCTCGACCTCATGGCCAACCCCGAGACCCGGTCCCTGTTCCTCGCCCGCGCCCGGGTGGTGGCGGCGGTGCGCCGCTCGCTCGACGACGACGGCTTCATCGAGGTGGAGACACCGGTGCTCCAGCCCCTCTACGGCGGGGCCCTGGCCCGGCCGTTCACCACCCGCCACAACGCGCTCGACCGGACCCTGTTCCTGCGCATCGCCACCGAGCTCTACCTGAAGCGCTGCATCGTCGGCGGCCTCGAGCGCGTCTACGAGCTCGGCAAGGACTTCCGCAACGAGGGCCTCTCGCCCAAGCACAACCCGGAGTTCACCATGGTCGAGTGGTACGAGGCCTACGCCGACTACGAGGACGAGGCGCGCCGCCTCGAGCTGGTGGTCGGCGCCGCGGCCGCGGCGTTGCCGGAGGCGGCGGCCATCGACTTCTCGCCCCCGTGGCGCCGCGTCACCCTGCGGGCGGCGATCTCGCGGGCCACCGGCATCGACGTCGTCGAGCACCGCGAGGCCGGGGCGCTGGCCGCGGCGATCACCGCCGCCGGCCTCGATGCTCCGGCCGCAGGGCGCCGGTGGGCCGGCCTGGTCGACGACCTCCTCTCCCGGCACGTCGAGCCCGAGCTCATCGAGCCGACCTTCGTCATGGACTACCCGGTCGAGCTCTCGCCCTTCGCCAAGGCCCACCGCACCGAGCCGGGCCTGGTCGAGCGGTGGGAGGCCTACGCCGGAGGAATGGAGATCGCCAACGCCTTCAGCGAGCTCAACGACCCCGACGAGCAGCGCCGGCGCTTCGAGTCTCAGCGGGCCGAGGCCCAGGCCGGTGAGGAGGAGGCCCAGCCCTTCGACGAGGCCTTCCTCGCCGCCCTGGAGCAGGGCATGCCCCCGACCGGGGGGGTCGGCCTGGGGATCGATCGGCTGGTCATGGTCCTGACCGGGCGCCGGTCGATCCGCGAGGTCGTGCTCTTTCCGGCCATGCGCGATTGACCAGGGGTTTCCGGCGCGCCGCGGGCGGGCATCCCCGAGGGCAACGGCGGGTCCTGCGCGATTGGTAGACTTCCCCTTGCGCGGCGAACTCTTTTTCCCGATCACTCATCCTTTCGGCGGCCGCAGCCGAACAGATGAGCAAGACGGGGCGCTCGCGCGTCCCCACCACGCTCAGACCAACACCAGCGAGACACTAGGCACTGCCGGTAGGAAGGACTCAACCGATGTTCGAGCGATTCACAGAGCGAGCCAGGCAGGTGGTCGTTCTCGCGCAGGAGGAAGCGCGGACGCTCAAGCACAACTACATCGGCACCGAGCACATCCTGCTCGGGCTGCTGCGCGAGGAAGAGGGTCTTGCCGCGCGAGTGCTAGAGAGCCTGGACATCACCGTCGAGCGGGTGCGCGCCCAGGTCGTGCGCATCGTCGGCTCCGGCGAGGAGGTCACCTCCGGACAGATCCCCTTCACCCCGCGGGCCAAGAAGGTCCTCGAGCTCGCCCTCCGCGAGGCGCTCTCCCTGGGGCACAACTACATCGGCACCGAGCACATCCTGCTCGGCCTCGTCCGCGAGAACGAGGGCGTCGCCGCCCGCATCCTGCTCGACTTCGACGCCGACTCGGAGAAGATCCGCAACGAGGTCATCCGCATGCTCTCCGGCCCGGGTGGACGCCGCCAGGGACAGAGCGCGGGTGCCGCCGCCGGGAGCGCGGCCACCGGCGAGGGCAAGAAGTCCTCCAAGCTGCTCGACCAGTTCGGGCGCAACCTGACCAAGCTCGCCTCCGAGGGCAAGCTCGACCCGTGCGTCGGCCGGGAGACCGAGATCGAGCGGATCATGCAGATCCTCTCCCGCCGGACCAAGAACAACCCGGTCCTCATCGGTGAGCCCGGGGTCGGCAAGACCGCGGTGGTCGAGGGCCTGGCCCAGCGGATCACCAACTCCGACGTGCCCGAGCTCCTCAAGAACAAGCAGATCTACACCCTCGACCTGGCGGCCCTGGTCGCCGGCTCGAAGTACCGCGGCGAGTTCGAGGAGCGCCTCAAGAAGGTGATGAAGGAGATCACCCAGCGGGGCGACATCATTCTCTTCATCGACGAGCTCCACAACCTCGTCGGTGCCGGAGCCGCCGAGGGCGCGATCGACGCCGCTTCCATCCTCAAGCCGGCACTGGCCAGAGGAGAGCTCCAGACCATCGGTGCCACCACTCTCGACGAGTACCGCAAGTACCTCGAGCGCGACTCCGCCCTCGAGCGCCGCTTCCAGCAGATCCGGGTCGACGAGCCGACGGTCGAGCAGACGGTGGAGATCCTCAAGGGGCTGCGCGACCGCTACGAGCAGCACCACAAGGTGACCATCACCGACGAGGCCCTGGCCGCCGCCGGCGAGCTGGCCGACCGCTACATCTCCGACCGCTTCCTCCCCGACAAGGCGATCGACCTGATCGACGAGGCCGCCTCGCGGATGCGCATCAAGTCGATGACCGCCCCGCCGGCCAACCGGGAGCTCGAGCAGGACATCGAGACCACCCGGCGCGAGAAGGAAGCCGCCATCGAGGCCCAGGAGTTCGAGAAGGCGGCCAACCTCCGCGACAAGGAGCGGCGCCTGACCAACCAGAAGCGCGAGCTCGAGGAGCGCTGGGAGGCCGGGGAGACCGGTGCCGAGCGCCCGTCGATCGGTGAGGAGGAGATCGCCGACATCGTCTCGATGTGGACCGGCATCCCCGTGTTCAAGCTGACCGAGGCCGAGACGGCGAAGCTCATGCGCATGGAGGAGGAGCTCCACAAGCGCGTCATCGGCCAGCACCCGGCGATCGAGGTCGTCTCCAAGGCGATCCGCCGCTCGCGGGCCGGCCTCAAGGACCCCAAGCGCCCGACCGGCTCCTTCGTCTTCCTCGGCCCGTCCGGGGTCGGCAAGACCGAGCTCGCCCGCACCCTGGCCGAGTTCCTCTTCGGCGACGAGGACGCCATGACCCGGATCGACATGTCCGAGTACATGGAGAAGCACGCCGTCTCCCGGCTGGTCGGGTCCCCCCCTGGCTACATCGGCTACGACGAGGGCGGTCAGCTGACCGAGGCGGTCCGGCGCAAGCC